>CBDUJZ010000086.1:0-21562 GCA_965367675.1 uncultured Myxococcales bacterium | reverse complement strand
GGGTTGAGGCTGTCCCTCGACGGGCTCCGGATGACTTCGTGGGGGAACAATCCGGCGCTCGGCTGGCGCTTTCGCGGGACCAGGCCGACCCGCGCTCGACCGCTAAAGTCCGAGCAGCGCGCCTGCGGACACCCGCGTCCAGTCGGCCTCGGTGACCCGCCATGCGCCGTCCCGCGCGAACTCCAGCTCGAACCGCATCACCTGAGAGTTCGAGGAGGGGTCCACGATCGGACCATCCGCCATGCCGGCGATCACCACCGCGGACGCCTGTGACGGGTCAGGCTCACCGCCCGGAACGGCCGCCACGCCCACCGCCACCGACTCGATGCGATGCGTGATCCGCAGCGACGCTGTGCGCTGAAACAACACGAACAGTTGCCCGCGAAGCGCCGCGATATCGTTGCTATCGGCGTCCGTATAACCCTCGGCGATGTGGTCCATGAAGTCGCCAAGCTGGCGGGCCTCGGCGGCCTCGACCATGTCGGCGATCGTCTGCCGAATCTCGGCCTCCGGAGCGTCACGGCGGCAGGCGGTCAACAGCGTCACGGCGACGAGCAGCAGCGCCGCCCACGGTCTGGTCCTGACTACGGGCATGGGCCCTCGTCACATCCACAGTATCCGTTCGGGTCACACGCTTCGAACCGCGGGCACTCGCGTGTGAGGCCCCGGTTGGTGCACAGGCCACGTCGGCCCCACGTGTTGTCGAGCCCGCACGTACGCGTCTGCGAACCGCAGTCGTTACACGGTGTCACGTCGATCTGTCCGGCGCAGCACTCGGGCACCTCGCAGAGCGACCAGCCCGACCACGCGCCATCGACGCAAGCGCGAGACTGACTGTCACCGTCGCAACCGCCCGAACAACCGCGCGACTCGGCCTCTCCCGGGCAGCACTCCGGCTCCAGGCACGACGACCAATCCGACCACTGACCCGACGCGTCGCAGGTCCGGCCGCTGGAGCCGCACGCCCCGCACGCGTTCGACTCCGTGGCACCCGGGCAGCACTCCGGCGCGCCAACGCACGCTCCGGCCGACCACACACACGCCACGGTGCAGGTGTCCATCTGACTCCCCGCCACCGGCGATGTGCAGTCGAGTTCTCCGCAAGACACCGCCTGTTGGGTGCCCGGCTCGCAGACGCCTTGGTCACCGCACGCGCTCAACTCGCTCCACTGTCCGTCGTCCCCGCACGTTCGGGTCGCCGTCCCACACAGCGCGCACGGGACGCTGTCGACCGCGCCAGGTGTGCACGCGCAATCGGTCGGCGCGTCGCACGCCGTCCACACGCCGTCCGCGCACATCTCGACGCCCGTCGCCCCGCACGCCGAAGCGCACGCCCGCGTGCTCCCGGCGCCGATCGTGCTGTCCAAGTCCGCGCAGTCCGAGCCGCCACATGTGCTGTCCGGGCTCCCGTCGTTGTCGGCGTCGATCAACGTGTATCCGCACACGCCGGCCACGCACGTCTCGATGGTGCAGTCGTCCAAGTCGTCGCACTCGCGGGCCACACGACACTCGCGGGTATCCGCCGTGTCGGGCGAGGCGTCCGAGCTTACGTCCAAGGCGCTCGTGTCCGCTTGCGGTGCGTCCTCCTCCGCGGCGTCGTCCGCGGCGTCGTCCGTGTCCGCCGCTTCCGTGTCGCGATCCATGGCCCCCACGTCGGTGAGCGCCGAGATATCCGCGTCTTCCACGTCGTCTGAGTCGCCAACGTCACTCCGCGTATCACTGGACGCGCACGCGACGAGCAAACCGAGCAGCACGGCGATCCAAAGCAAAAATGGGCGGCGGTCTCGAAGAGGCATGGGCATACGCGGGGGGCGACGGGGAAGCACAGGAGGGGCCCCCTGCGTAGCCGGTGTGCGCGCCCCCTGACAACGGGCGATTGAGTAATTCGCTTCCGCGAGCCAAGGGGTCAGCCGCTACAAATCGGCGGCGCAACCTCCCCACGCCGAGCTCGGCGTATTCAGCACGGCCCTTCGTCGCAGCTGCAGTAGCCGCTCTCATTGCACTCTTCGAAGGCCGGGCACAGGCCGATCAGCCCGCGGTTGTTGCACAACGTCCGGCGGCCCCACGTGTTGTCCACGCCGCACGTCCGCGACTGCGAGCCGCACTCGTTGCACGGCGTGACCTCGACGTCGCCCGCGCAGCACTCCCTCAACAGACACAGCGACCACGGCGTCCAGGAGCCGCCGGAGCAGCTGCGGGTCTGCTCGTCCCCTGCGCAGCCTCCAACGCAGGCCTGGGTCTGTGTCTCGCCGGGGCAGCACTCCGGCTCAAAACACAGCGACCAATCTCCCCACTGACCCGACGCGTCGCACGTGCGGCCGCTCGAGCCGCACGCCCCGCACGGGTTCATCTCCACAACGCCGGGGCAGCACTCCGGAGCGCCGACGCATGCGCCGGGCGCCCACGTGCACTCGAACGTGCAGGTGTCCATCTGGGTGCCGGTCACGGGCGGGTCGCACGAGAGCTCGCCGCACGTGGTCGCTTGTTGCGTGCCCGGCTCGCAGATGCCTTGGTCGTTGCACGCGCCCGCGGGCCCCCACTGACCGTCGCTGTTGCACGTTCGGATGGCGGTACCGCAGCGCGCGCACGGGACGGTGCCTTCCGCGCCAGGGGTGCACGCGCAAACCGTCGGGGCGTCGCAACCAGACCACGACCCGTCGACGCACATCTCGGTGCCAGACGCGCCGCACTCCGAAAAACAGCCGCGCACACTTCCCGCCCCCACGTCCGGGTCCAGGTCTGCGCAGTCCGCGCCGCCGCACGCCCCGTCCGGGCTCCCGTCGTTGTCGGAGTCCAGCTGCGTGTATCCGCAGACGCCAGCCGAGCAGGTGTCGACCGTGCAAGCGTCCAGGTCATCACAATCGCTGTCGATGCCGCACTCGGCAGTGTCGACTTCCACGTCCGGCGTGGTGTCCGTCTCCACGTCCGGCGTCGTGTCTGGCGTCGTGTCTGGCGTCGTGTCTGGCGTCGTGTCGACCGCAGCGTCGGGTTCAACGTCTGCCGTCGTATCGGCGACGACATCCGGGGTGGCGTCGGCCGCAACGTCACTCGCAACGTCACTCGCAACGTCACTCGCGCCCGACACGTCGTCAGTGTCCGCATCCAGCGCGACGTCCTCAGCACTCGCGTCCTCGTCACCCGTATCGGCCACGTCGTCCAACGCGACGTCCTCAGAGCCTGTGTCATCAGCCGCATCGGGGGCAGCAGCGTCGTCGTCCGTGTCGCTCTCCGGTACGTCGTCGACCGCGTCGTCGTCCGTGTCCCGCTCCAAACCTCCGATATCTGTCAGCGCCGAGATGTCCGCGTTGTCAGCATCCGCGTCCGCATCGCCGCCGGACGGTGTGTCGCTGGAGCCACAGGCGCCGAGCGCCAAGCACAGCGTGACGATGAGGGAGAAGGAGAGGCGGGAGGGTTCGTAGCGAGGCATCGTTCGCGGGGGGCGACAGGAGAGCACCGGGGTCGACCTTCGTACCCGGTCTCGGCATGCACTGACAACGGTAGGCGGGCAGAAAGTTGAAGTGTTCGGCCTCCCCTCAGAAGGCCCTTCCGCGCTTCAGCGTGGTGCACTAGAACACGTTTCACTCACACCGTTCGCTCCTCTCTCGCCCAGCGCTCATGACGACACCGGAACCCGCCACCCCATCGCAGCCGGACCGCCCGCTCCGCGCCATCGATACGTTCGTGAACGTGAACATGGGGTCGATCCACAAGGCGCGTTTTTTGGAGCGCGTATCGACGGACTACTTCAAGCGCGGCGAGGCGATGTTCAAAGACGAGTCGCCGGAGTCGCTGCTCGAGCAGATGGACGCGCTGAACGTGGAGAAGGCGGTGATCACCATGCGGGCGCACGAGCCGGACGACCGCATTCTGGCGTTCCCAGACTTTGCGCCGGACCGCTTCGTGCTGTCCATCTCCGTGGATCCGCGCCAGGGCATGAAGGCGGTGCGCGAGCTGGAGGCGCTGGCCAAGAACCACCCCGTGGTGCTGGCCCGCGTGGTGCCCTTCTTCTTCAACCTGCCCCCCAACGACCGGGTCTACTACCCGATCTACACCACGTGCTGCGAGCTCGCGCTTCCCATCTCGGTCAACACCGGCATCCCCGGTCCGCCGGCCCCCGGAATGTGTCAGTACCCGATGCACCTGGACGATGTTTGTTTGTTCTTCCCGGAGCTCACTGTCATCATGGCACACGGAGCCGATCCCTGGTGGCGTGAGGCGATCCGGCTCATGATCAAGTACCGGAACTTGTACTTGATGACATCGGCGTTCGCGCCCAAGTACTTCCCCGACGAGTTGATTCAGTTCATGAACACGCGGGGAAAGAACAAGATTATGTTTGCTTCGGACCACCCCGTGTTATCGATCGAGCGGTGTGTGACCGAAGCCCGCGAGATGCAACTGCGCGACGGCGTGCTCGAGAAGTTCCTGTACGACAACGCACAGCGTGTGCTCTTCGACCGCCAGCAGCGCGACACGCTCGGCGAGTCCATGAACATGGCCCTCGACGGCTACTGAATCGGCATGGCGCGACATGCGGAACTGACCTAATCCAGTCCCCATGAACTCCACCACCCCCACCGCGCACGCGTCTGACACCCCCACCGCGCACGCGTCTGACTCTCAGCGACGCCCCACCCCGGAGGTCATCCGCAAGGACGTGCTCCGCGTGCCGCTTGAGATGCCCGCCCTGCGCGCGCTGTGCGGCCCGCTGGCGCTCGACTTCGACGAGGTGCACGTGTCCGCGGGCCCGGTGGTACGCTGGCGACGACGGTTGGGAGCGCACACCGTCACCGCCATCGCGCAGCTCAACGACGGCACGCCAACGTGGCGGCGCGGCGACCTGTTCGGCGTGACCTATGAGGCCCGGACAGCATCGGAACCGCAAAATGACGACATTCGCACGTTTGTCGAAGCGTTTGCCAACTACATCACCGCCTGGACCGCGCGCCACCTGGCGCTGCTCACCACCGCGCTCGCCAACGCACAGCCCGTCTGGGAGCACGGCGCCCGCACGGGAGAGGTGGTCCCAACGGCCGCGCTAGGCGTAGAGGCCTCCCTGCTGGCGCCACTCTTTCGCGAGATCGAGATCCTGTACGGCGCCCCCTGTATCGTGCGCCGCATCTCCGGCCCGGTCCCCGACGCCTACGCCATCGACTTCCCCACGCACCTGATGGAGGGCGTAGACGCGTACTCTTACCTGCTCGGAATTCACGGCTTCTCGTACCCGATGCGACGGTACCTAAGCCAGCTGGGGTACGGATGGAGCGACGCCGAGGTGGACTGCGTCCCCACACCGTCATCGTTCGTAAAGCTCGCCGACGCGATGAACATCCCGCTGGGGTTCTCGCCGCAGCTCGTGCCCGTGTTTGGCCGCCTCAACGTGAAGCCATGGGTGGGCTACATCACGCGCGGCAGCTACCCCGCCACCGTCCCGAGCCACGTGCGGCCCCTGCTCGCGCATCGCAACCGCAAGCGGCTCCTGCTGGCCGAAAAGGAGCAGCGCGGACCCCTGCGCGACTTCCGCGGTCCGGCCACAGCGTTGGTGCACGATATGGGCATGCACGCCACAGCCACCCACCGCATCCCCATCGACTGCGCCGAGCAGCTGCGCGCGGTGGCAAAGGCCCGGCTGTCCGAGAGCCGGAAGGCCGCCCAAGACGTGGCTGTGTTCTTCGAGGGCACGCTCACACGCGAGTCGCTCGACATGTTCCGTACGCTCGACCGCCCCGAGGATTTCGCGGACATGTTTCGCACACGATTTGACGACTTCGCAGCCGAGCTTCGCGGCCACTAGCGGGGGTACACAAACGGCTGCAACCCGCGCAGAGACGGGCCTGCGGACGCGCCAAAACCGCAACACCGACAGCCGCAAGGGCGCGTGAGTTTACATTCACCTCACATCGTGTTACGGTTGCTGCACGGGCAAAGTGAATTCGCCGTGTTTCTGCGTTTTACTTTGTCCGCTTTCCGTGGTCCTCTTGGCAGCCCCGTTCTGGGGTTCTGTAAACCTGCGTGACCACGCCCCTTCACGATTCGAGGAACCATGAACTTCATGCGCACTTTCATCCCCGTCGTCGCTGTCGCCGGCCTCTTTGTTACGTTTGGCTGCGAAGGCACCCTCGCCGAGAATATCGACGAAGCATCGGACTGCCGCAGCGTCTGCAACCGCTACGCGGACTGCTTTGACTCCAGCTACGACGTCGACAGCTGCATCGACCGCTGCACCTCGGGCAGCGACGACGGAAACGTCGCGGACGCCTGTGAAGCCTGCGTCGACGACGCGTCCTGTAGCGAGTCCTTCGGCTGCGCCGTCGAGTGCGCTGGCGTCGTACCGTAGCGCAACCCGACCTCGGCTTAGCCCGGGCCGAAGCTGACCGAAGCGCTGGGTGGCGCGGACGCGCGGCGCATGGGATACTCTCCCGGCGCCCCGCGCCCCCCACCCACTGCGAGCCTATGAAACGTGTCACCGGAATCGGCGGAGTCTTCTTTAAATCTAGCGACCCCGACCGGCTCCGTGCCTGGTACCGAGACCACCTTGGTATCGACGTACAAAGCTGGGGAGGCTGCGAGTTTCAATGGACGTCGGACGACAACCCCGGCGGCGGCGGAAGCACCACATGGAGTCCATTCAAAGAGGACACCACGAAGAGCTTCGGAACGGGCGGCGCCCGGTTCATGATCAACTACCGCGTCGCCGACCTGCACGCCCTGCTCGCCGCCCTCCGCGAAGAAGGCTGCGCCGTCGATGACGACGTCGAAGAATCCGAGTACGGGAAGTTCGGCTGGGTTGCCGACCCCGACGGCAACCGCGTGGAGCTCTGGCAGCCGCCGGAAGGCCGTTAGTCGGCGCAGTCGCCGCGGACTCCGACCCGGCGCACAGCTGCTCCCGAACGCCCTACTCGGGCGCAGCGTCCGTCGCGGAAGCCGGCGCCGTCGCCGCGTCCGACCGGCGGCGCTCTTCTGCCCGCACGGCCGCGATGCACAAGCGCTCCAGCGGCGTGATCAACCCGTCGCTGTAGTCGGCGTTGGGTGCAAACTCGAACGCGGTCAGCGAAGACGAGTCCCCGCCACTCTCGCTCGGCGGAACGGTGCGCGCTGGCCGGTAGAAGAACTCGCGCAACTCCTCGTTTTGAAACGGATATCCGTGCGCGGCGTACGCGGCGTTGCGCGCCACTCGCAGCTCGGAATCCGTGAGCTCCGCGAGCACCGCGCGCCGGCGGTCCTCTGCATTCTCGAGCATGTACAGCAGCGCCTCGCTCTCCACACACGCGTGCTCAGGCAGGTCGATCGGATGCACGAAACCGCCGCTATAGAACGCCGCCGCCCGGGTGTAGAACGTGACCGTCAGATCCGTCTGAGGCGTCCAATCTGTGCCCGTGAGCACCACCTCGCTAATGCGCTCACCGGCGTCGAAGTACTGCCGCGCGCTCTGTACCCCGAGCGACGTGGTGTAACGCGTTTGGAAGGCCAGCGCCGGCCGCGCCGGGGCCCCGGAGCCCACCTCCCTGACCACGTTCACAGCCCGCCGGAACGTGAACCGCGCGTGGCCAATGGGGCCCGCCCAGTTGGCGCCGGTGACGGTCACGTACGTAATCTCGCTGCCCCAATCGCCCACCGCCGAGGCTGACTGCACGTAGCGGTGGTCCACTTGCCGCGTCGCGCCGGGCGGAAACGACAAGTCGAAAGCGAACGCACGCACAGTGCAATCGGCCGCGGCCTCAGGGTGCGTGGACGCGAGCGCTACGACCTCGTGCTCGGCTTCCTCATCGTCGATCCAAATGTGCATATCGCGAGAGCTCGGGTCGAGCGTGTCGCCGTCTGCTGCGCACAGATCGCGTTCCGGGAAACCGACGCGGAGCGTGACCGGTTGGTCGGTCGGGTTGCTGAACCAGTAGCGGGCGGTCACGTGCCAATCGCCACCGCGCTCTTCGAGCACGATGTCCTCGCGCTCCATGTGGATGCGCGTCTCCTGCACCGGGCGAAGCTGCCCCGCGAACGCGCCGATGGCCGAATCGTTGGCGTGGGCGGGCAGCGCGCCCCCGAGCAGCCACACGGCCACGAGCAGCGAAAACGAACGCGCGATAGGTTGGGTCACAGGAGCTCCGGCCAGAACGCGCGAACGGCGCCATACAGTAACAGGATGCCGCACAGTCCCCACCAGGCCTGTCGTACCCAGGCGGCGGCGCTCGGCGGACGGTTGGCGATCACGCGTGCGACCCACGCGGCGAAGGTCGCGACGAGGAACAAGGCGAGGACCGGGCCGAGCGGGTGAACGGCGAACGCCAACCCGATGTCGCCGTTGCCGAGCGCGACGAACGACCGCGTCATGCCGCAGGTGGGGCATTGAACGCCGGTGACCCGCAGCAGCGGACACGTGATGGGCCCGTCGTGAACGTCGAAGAACGCGTCGTAGACGAGGCCGGCGACGACGAGCGCCATCGCGGTCATTGGCCACAGCGACTCGGCGGCGGCGAAGCGGGGATTGCGGGCGCGGAGTGCGTCTCGGACGTTCATGCGCGGTGGCCTCGGACGTTCATGACCGAGTCGTACTGGAAGGGAGCGCGGGGGACCAGCGGACACGGCGCGCGGGCGGTGTTTTGCGCGCGACCGCGCCGGGTTTGGAGTTGAAAAGCACGCTCTCGCAACGGCGCGTCTCCATTGACGAAAACGGGTCCGACGTCATAGTGGTGAACGACTTCCAACCACCATCGACCACATGTCCGCCGCGCAGCGTTCTCGCGCCGCGGCAGCCGCACGGAGACCCCCCATGGCCACCGATACGATCGCGCACCGCATCCAAGAGCAAGGCAGCAAGAACCCCGACGCGGCGGGCTACTACGAGAAGGTGGGTGGCCGTTGGAAAATGACCACATGGAAGGGCTACGCTGACCAGGTGCGCACGGCTGGTAAGTCGCTGATTTCGCTGGGCATCAAGCCTGGAGACACCACGTCGATCCTGGGATTCAACGCGCCGGAGTGGACGATCTTCGACTGCGCGACGTTCAGCGTTGGTGGCGTTCCGGCGGGCATCTACACGACGAGCTCGGCGGAGGAAGTGAAGTACGTGCTCGACCACAGCGCGGCGTCGGTCATCCTGATCGAGGACGCGAAGCAGTGGTCGAAAATCGAAGAGATTCGCGACACATGCCCGCACTTGAAGCACGTGGTTCTTTTCCGCGGCGTGGGCATCGACGACCCGCTGGCGATGACGTGGGACGAGTTCATGGCGGTCGGTTCGGCGGTTGAAGACGCCGAGTTCGACGCGCGGATGGCCGCGCTTGAGGACGACCAGTTGGCGACGCTGATCTACACGTCGGGTACGACGGGTCCGCCGAAGGGCGTGATGCTGTCGCACAAGAACTTGTCGTGGACGGCCGACGTGGCGCAGGAGATCACGAGCGCCGGTCCTGGCGACTGCTCGCTGTCGTACCTGCCGCTGTCGCACATCGCCGAGCAGATGTTCTCGATCCACGTGCCGGCGACGACGGGCTACGCGGTGTACTTCGCGGAGTCGGTGGAGAAGGTGAAGGACAACCTCACCGAGGTTCAGCCGACGGTGTTCTTCGGCGTCCCGCGCATCTGGGAGAAGCTGCACGGCGGCATCGCTGGCAAGCTGGCGGCGGCGACGGGTGCCAAGGCGAAGCTGGTCGCGTTCGCGCGCAGCGTTGGCACCGAGGTGAGCGCGCTGCGGACGCGAGGCCAAGAGCCGTCGGGCCTGCTGGCGCTCAAGTACGCGCTGGCGAACAAGCTGATTTTCTCGAAGCTGAAGCCGGCGATCGGCCTGAACCGCACGCGGGTTTCGGTGTCGGGCGCCGCTCCGATCGGGCAAGAAGTGCTCGAGTTCTTCGCGAGCTTGGACATCATCGTGCACGAGGTCTACGGCCAGTCCGAGGGCAGCGGTCCGACGAGCTTCAACCGGCCGGGATGCACCCTGTTCGGCTCGGTGGGTCCCGCGCTCCCCGGCGTCGAGATTCGCATCGCCGAGGACGAAGAGGTGATGGTCAAGGGCCCGAACGTGTTCATGGGCTACTACAACAACCCCGAGGCGACGGCGGAGACGCTGACCGACGGCTGGCTGCACTCAGGCGACCTCGGCAAGTTCGACGATGAGGGCTTCCTGCACATCATCGGCCGCAAGAAGGACATCATCATCACGGCGGGCGGTAAGAACATCACGCCCAAGAACATCGAGGCGGCGCTCAAGCACATCGAGCTGATCAACGAAGCCGTCATGATCGGCGACCGCAGAAAGTACTGCGTTGCCTTGCTGACCATTGACCCCGACTGGGCGGCGGCTTACGCGGCGGAGCACAATCTCGATGCGGCCACGCTGCACGAGAACGCCACCGTGCGCGACCTCGTGCAAAAGGGCGTCGACGAGGCGAACAACAAGTTCGCGCGCGTTGAGCAGATCAAGAAGTTCGCCATCCTGCCCCGAAACCTCACCGTTGAAGACAAGGAGCTCACGCCGACGCTCAAAGTGAAGCGACGGATCGTGAACACCAATTGGTCTGAGGTGATTGAGTCACTGTACGCTGAATGACAGACCTAGGAAGAGAGCTCGCAATCGCGTCCGACCTGGCGCGCGAAGGCGGCGCCATCGCATTGGAAATCTACTCGCGCCCCATCACGGCCGAGCAAAAGGCAGACCGCAGCCCGGTCACTGAAGCCGACAAACGTGTGAACAAGTTCCTTTGCGAAGGCATCGCGAACGCGTTCCCGAACGACCTCGTCATCGGCGAGGAGTCTGGCTTCACGGGACCCATCCCGCAGGCCGGCCGCGTGTGGTTCATCGATCCCATCGATGGCACCAAGGACTTCATCCTCAAGAATGGGGAGTGGTCCGTCATGCTCGGCCTGGCCATCGATGGCCGCGCCGTCGCCGGCGTGGTGTACGAGCCCGCCATGGACCGCATGTACTACGGCGCCGAAGGCGAAGGCGCCTGGCGCGTGTCCGCGGGCGAGCGCGTCCGGCTGGAGCGCACCGCCACCAAGGCGCCCTCCGACACCATCATCGTGAACTCGCGGAACCACCCGGACCCGCGCATTCAAGCGGTCGCGGACAAGCTGGGCATCACCCAGCAGTTCCAACACGGCTCGGTGGGCTGCAAGCTGGCGCGCATCGCCGAAGGCTTGGCCGACGTGTACTTCAACTTCAGCGGCAAGTGCTCCATGTGGGACACCTGCGGCCCCGAAGCCATCATCCGCCAAGCGGGCGGTGACCTGGTGAACTTCGCCGGCGACAACGTGGTGTACGCGGGCAAGAGCACGGGCGTTCACGAGCCGTTCTTCGCCGCCGCGACCGCCGCGGTGCTTGGGCCGATCGGCCGCACGGTGCGCGCCATGTCCGACGACCTGCAGCCCGAATGACCGACTTCTACCGGCACCACATCTTCACCTGTCTGAACGAGCGCCCAGACGGCAACCCACGCGGTTGCTGCGGGAGCGAGCTGGGCATGAAGATCCGTATGAAGTTCGCGCAAGAGCTGGCTGCCGCGGGCGTGCGCGACTGCCGGTCGAACAAGTCCATGTGCCTGGACCGCTGCGAGTACGGCCCCGTGGTCGTCGTGTACCCAGAAGGCGTCTGGTACCACATCGAAGACGTGGACGTGGACGTCGCTGAGATCGTCCGCGAGCACATCGTGGGCGGCGTCCCAGTCGCTCGGCTGATGCTGCCCGAACGCGCCGACGACCCGCTGGCCAAGCCGCTCGCGCCGACGGCGATTTCAGAGCCCAACACGCCATGAGCCGTCGCATTGTGCTGTGCTCTACCCTGCTCGGTCGGGGCGGCGCGGAGACCCAACTCGTTCGCCTCGCGCTGGGCCTCAAAGCCCGCGGGTGGTCTCCGACGATCGCGTCGATGATCGACCGCAACGCGTTCGCCGAGCCGCTGGCGGAGGCCGAGATTCCATTCGTGCACTTCGGCATGTCGCGCGGCCGGCCGGACCCGCGCGCGGCGGTCAAACTGTTCCGCCTGCTGCGCCGCGAACGGCCGCACGTGGTGAGCTCGTTCCTGGGCGCGGCGAACGCCCTCGCGGCGCCCACCGCGCAGCTCGCCCGTGTTCCCGCAGTGGTCACGTCGGTGCGTACGCCTGTGACCAACAGCACCAAGCGCACCCGCCTGTACCAAGCCTTTGCGCCGTTCAGCGACGCCATCGTCTTCAACTCGCAAGGGGTCATGGACGAGGTGCGAAGCGCCGGTCTGCCGGGCGTGCACAAAGCGCGGCTGGTGCGCAACGGGTTGGACACCGAGATGCTCGGGCGCGCCCACACCGAGCGCGTCGCCGTACGAGAGGAGCTCGGCCTCGAAGCCGACGCGTTCGTTTGGCTCGTGGTCGCGAACCTGCGCCGCGAGAAGAACTACCCCACGCTCGTGCGGGCGTTCCGCGCTGTGCTGGAGCAGTATCCGCACGCCCGGATGGTGTCCGCCGGAGGCCTGTTCGAAGACCACGCCACGCTGCTCAAAGAGGCGCCCGACCTGCTCAAGAGCGGCGCGCTGCAGCTGCTCGGCGAGCGGCACGACATCCCACGATTGTTGGGCGCCGCCGACGCGTTTGTGCTCGCCTCTACGTACGACGCCTCGCCCAACGGCCTCATCGAAGCGATCAGCGCGCGGCTGCCATGCATCGGTACACGCGTGGGCGGCATCCCCGAGATTTTGCCCAACGACCGCGTCGGAATCCTGGCGGAGACGCCCGGATACGAAGACCTGCGCGCGGCGATGATGCAGATGATGGCGATGACCGACGACGAGCGCGCCGCGATGGGTGCGGCGGCCCATGCCCACGCGGAGACGACGTTCGGGCTGGCGACGATGGTCGACGCCTGGGAGTCGCTCTACGAGGACCTGCTCGCGAAGGCCGGCCGCTAGGGAGCCGGTCGAATCGGCGCGGGGGCCGATGAATCCGTCTTGAGTGCGGCAGTCGGGCCGCAGAGCGGGTTGGGACCTGTCCTTCGACTGCGCTCAGGAAGGGGGGATGGGGGCGGAGACCTTAGGGGGACGGGGTGGCCATCAAATGCGCTCAGGCCGGGGGGCGGAGACTGGCCGGGGTGCGTCAGTCGGCACGCCGAGCGGGTTGGAACCTGTCCTTCGACTTCGCTCAGCGGGTTGGAACCTGTCCTTCGACTTCGCTCAGGAAGGGGGCGTGGGGGCGGAGACCTCAGGGGGATGGGGTGCCATCAAATGCGCTCACGCCGGGGGGCGCAGACATCGAATGCGCTTAGGAAGGGGCTCCGGCGTGGGTCCAGTTCGCCAAATGGGTCCGTTCCAGAGGCTTCAGTCGTCGGACGAACCGAAGCGCTTCTGCACCGCTCGCGCGACCGCGTAGAGCGGGATGAACGCGGCCGGTAGCAGGTCGTCGCGTGAGACGATGGCCTCGTGGCGGCAGCCACGCACGGACGCGGCCCAATCGCTGAGCGTGAGCTCGCCCGTCTGTACGTAGTAGAGGGCGCTCTGCATATCGCGCGGCAAGAAGGTCCACTTGACCCCGTCGCGCTGCTTGGACGGCGCGTGTGGAACGCCGAGCAGGTCGCAGTACGCGATGTATGGGAGGTCGACGCCGGCGGCGGAGGTGAGTCCCATCCAGAGGGTCGCGCGGACGTTCACCTCGATCATCTTGAGGCTGCCGTCGCGGGCGTCACGCTTGAACTCGACGCCGCACAGGCCGCGGAAACCGACCGCTCGGAGGAACGCGACGGACGTCTTCGCGACGTGGTCATCCCATTCGCTGAGCGCCAACGATGCGCTGCCGAACCGGGGCTTAAACTGCCGCAGCTTCTTGCCCACGAACACCTCTTCGTGGGTGTCGCCGATGTAGCAAGCCGCGATGATAATGTGGTCGTCGCCGCCGGGGATGACCTCTTGTACCACCAGGCCGTCGTCCACCTCGGCGAGCTTGCGGTAGGCGGGGATCATGGCGTCTGGGCCGTCGACCTCGAGCACCTTGTTGCCACCGAGCTCCTGCACCAAGTGGTGGATGTACGCGGGCTTGATGATCGCGGGGTAGATCATCTCGTGCGCGATGCGCTCGATGTCGTCCACGTCCTGCTGGAAGTACGTGCGCGGCATGTCGACGTGATGCAGATCGCACAGCCCGTAGAACGTGCGCTTATCGAGCATGCGGGCCGCGATGTCGTCCAGGTGCGTGGAGAACCGGAAGTGCGGCTCCAGCTGGGCGTAGTGCGGGCACAGAATCTCGATGTACGCGTCGCTGGTCACGTACAACACGGGCTTCTCACCCGCCGGCAGGTTGAGGCGCCACGCGAAGTCGACCATCGCGTCTGCGAGCACCTTGCCGTCATTCTGCTGGCTCGCGAGCGTGAGCTCGGGCGCGTGGACGCAGTAGCGAGACGGGCGCGCGAGACCCCAGCTTGTGAAGTCGGCGCCGTACACCGTGATCCCTTTGCGACCCAGGCTGCGCATGATGAGCAGGCCGGTCGGGCTCAGGCCGAGAACCAGCGCGGGGACGTGATTGGGGTTATTGCTCATCGGTCGGTTCCGTCAGAAGTGGAGGCCCGGTCTTGGCCCGGTCCGGCAGCGGCGTCGCCCCTGCGTTTGCAGCGGCGTCGGCCCCTGCGTTTGCAGCGGTGTCGGCCCCTGCATTCGCAGCGGGGTCGTACCACGCGCGCACAGCGTCGACGAGACCAAGTCGGGTGGCGAGCGCCATGAGATCGGGGGACAGCGGGGCCATCATCGGGGGGGCGGTGCCGTCGCGAAACCAGATCTTGGCGGCGTGTAGCGCTTGTCGCGGGTGCGCGGTGCTGGGCGTGTCGCGGTACCACTCCTCGCCTACGAGCGAGAGCCCCTCGCCCTGCAAGTGCACGCGGATCTGATGGGTGCGACCGGTCTCCAGCGTCGCCGAGAGCAGCGCGAACTGGCCGTCGGCGGAGCGGGCGAGCGTGGTGAAACGCGTGGCGGCCTTCTTGCCGTCGGGCACGATCGCGTTGCCGTTCCAGTCGCCGCGGCGCACGAAGCCGATGGGGCCTGCTGCGCGCCGTCGGTCCCACTCCGGCGCGCCGTGCACGATGGCCAAGTAGGTCTTCTGGCCGTTCGGAAAGCGCATGCGCTGCTGCCACTCCGGCACGAGCGGTTTGCGACGCACGAACACGTTTACGCCGGAGGTGTCGGCGTCGAGTTGGTGCACCGCCCAGACCATGCGCCGCTCGCGCTGCATGAGCCAAAACTGCAGGCAGTCGGAGTCATCGAGGCTCCGGCCGGTGCTCGGTAGATCCGGCGGCTTGTTGACCACGATGACGCCGTCCTCCTCGCGGAGGATGCGCGCGTCGAGGTCGGGCACGGGCGTCACGGCGCCGTTGGGCAGCGACGGGATGGGCTTACGACTCACGGCTGACGGCTCACAATCGACGGCGCGCGCGCCGCGCACATGCGGGCCAGTACGCCATTAGAAGTACACGGACATGCCCACGGACAGGCGGCGCTCGGGGCGGTTCGACATGTTCTGCTCGAAGCCGATGTCGACGCCGACCTTCTCGGAGCGATAGCCCGCGCCGCTGGCGAGGAAGTGCGATCCGGTGGCGCCGTCGTAGCGGTAGCCGAGGCGGAGCGGTGCGGACACCACGCTGTACTCGATACCCACGTTCGCGCCGCTCTCGAACTTGCCCTCGTCGCTTTGCTCGGCGAACCAGCCGGCCTCGACGTGCAGCGCCTCAAAGTGACCGCCGATTCCGGCTTCTAGGCGACGGTTCTGGTTCCAGTCGTCGATTTTGAGCAGGTTGCGGGCCGCGAATCCGAACGAGATCTCCTCGGAGAGCAGCGCGAAGATGCCCGCGTCGAGCGTGAGGCCGGAGTGGCGAATCACGAAGTCGTCGGAGGTGATCTCGGTCTGCACCTGCGTCTCGCCCGTGGGGTCGCCGTTCTCGTCGGTGAGCTCGATGGTGACCTCGCGGGACACGTCTTGGCTGTAGCTACCGCGGCTGGCGTGCACGTAGTGAAGGCCGGCGCCGATGGAGACGCGCTGCGGCACGATCGGGAACGCGAGCGCGCCGCGGATGTCGTGATCGCGGAACCGGCTGTTGGCGTCTTCGAGCGAATCGCCCGCGGCATCGAACGCGCGCTGGAGCGCCGGGTCACGACCGAACGCGAACGAGTACGCGAACGCGGCGGCGATGGAGGGGTTGGTCTTGGCGTCGGCGATACCCACGCCGAACGCGTTGCCCTCGGTGCCAAACGTGCGCTGGAATCCGATGTCGAACTCGTACACGCCCGCGGTCAAAACACCGGCGGGGTTGTGGTACAGCGCGCCGAGCCCGTTGCCACCACCCGTGAACGCGCCGCCCATGCCGAGCACGCGGGGGTTCGTGAACTCCGGACGCAGGTCCGTGGCCGTGGCTTGGAACTCTTCGAAGGTCTGCGCGCTAGCGGGCGACGTGACCACCAACAGCGCGGGCAGCACGACGCCGGCGAAGGCGACAGCGCGAAGAGACGAAAAAATTGACCGGTCGACCATAGGCGTTTGTGTCCGGGTGACGCCGTTCCACACGGCGATCAACCCACACGCGAGGTACCCCGCTTTGGGATCGTGGTCAAATCGCTGAGGCGGTTTCTGGGGCCTTCGCGACCGTGCCGAGCGCCGAGGGCTGCCCGAGCGGCCCCAGCGCGCACCGTGACGCCTCCGGATGCGCCGCTGCGGGCGGCCTACAGTCCGGCCACGCGGAGCCCGAAGCACGTGTGCAGCGCTTCGCCGATCGCGAGGCCGTGGCTGCGCAGCGGGTCGTCGACCTGTGGCGCCACGCTCCCACCCACGCCGAGCGCGGACTGACTCTGCTCTTGGAAGCGCGCGAAGATGACCATCGCGAGCTGCAGGCCTGAGCGCAGACCGGCGAGGCTCTGCGCCGTAAGCGCCACCAAGGCGTCCGGGGCGCCGCTGCGCGACAACACCTGCTGCACGTCACCGACCTGCTCGTCGGTGGGCTGAGATTCGAGCACCGAGACCACCGACTGCAGCTCCAGCAGCGTCAGGGCGGTGGCCGGGCCGCGCACCATGCGTTCAGCGAAGCGGTCATCGGCGACCACCCGGGGGTTGCTCGGCGCGGACGCCAGCAAGAACTCCGGCAGGCCGGGCACCTGACGCGCCGCGTCCTCCGGCAGTGACCGCAGCGCGCGCAGTCGGCGGGCGCACAGGCCGAGCAACAGCATGCGACACAGCTCCATGCGTGCGGCCGTTGCGCCATAGCGTAGGGCCCGCTCCAGCGAGAACATCGCGGGGATCGGGGTCAGGCTCGGCTGCGGGGTGCAGCCCCGGCCCTCGATGGCGACCTCGATAAACTCCAGCAGCCGCTCCGACGTCACCGGACACACCGCGCGCGGACCGATCAACAACCGGTCCGCCTCCACGCGACCGAGCAGCGCGTCGGGCCAGATCGGCTTCTGCAGTCGTGCCGCGTCGCCGCCCAGCAACACGGCCTCGACCGCTGTGGCCAGGCCCTTGCCTGCGCCGGCCGCGGTGGCCACGAACGGCGGAATCTCGCCGCACAGCATGGGCTCGTCCGCCCGGCGCAGCAACAACGCGGGCAGCGACGAGAGCGTGGTCGCGAGCACGAACGCGTACGTCGCCGACAGCCGCTCGTCCGGCAGCCCGTGGAAGCGCTCGAACGCCTCGCGCACCACCGCGACCTGGTCCATCGCGTCGCCCCAGTGGCGCGCGACGTAGCGAAACGACCGGTCATCGATCAGCGCACCCGCGCGCGAGCCGGCGAACTTGCTCCGCCGAAGACTCCGCCCCTCGCCCGCGGGCGGCTCGCCGCCAATGCTCGTTCCCTCGGCATCGAGGGACGTAGAAGTGCCGTGCCACGCGCCGAAAATCGTCTCCATGCGCGGGTGATGCCACGGGGCATCCGGCGGACGACTCAAAACGTCATCCGTGGGCTCTTGCTCGTCTCGATCACGACAGTGGGGGCACAGGCTGGTGCCCACCATGGATCATTCCGCCGTCGAGCGAAAGTTCGAGCGCACCGTCGCAGCCGACGCCTAAGCAGGCGTGCCGAACGAGCGCACGATGCGGAAACCGACGTCGCTGCGGCGCGTGGTCACAGTCAGCCCGCGGCGTACCGCGCACCGCACATACTCTTCGGTGTCGTACCAGCCGCCGCCCTTGTCCACGCGGAACGCGCCGTCGTCGGGCACCTCGGCGAACGGGTCCAGCGTCTGTCCGTGCAGGCGCGGGCCCTGGTCGGTGTACACGTTGGCGCACCACTCCGACACGTTGCCACCCATGCCGCGGACGCCGTACGGGCTCTCATCGACCGGATACGTGTCGGTGACCGTGATCATCGGGCTCTCGCGGTGGCTCGAGCGCATGTGGCACCACGAGGGGTCCACTTGGTCGCCCCACGGGTGGAACCGGCCGTCCGTTCCGCGCGCCGCCTTCTCCCACTCGAGTTCGTGCGGCAGCCGCCAAGGCTGCCCGGTCTGCTCGGCGTACCACGCGGCGTACGCGCTGGCGGCGACCTGATCGATCATCATGACCGGCCACTCCAGGTGCCATTCGTCGCCGTCCCCATCGGGCTGCAGGCAGAACCTTCCGTCGGGATCGCGGCCATAGATCAGCGCGCCGTGGTCTTCGCCGCCCGCTGCACGTTCGCGCGGGGCGTAGCGTAGCGCCTCGGCCTCTTTTCCATCCGCAAACAGCGCGTTCAGGAACGCCAAGAACTCTCGGTTGCTGACGACAAACCGACGCATCACAAAGGCGTCGACCCACACGCGCTGACGCTCCAGCGCGTTGGGCGCATCCGCATCTCCGCCCGCCGTGAACCAGCCGCCGGCGACGAACACATCGTCGGGCCCGAGCGAGCCGATGCGCGGCAGCACCAACGTGTGAGACCGGGCGCGCCGCGGCGGAATTCCGTGCGCATGCACCTCGCGGCGGATGCTCACCGGGAACCGCACCGTGGCCGAGCCCACCGCGTTGAGCTCCAGCAGATACGAGCCCATCGGCAACGAGATGCTGCGCAACGGCGTCATGCCGAGCGACTTCACAAAGTGCGGAGCCAGCCGACGGTTGACCTGTCGATACTCGTACAACCGCACCTCGGCGGGCGGGTCGGTGAGCAGCGTCAGCGCGCCCGTCCCAGCCAGATAGGCGTCCAGCGCGCGGCGCTCCGGGGCGTCTTCGCGGAGGGCGGCGGCGTGCACGCGGAGGCGATGCTCGGCGCGCGCGGCAGCGGCGGCGTTGCGCGCGTCCTCGGCGGCGATGTGCTCCGTGCGGTAGCGGTTCGCAAGCTCCAGGTGCGCTTCTTTGAGCCCGGGCGCGTGGGTGAGCGCGCCGTGCAGCAGCAGTTCGGCGGCGACCTCTTCGAGGCCAGCGCGGTGCTCCAGTTCCTCGGCCCGCTCCAGGCGCTCCCACGCGTCTTTCTTGCGCGACTCGCCCGCCCACGTGGGCAGGTGCATGAGGGTGCGCTCGGCGGACGCCCGCAGCGCGGAGGCTTGCTCGCGCAGTTGCTTCGCGAGCGGGCCTTTGTCTTTGGCGGCCGACACAATCTCGAGCGCCCGGTCCCGCTTGCGCGCGCCATCGAGCCACGCGGACACCTCGTGCGACAGCTCGGACGCGTTGGCGAACCGGTCCTTGGGCTCACGCGCCATCGCCCGGTTGCAAGCGACGGCGATCTCCGGCGGGATCGGACCTTTGGAGCCAAACTCCTGCGAGCCGGAGCCACGCCCGAGCGCCACGTCGGCGTCGGACGGATGGGTCGGCAGCGGCTCGGGCGGGCCCGCCACGACCTGGTCGAGCACCTCGTTGGCGGTGGTGCCGCGATACGGCGGGTAGCCGGTGACGATCTCGTAGAGCATGGCGCCGAGCGCATACACGTCGCTGCGCGGCCCAATCTGGTCGATATCACCGCGCGCCTGCTCGGGCGGCATGTACAGCGGCGTGCCAGCGACGGTCCCGAACGTGGTGCTGCGTCCGGAGCGGCGGCCGGGGATATCGACCGGCTCGCTCTCTTCGCTGTGCCCGTTGGACAGCACCTTGGCGAGGCCCCAGTCGAGCACCAGCACCTCACCGTGCTCACCGACCATGATGTTGTCGGGCTTGAGGTCGCGGTGCACCACGCCACGGCTGTGGGCGTAGGCGACGGCCTCGCAGGCGCGCTGGAACGCGCTCATCAACCGGCTGAACGTCCAGCCCGACTGGGATTCGCGCCAGCGGCCCGGATACGACACCGCGTGCACCTCGGCCATCACCTGAGAGAAGGTCTTTCCGCGGACCTCCTGCATGGTGAAATACAGCCGCCCGTCGTTGGTACGACCGAGCTCAAAGACCGGCAGGATGCCCGGGTGGTCGAGCTGCGCGGTGGCTTGCGCCTCTTCGACGAAGCGCGCGAGCGTGCGCGGGCGCTTCATTAGCTCAGGGCGGATGGTCTTCATCGCCATCACGCGATTGAGCGCGGGGTCGCGGACGCGCCGCACCTCACCCATCGACCCGACGCCGATCGGGCCGAGGTCCTCGAAGCGGTTGGCGCGCAGCTCGAACTCTTCGGTGGGCGCGGCGTTCGACCGCTGGCCGCTGAGCGGGCTCACGAGCTCCGGGTTGCCCGAGCCGAGCGGCACCTTGGGCGCCATGACTTGCACGGCGACCGCGTGCTCCGCCTCGGCGATCTGGGATGCGGAGGCAGCGTCGCTCCCCTCGATCAGCGCCGAGCTGGAGACGGCGTTTTCCTCGGACGCCGCGCGGGTACCGACCGCAGCGACCGGGCTGACGAAGAGCGTGCCGGACTCCGACTGCGACTGCGGCCGCGTGGTGTCGCGCCCGTCGAGAGACACTGTCTCACGCCCGCTTGAGACGTCCGCTGACGCCAGCGCCTCACGGAGCTGCTCAACTACCTCGTCGGCTAGCCCGTGTGCTTCCGCGATGCGAAGTAAGTGTTCCAAGTCCATCCGTACCCTTTCTACACCGGTTGCCGTGCGGCGGCCAACTCAGTGGGATCGCAACGCGCCCGAGCAGGTCATTCTGCCAGAACCAGCGGTGCGCGTCAGTCAGAATCTCAGGCTGAAACGTTGCCTAAACCCCTAGTTCTGCTAGACTTTATGCGCACACCCTGTGTGCACCTAGGGAACCCTACGCCATCAGCGCACATGTCTACCCGACTGCTCGTACCGCTCATTTTCCTCGCCGCAGTCGCCTGCCAGCCAGACCCCGCGCCGCCTTCCGGCGCGGACGCCGAGGCCGACGCAGGGGTCACCGCCGATGGGGATGTCAGCGGTGTCGATGCAACGGACGCGGATGAGGGGGATGCGGGTGAGACAGGTGACGCCGATCTGCGAGACACAGTGGACGCGGGTGAGACAGAGACTGACACAGCTCTTGAGACGGATACGACCCTCGAAGACGCGACTGTTGAGGACGTAGAGGACGTCGAAGAGGACACGACTGAGGACGCGGGCGAAGACGTAGAAGACGCGGACGCGGCGCTCGAAGACGCCGATGTGGAAGACGTGCCCGATGTGGACGACGCCGACGCCGAAGACGTGCCCGATGTGGACGACGCCGATGTCGAAGACGTGCCCGATGTGGACGACGCCGATGTCGAAGACGTGCCCGATGTGGAC
>CBDUJZ010000085.1:0-21712 GCA_965367675.1 uncultured Myxococcales bacterium | reverse complement strand
GCGGAGGCGTCATGCGTGGACTCGGGCGAGGGGGCGAACCCTGCCGTGGTCGTCGAAAGCCGCCCGATGTTGCCTACGGGGCCCGCCGCGAAGCCGACGGAAGCCCGCCGCGAACGCGCCTCACAATCGCCTCGGTCGCGTTGCACCGGACCGACACAACCGCGCACAATCGGGCGTACCACGCGTTGACGGGCACCGCTAACCGGTGCTACCTCCGCGCCCGCACCAGTCCACGAGGTCCCGTGTTTCGACGTATCGCACCTATCGCTTTCTCCGCCGCGCTCGCCGGCTTCGCTCTCGCGCCTGCCCCGGCCATGGCCGCCGACGTCGCTGAGCCCACTTGGTTCGAGAACGACGTGCTGCACTTCGCGCCCGACGACGACGTGTTCGTGACGACCACCCGCGTTCGCGCGCCCGAAGGTCCCGTCGACGTGATCACCGTGCGACCGCGCGACCCGATCTCCGGCGAAGTCTCGGGCCCCTCGTTCGTGACGCTCACCGTGTTCCGCACAGCCCTCCCCGGCGATGGAACGCCCGCTGAGAACGCACGCGACACGCTGCTCAACGGCGCCCTCTCGGCGCTTCATGGTGCCGACGTGTCCGTCTCCGACCGCGCGATTACGCTCGACGGCCACGACGTGGACGCCCGACGCCTGAGCATCTCGCTCGACGGCACCCACGCGACCGCGACAGTCGGCGCTGCCGAGCAAGACGGCGTCGTCGTCGTGTACTTCGACCAGCGCCAGGGAGCGGACTCCGTGTCGTTCGAGGGACTCAACTCCGTCGGCCGCACGTTCGCCTTCGGACCCGCCCCCGAACCGGTCGAAGAGGCCGAAGACACCCCCGAAGAGCACGCTGACGACCACGGCGACGACCACGGCGAAGCTGGAGGGCACTAGTGAGTAACTCCACCGACGCCGCCGTGCCCGCATGCGGGCTCTACCGCACCGTGTTCCCCCTGCCCGGCAACGAGGCCGCTGTGCCGGCCAACACGCTGGTCTACTTTCACAACCACTCCGAGGCCGGACCGCCGCAGGTGCAGCTCCCCGAGACTGCGCGCCACAACCGGTGGTCGTTCCACAAGGACGGCATCACGGTTGGCGACCTCGACTGGACGCGCACGCTCGTTCCGCTCCCCAAAGAGGGCTTCTACACCGTCACCGAGCGGCTCTGGATCGGCGGCGGGCAGACGTTCCCCGTCGGCCTCCTTATGCAGCTCGGCTACACCCGCCAGGGACAGCCGGCGGCCTTCCCCGGCGTGCTGATCGACGGCGGCACCATCCGCTTCCAGCGCCGTGGCGCCATCGTCTCGGACCTGCAGGTAGAGACGCTTCAACGCAGCGACTTCAAGCTGCTCACGCTCGCGCCGCAACCCACCGACGGCGAAGCAGCACCCACCGCGGACGCCCCAGCCCTTGAGGCCGACGCCGAGGCCGTCGAGATCGACGTCACCGTAGAGTCCGGCGAAGCCTAGCGCGCCGCCGACCACCGTACCGGTCGACAAAACGACAAACGCCGCGTCCAAGGACGCGGCGTTTTCGTTTTGTCGCACACGCGCGCGACGTTCGCCCGAAGGGCTAGTCGCACTCCCCAAACTCGCCGGGGGTGCCGTAGTTGGTCATCGTGCCGGTGTACTCCACGCTACCCGGGCACCACGACGCCTCCTCGTGCGACGGCAGACCCGACGCGTACTGCAGCGAGCGACCCGGCTCGATCGACCAGCCCGACCAATCCAAGAACTCCAGGATCGTTGGGCCAGCGAGAATCTGCAGCTCGTCGTCGGCGCCCAGAACGAACGACGCGGGGTACGCAATGTCGACTCCGGGACCGCCAAGCGTCGGCGAACCGAACACCAACCGCTCCGACGGCCCGACCACCGTACCGGCGGGAATCACAAACGAGTTCGAGCGGCTGATCACGTAAAAGCCGGACATGTCGACCGGGTCGGAGGTCGTCTGGTTGACCACCTCGAACCACTGCTCCACGCCGCCCGGGCGAGCGTTGCCGAGCACCATGAACTCGTCGACGCGCAGCTCGAAGGCGGCAGCATCGCTCTCGCACACGCCGTTCGGAAGGTTCGGCGTGCCGCGGCGGAAGTCGTTCACCTGGTAGGGCGACTCACACCAGTGGCTGGGCGCGTCGTTGTCGGCCGCGAGGATGAACTCGAAGCTCAGCTGCACCGCGCGCGCCGTCGTGATCGGCCAGCCCGAGCCGGTGTCGTAGCGCACTGTGTCGATGCCCTCGGCGCCGATCAGCTGCACGGTGCCGTCGTTCGGAGCGAGGGAGAACTCGGCCGGCCAGACCACCGTCGGCGTGCCGGCGATGGCGTCCAGCGAAGACGCCACCACGATCAAGCCATGCTCGTTGGTACGCGTGCCGGCCGGAAGCTCGAACAACACGTTGTCTTGGTCTCGCAGAATGAGGCCCGACAGGTCGTTGCGGCCCGTCAAATCGCGGATCTCGATCCAAGCGTCACCGTCCGTCCCAACGAACAGCTCCGTGACCACCGCGTCGCCCGTGAGCAACGTGCGGCCCGCGGGCACGCAGCCTTCCGCCGCGCAGTACTCTCCGGTGTCCTCACAGTCCGTGAACACCTCGGCGTCGTCGTATTCGCAATCGCCTTCGACACACATGCCCAGACCATCGTAGGTCAAGTAGATGCGGTTGATGCACTCCGGCTCCGGCGGCGTGTCGCAGACACGTCCCGCGCACGGGTCCGGGTCCTCCTGGCACGCGTCATCCATGCAGATGAGCCCGCTCTCGGTGCAGTCCGTCTCCAGCAACGTCCACTGGCAAACACCCTCGACGCAGCGCGCGGGCACCACGTAGCTCAGCAGGTCGTCGCCAGCGCAAGTCGACGCCGGCGGCTCGTCGCACTCGACGTCCGCGCACAGGTCCAACACCTGGCACGCGCCCTCGGAACACACGCGGCCGTCCACCGTGCAGTCCTCGGTGGTCTCCGTGTAGTCGCACAGCCCGTCCGTGCACACGCCGGGGTTCGCGAACGCATGCGCGACATCATCGGTGCAGAACGCGCTCGGCGGGGACAAGCACGACGTGCCATCGCACGGGTCGCGGTCCACGCAAGCGCCGCTGCGGCACACTTGGTCCGTATCGTCGCAGTCGACGCTGGTGCTCGGGTAGTCGCACACGTCCGCGGTGCAGGTTCCGGCGGTGTAGCTGACCACGGTGTTGTCGACGCAGCGATCGCGCGGCGGCGCATCGCAGCTGATGCCTTCGCACGGGAGTCGGTCGCGACAGGCCAGCAGCTCGGGGTCGCAGATCCGCCCATCCACCGCACAGTTGGTCACGGTCTCGCCGTAGTCGCAGTCACCGGACGAGCATGCGCCGGCGCGGTACGTGGTGAGCACGTCGCCCGCGCAGAAGTTGTCCGGGCGCTCTTCGCAGAGCACACCCTCGCAGGGGTCGCCGAACACGCAGCGCGCGTTGCTGCAGAAGCGGCTGGAGTCCGCGCAGTCCGTGCGGGAAGCCTCCGCATAGGCGCAAGACTCGTCTTCCAGCTGGCACTCGCCCACCTCGGCGAACGTGACCACGGCGGTACCGTCGCACGTCGCCTCGGGCGGCTCATCACAGCGCGTGAACGCACACGGGCGGTCGACGCACTCGCCTTCCGCGCACATCTCCCAGTCGCGGCAGTTGTCGGGCTCGCGCACGTAGTCGCAGGACGTCGACTGGTCTTCGTTGACCACGCAGGTGCCCGTGGCCGCGAACGCCACAATCACGCCGTCGTCGTCCGGATCGCAGAACGGCTCCGGCGGGCTATCGCACGTCACGTCATCGCACGGCGTCGGCGGATCGACACACGCCGAGTTGGCGCAGATCTGCCCACGAGCGGCACAGTCGACGTTCAGCGGGATGAACAAGCACTCCCCGTCGACGCAGCCGCCGGGGGTCTCATAGCCGTTGAGCACGTCGCCGGCACAGGTCGGGAGCGGCGGTACGAAACACGGGGAATCGCAGTCTGCGTCCGGGTTTTCTTCGGTCTCGCAGCCGACGAGCGCGGTGAGTGCGAAGACGGCGATGGCGATTCTTTTCATGATAAGCCCCAGTAGAAAGCGAGCGCATCCTAATGGGGAAGCCCGTTTCTGCGCAACGCATACGTTCCCTGTCACAGAGCCGTGACGCCCGGTTATTCCCGTACCGTTAAGATCTTTTCGGCACGATACTTGTAGGTATGTGAACCACGAGTATGCTCCGCGCGCCTTTTCCCCGTTTGGACTGACGATGACAAACCGATTTCGAATGCCTCCCATCCTGCTCCTCGCCGCGCTAGGCGCGCTGCTGACGAGCGCTTGTGCCCAAGAAGTGGGCGACATCGATCGCACGCAGCCCAACCTGGTCGAGAAGTCACAGTTCGACGGCGAGTGGTACTACCAGCGCACGATCGTCGACGTCCCGGCCGGCGCCGGCTTCACTTTCGTGGGCAACGCTGACTTCGGCGGCCTCGATGTGATCTCGTTCGACTTCGAGGAGAACGTCCTGCTCGTCCGTCGCGAGCTCGAGTTCATCACCGGCGCCGACGACTTGACCGAGCAAGGCGCGGACTACGAGGGCGAGGTCGTCGCGGCCTTCCCCGTGCAGCACATCGACATCCAGCGTCAGTACAACGCGTCCACGGGCGAAGAGTCGAACGTCATCGTCGAAAACATGAGCGACCGTCCCTGGTACGAGCGCGACTACGTGCGCATCAACTGGGGCTCGGACCTGGTCCACGACCTCGCGTTCGACTTCAACCGCGTGCTGCTCGAGCCCCTCGCCTTCTACCCCCAGGACGAAGGCGACCTCGAGGAGAACCCGCAGGACGCGCCGTTCTACGAAGAGGACGGCAGCTACTTCGACCTCACCGTCCGCATCTTCGCGCGCGCCGGAATGGTCTACATCCCGGGCTACGGTGAGGCGCCGAGCTGCTGGCTCTTCGGCAACGAGTTCGAGGAGTGTGGCGCCGGTGAGTACGCCGTCCGTCACAGCTTCATGCGCAAGGACGACACCCGTCAGTACGTGCCGCAGCCCTACAAGGGCGCCGTCACCGACCTGTTCGGCTTCTTCGTCGCCGACCGCATGCACTACGACGAGTTCGAGGGCATCCGCGAGCAGGACAAGACCCGCACGCTCACCCGCCACAACATGTGGGTAAACTGGTACGACGCGTCCACCTGCACGGCGGTCGAGCCGAGCACCGACCCGCTGATCGACGGCTGGGTCTACCTGGACACCACCACCGCCTGCCAGGAGATCCCGGTCGCTCAGCGCGAGCTGCGCCCCATCGTCTACCACGTCAACACCGACTTCCCCGACGACCTCCGCGAGATCGCCCGCGGCGTCTCCGACCAGTGGAACCGCATCTTCAACGACGTCGTCGTCGCCCAGGGCTACGCGCTGGCGCCCGACGAGCGCTCGTTCATCCTGTGCGAGAACAACCCCGTCCAAGAGGGCGACTCCCCGTTCTGTGGCGAGCCCGGCCTGTCCCCGCGCCTCGGCGACATCCGCTACTCCTTCATGGCCTACATTCCCAAGTACATGGAGTACGGCCTGTTGGGTCTCGGGCCCTCGAACAACGACCCCGTCACCGGCGAGATCTTCAGCGGCATGGCGTACGTGTACCACCACAACAACCTGGCCGCGTACAACACCGCCCGCATGCTTGAGCTCCTCGCCGAGCCCGAGGGCTCCCCGGCCTTCACCGAGTTCATCGACGGTGTCGACCTGACCGAGTGGGCCGACGAGATCACCGGCCGCACCGCCGCCGCGCCGCGCACCTTCGACCTCGCCGACGCCGGCCACATGACCGCGTCCATCGCCAACGGTTGGATGACGCAATACTGGGACGGCCAGCGCCGCGAGATCACCGAGCAAGACATCCAGATGATGCGCGAAGAAGGCTTCGACGCATGGGCCCAGCCGTACCTGCAAGACATGTACGAGCGCGGCATCCTCAACGGCGAGGCCAGCGGCGCCGCCGGTCGCCTGAGCCAGCTCTCCGGCACCTACATCGAGGAGCTCCTGCTCACCGACGAGGTCATGGCCAACGTCGGCCAAATGCCCGGACAGACGCTCAACCTGGACCAGAACAACAACGGCACCCCCGACCACATCGAGCAGGGCTCCATCCTCCGCGGTGGACTCGGCCAGGCCGCACTCGAGCGCGACCGCATCCGCCAGGAGATCGCCGCCGCCAACAACATGTACCTGCCCGAAATGGCCGACGACGCCCTCATGGGCCTCGCCAACGAGTTCGCCGACTCCGACGCCACGTTCGAGGAGATCTACGAGTCCGTGCGCACCTCGATCTACACCGCCGTCCTCGCGCACGAGGTCGGGCACTCGCTCGGCCTCATGCACAACTTCGGCGGCTCCGACGACGTGGTGAACTACCACGACGAGTACTGGGAGATTCGCGATGACGGCAACGTCGGTCCCCGTACCGTCGACCCCATCACCGACGCCGAGATCGACGCCAGCATCTACGACTACGCGTACTCGTCCGTCATGGACTACGCCGGCCGCTACACCATCGATGGTCTCGGCGTCGGCAAGTACGACCGCGCCGCCATGCTCTTCGGCTACGCCAACCTCGTCGAGGTGTTCGACAACTCCGGCGGCATGCCCTCCGAGGACCTCGCCGCGTGGCACTCCAACGACGGTAACATCATCACCGGTGGTGGCCAGTTCGGCATCCGCACCGTCCACTACACCGAGTACTACAACACCATGGGCGAGCTGATGTTCGACGAGAACAACCGCCGCCTCGTGCCGCTCGAAGACTTCGGCGACAACTTCGACCAGGTCTCCGTCGACGGCGAAGTGCTCGACCGCGTGCCGTACATCTACTGCTCGCACAACAGCGCCAACCTGTCCGACCACTGCCTCACCCGTGACGCAGGCGCCGACTCGATGGAGCGGATGAAGAACATCATCGACGACCTCAACAGCTGGTACATCCTGCGCAACTTCCCGCGCGGCCGCATCGGCGTGAACACCTACGGCTACGTGGGCCGCTACTACGGCCGCGTCTACGACCGCATGAAGAACTGGAACAACCTGTACGGCCTCTACGCCGCGCTGCTTGCCGAGTTCCTCACGCCCGCCCAACTCGAGTCGTTCCTCAACGACCCGTACGAGGGCTTCGGCGCGCAAACGTGGGGCGTCCAGAACGCGTTCAACTACCTCATGCAGACGCTCATGATGCCCGACGTTGGCCTGTACAACGCCGCCGCGCCGCAAGCCGACGGCTCCATGCTCGCCAGCACCGCGAACGGGTTCTTCGCGCCCTACAACCTCGGAATCACCGACGCCCGCTACTACTCGACCGACTGGTCGCGCGGCGCCGGCACCGAGCGGGACTGCGGATACATGTGGTACGAGTGCCTCCACCACATCGGCTTCTACCTCGACAAAATCATGGCCATGGAGGCCCTGACCGACTCCTCCACCAACTTCGTCGCGCGCTCCACGCCCGTCGACATCCGCGAGTGGGAAGTCAGCTTCTACAACACGTTCCCGGACCAGATCGCAGCCATCAGCGAGGCGATCATGAGCCAGAACTTCGAGAACGTGGCGCCGACCATCAACACCGCCGGCGACCTTGAGTTCCCCAACTACGCCGGCGACCTCAACACTCCCCAGAGCCTGCCGATCGACCCGTTCGCCACCTTCACCATCCAGCTCTACTGGCAGGTGCTCGGACAGGCCCGCTTCCCGAACAACTACGACCGCTCGTTCGTTCAGGAGTCCCGCATCTTCGAGCTCGGCACCGGCACCGCGCCCGAGCTCGCCGAAGACCGTCTGATCCAGTTCACCGACGAGGTCACCGGCCTCACCTACGGCGCGCTGCTCTACAACGACCGCGAGACGTCCGGTGGCCAAATGGTCCGCCGCGCACGCTGCCTCTCCGCCCTGGCCAACTGGGACCGCACCGCCGGCGACCCCGACGTCGAGGGCAGCCCCTGGGTGGAGTGCCCCGCGTACGAAGGCCTCACGGTCGCCGAGCGTGACCGTACGAACCTCCCGTCCGCCAACGCGGCCCAGTTCGAGCTCTCGCAGTACACCGACCTGTTCCAAATCATGGCCGACATGTCGTTCATGATGAACTACGGCGACCCCTACAACCCGTAGGGCCGCGCCTCCCCCGGAGGCCCACGAACGACAAAACCCCGGTCTAGCACCGGGGTGTCGTCGTTTTGAGCGTCGCGCGACGCGGCACCATGCCGGTCGCCCGGCCCCTAGAGAGCGGACCAATTAGACGCGTTTGTCGATCAGGACGCGGGGCGGGTTGAGACCTGTCCTTCCCTTCGGCTGTGCTCAGGGCAGGCTCGCTCAGGAAGGGTGGATTGGGTGCAGGACCTCAAATTGGCCTACTCTCTAGACCGTGACCAGCCCCGACCGAATCGCGTACCGCACCAGCCCCGCCGTCGTACGCACGTCGAGCTTGTCCATGATGACCGTCCGCGCGTTCTGCACCGTCTTGGTCTTCACGCCGAGCTTCTCGCCGATCTCCGCGCTGCTATGCCCCTCGGCAAACAACTGCAGCACCTCGCGCTCGCGGGGCGTCAGTGGATCCGGGTCGCTGTGGCCGCCGCTCAGGTAGCCCTGCAGCACATAGTCCGACACGCTGTCGCTCAAGTGCACGCTACCGCCCGCGACCGCGCGGATGGCCTCGCACAGCTGGTCGATTCCCGCCCCCTTGAGCACATATCCGCGGGCACCGGCACGCAGCGCACGATCCACCGTCGGCGGGTCGTCGTACATCGTGAGCACCAGCACGCGAATGTCCGGGCGGGCGTCCACAATCTTACGGGTCGCCTCCACGCCGTTCAGGCCGGGCATGCCCACGTCCATGAGCACCACGTCCGGGCCCACATCGAGCGCCATCTGCACGGCATCCGCACCGTTGGAGCACTCACCGACCAGCCGCATGTCCGGCACGCCTTCGAGTAGCCCGCGGAGCCCATCGCGGAGCATGGTGTGGTCATCCGCGAGCAGCAGCCGAATCACGACTGCGGCCCGCTGAGCACCGCAGCCTCGGCAGCGGCTGGGTCCAGGTCGAAGATGTCCTTACGCATACGCAACAGGCCCGCCACGCTGTGCACGTCCTGGGCGTACATCGGCACGCGCACCACCGGCACCTCGTCGCCGACGCCCTCGCGCAGCGCCGCGATGGTCGCGTCGTCACGGTTGGCGAGCCGGTCGAACGCCTTCGCGTTCTCGAGCAGCACGCGGGCCAGTTTGGACAGCACTGGGCGGCCCAAAATGCGGGCGCCCTCGATGCCCTCCAAGGCATCCGTCAGCGTGTTGATCGGCGCATCCGCGAAGCGGTTTCCGTCAAAGCGGCGGTGCGTACGGTTGGCGATCACACCGCCCACGCGCACGCCAAACTCGGCCAGGCGACCGCGGAAGTGCAACGCCTCGTCGATGGTCGCGGGGTCCGGGCTCGTGACGATCACAAACAGCGTCGTCGGGTCCTTGAACAGCCGCTGCGTGGCCTCGCTCCGCTCCCCGATGCCCTTGAGCAAGCCGGAGAAGTGGAACAGGAACTCGCCCAGCTCCTGGAAGAAGTCCTGCCCGGTGAACCGGCCCAGCGTCTTGAGGATGAACTGCGCGCCCATGCCCACCAGCCCGCGCCCACGGCCGAAGCCCGTCGCGGCCAACACCCACTGAATCGCCGTGCTATCGAGCGCCTCGAAGAAGCGCACCGGCGCGTCCAAGAAGTCGAGCGCGTTCGCGGTCGGCGGGGTGTCGAGCACCACCAGGTCGTACTCGCCGCTCTCGACCACTTCGTACAGTCGCTCCGATGCCGACAGCTCCTGGGCGCCGGCCAAGCTGGTCGAGAAGAAGTGGTAAAAGCGGTTGCCGAGGATCTTCTCTGCGGTCTCCGCGTCGGGTGCGTAGCGCTCCACGATGGCGTCGAACGTGTTCTTCATGTCGAGCATGGTCGCCCACAGCTCGCCGCCATTCTCGACCGTCAGCGGGATGCGCTGAATGTCGTGGCCTAGGCCGTCGACGCCCAGTGAATTGGCGAGGCGTCGCGCGGGGTCGACGGTCATCACGAGGGCGCGCTTGCCCGCGAGCGCCGCGTTGAGCGCCACGATCGCCGCCGAGGTGGTCTTGCCGACGCCGCCGGAGCCGACGGACACGATGACTTTGGCGTCTCGAAGCCGGGCGTCCAGCGCGCGCCCGTCGCTTTGCGGCTTACTCATGAGCGCAGCGCAGAGGTAAGGTTAGCGCCCATGCGTTCGATCACGGTGCGGTCGAACACGGGGTCAAAGTAGAACGGGATCTCGACGACCGGCACGTCGAGCTCACGCCTCAGGCGACGCAAATAACGGTCCTGCAGGTCGCCGCGCTCGTCGCGGAACACGCCCGCGGAGAGCAGCGCACCCAGGTCGTCGGATTCATCGCCGTGCGCATTCACCAGCCGTTTGACCGTCCGCACTTCGTCCTCCGAGAGCAGCCGCGGGAACACCGCGTTGGCGATCACGGCGCCCACCCGAATGTCGAACTCCGCAGCCAGCTGCTTGTGCAGCTCGATCGTCTCGTTGACCGGCATCTCCTCGGCCAGCGTGATCAGGTTCACGCACGTGCGCTCGGGGTCCTCGAGCAGCGCGAGCATGCGCGCCGACTCGTCGGCCATGCGACCGGAGTTGAGCGCGCTCGAGATCACCTGCGGAATCTGCAGCAGGAACATGCCGTGGCCGGTCGCCGGCGCGTCGATGATCACCACGTCCCACACCGGCCGCCCGTTCTCGGTCTCCTTCTCGTGGAAGTAGGCCTTGCCGAGCATCGTGAGCTCCGGAAGGCCGGGCATCACACGCAGCAGCTTGGAGATCACGCGGTTCTCAAACACGGCCCGGTACAGCGCTTTGACCTTGAGGATCATGAGCGCGTACTCGCGCAGCGACGCCGCCGGCGTGGTGTTCACCGCGTGGATTCCGGGCGCGAGCTCCACGATCTCGGTGCCCACAGGCTCGGTGCCAAAGATGCGCCCCAGCCGGTCCTTGGCGTTGAGCTGCATGAGCAGCACGCGCTTTCCCTGCTGAGCGTAAGCCGCCGCCATCGCTGCGGAAACCATCGTTTTACCAACACCACCTTTGCCGGTGTTGATGATGAAACGTGTGTCGAAAAAATCCGCCATTCAGTGGCTGTCTGGGGTGCTGAATTGGTTTGGACGGGACAAGGTCGTACGTGACCCCGACTCAATGCGTCTGCCGACCGTATGGCGCAAGTCGTCTCCCACTGGATCGCGCAAGTCGGCGCCCAGTGCAAGGTACCCTACCCCCGCGAACCTACAGCGGAGACACACCGAACACGTCGCAGAACAGCGCCATGCGCACCGGCACACCGTAGTGCGTCTGGCGGAAGTACGCGGCGCCGGGCAGTGAATCCACGTCCGTCGACAGGTCGTAGCGGCGCGGCAGCGGGTGTAAAATCGTGATGTCGTCGAGCCGGTTCGCGTCCGCGAGCAGCGCGCGGTTCACCACGTAGGTGCCGATCAAACGCGCCGCCTCGGACGGGTCCTCGAACCGCTCTTCCTGCAGCCGCGTCACGTACAGCACGTCGGCCTCTCGCACGGCGTCGCGCAGGTCCGGCATCACCTCGTACTGCAGCCCGTGGGCGTCCAGCTCAACGCGGACCTTCTCCGGAAGTGCGAGCTCCTTGGGCGAGGTCAGAATGAGCTTCACGTCCTCGAAACGCGTGAGCAGCCGCGCCAGCGAGTGCACCGTGCGGCCGTACTTGAGGTCGCCGATCAGCGCCACGCGTAGGCCGTCGATGCGACCGCGCTCCTGCATCAGCGTGTACGTGTCGAGCAGCGCCTGCGTGGGGTGCTCGCCCGCGCCATCACCGGCGTTGATCACCGGATGGCGGGCCACACCGGCGGCGCGTTGGGCCGCGCCCACCTTGTCGTGGCGCAAAACAATGGCGTCCGCGTAGCCGTCGATAACACGAATCGTGTCTTCGAGCGTTTCACCCTTGGCCATCGAACTAAATTGCATGCCAACCGTGCTCTCTACTGCCCCTCCCAACCGCATGAACGCTGAACCAAACGACAGACGTGTCCGCGTCGAAGGCTCGAAGAACAAGTTCGCTAGCAGCTTGCCCTCCAATGCTTTGGAAACCGCCTGGCCCGCCGCGATCGGCGCGCACGTGTTAGCAATTCCGAACAAACGCTCCAAATCGGGGCGCGTGAACTGGGAGACGGAGACGATGTGCGAGCCGGTGAGGGACATGCGCGACGGGGCAAGGGTCGACGATGAGCGCGCGGTATCGGGATTGCGCGCAAAGGGCAAGACGCTGGCCGTCCGCGGCACCCGGCGGGCCAAAACGCACACGAAGTCCGGCCCGTGGGGAACATCGACGGCGCCCTGCACACTAAACCCAAGTCCCGTGCTTCTCGAACCCGCCGCGCCCCGAGCTCCAATGAACAGACACCAGCGCCTGCATACGCGCCGACACCTCGCCCGCACCACCGCGAACGCACTGGGTCTGTTCCTGCTCTTCGCCACCGTCGCCTGCGGCGGAAACCGCGTCCGCGGCGATATCGACATGGGCGCGCCGCGCACCGTGGAGTTCTCGTTCGAACCCATGGTCATCCACGCCGGCACCGACGCGGAGGGCAACACGGTCACCTTCGCCTCCGACGTGAACGACCTGTTCACCGAGGCCGGCGACTACCTGGCGGCCGACGACTTCGAGAACGCCGTCCGCCTGTACGACCTCATCCTGGAGAACTTCGAGGACCCCGAGTACCGCCGCGTGACCTATTACAACGCCGGCCTGGCGCTGGAGGGGCTCGACCGCTGGGCCGAGGCCGGAGACAAGTACCGCCACGTGATCACCGAGTGGCCCGCCTCCGACGACGCCGAGGACGCCTTCTTCCGGCTCGCCGAGTGCGAGGCCATGCTCGGGCACTACGAAGCGGTGGGGCCCCTCATGGAGCGCGTGCTGCCGCGCATGGGCCTGACCGTGGAGCAAAAGTTCGAGGCCCGACTGCGCTGGGGCAACGCCATGCTGGAACTCCGACGGTTCGACGAGGCCACCGAGCAATACCGCGCCGGACTGGCGCTCAACGACCAAGCGATGCTGCGGTTCAACCCCGAGTCATCGAGCGCCGCCACCCGCCCGCTGGAGCCCAACGACCCCCTGCTCGCCCACACCTACTTCGCGCTCGGCCGCGTCTACCACGAGCTGTTCAGCGAGATGCGGCTGGTGCTTCCCGAGGCGCGCCTTACACAAGACTTGGTCGCCAAAACCCAGCTGTTTGAGCAGGCCCAAGAGTCGTATCTGCAAGCCGTTCGAACCGGAAACCCCTACTGGGGAACCGCCGGTGGCTTCATGGTCGGCCAGCTGTTCGAGGACTACTACTTCGACGTGCTCGCCACCGAAGTCCCGCAAGATTTCAACGCGTTAGAGGTGGAAGTCTACTTCGAAGAGCTGCGCGCCTACGTCGAGCCGGCCATGCAACGCGCGCTCGCCGTGTACGAGCACAACCTGGCGATGGCGTTCCGACTCGCCGCCCAAAACCAGTGGGTCGAAGACACCCTCGTGAGCGTCGAACGCGTGCACCTTTACCTTGAAAATCAAGTGGGTTGGGAGCAAGAACACCTCGAAATCGTAGAGCGACGTCATCCGCACTCCGCCTTTTATGCTGACCATATGCAATTCCGAACCGAGCCTGAGCGCGCCCTCGAAGAGCAGGCGCAGCGCTAACCCGCTCGGCCGTACCGCCAGCCCCGCACGCATCGCGCTCATCAAATGGGCGCGCATCGCGCTGACCGTCGGCGCGCTGCTCTTCATGACCTTCGCGTCGGCCCCCGCCGAAGCCGGTCGCGTCCGGTACACCGTCGCTTCCGGCGACACCCTGCTCGGCATCGCCCTCGAATACGGCGTGTCCGTCCGCGACATCCGCGGCTGGAACAACCTGAGCAACGACAACATCTTCGTGGGCCAGACGCTGACCATCCGCACCAGCGGCAGCTCCAGCGACCGCGTACGCGAGGAATACGAGGTCCGCAGCGGCGACACCGGGCTCGGCATCGCGCGGCGCCTGCGCGTGTCGTGGGCCGACCTCCAGCGATGGAACCGCGGCACCAACTTTGACCGGCTCAGCATCGGCCAGACCCTGTACTACTTTGTCGACGGCGGCGGCAGCACGCGCTCCGCCGGCGCACCGAACCGCGGACGACTGCACAACGGCACCATGCTCGAGGCCGGCGCCGGCTACACAGTCCGAAACAGTAACCGCGCCTGGGGCAACGACCTCACCGTGCGCGCGATCCAGAACGGCATCGGCCGCGTCCAGGCCCGCTTCGTGAGCGCACCCGGCGTCATCGTGCACGACGTATCCCAAGAGCGCGGCGGCCGACTGCCGCCCCACGCGAGCCACCAAAACGGCCGCGACGCAGACATCATCCTGTACCGCACCAACTGCACCGACAACATGTGCGGCTGGCAGAGCGTCGACGCCGACGAGCTCAACGTCGAGCTCCAGTGGTACCTGTTCCGCACCTGGATTCAGGCCGGCTTCGTCGAATACATCTTCCTCGACCGACACCTGCAAGTGCCGCTCTACGAGTACGCGCGCGACCGCGGCGCCTCGGAGGCCGAGCTCGACGAGTGGTTCGAATACCCCAACGGCGGCGGCATCATCCGCCACGAGCCCGGGCACGACGACCACCTGCACGTCCGGTTCGTCGAGCCCTAGCGTAGCGCTCGGGCTAGAGCCTTAGAGCAGCCGAAGCGCAGGACCGGGGCGCTTAGAAGCCGCTATCGTCCGGCGTGTGCCGGTCGCTGCTGGAGAGCAGGTCGTGTAGCTCCTCGAACACCTGCTCCTGACGCGTCGGCGGAACACCCGAACGTTGCGTCTCCAGCAGCAGGTTCAAACGACGGTTCGCTTCGCGTAGCTGAGACGCCGCCGCGCGCGCGACGCCGAGCTGAAACTGGAACGCGAACCGACTGCCGCTTGAGAACAGCGTGTCGAAGTCCTCGCGGTTGAGCCGGTACACCATGATGCTACCCGCCGCCCGCGCCGCCGCCGAGCGCGGGCCGGAGTCGATGAGCGAAATTTGCCCAAACACGTCGTGGCGCTGCAGCGTAGCGAGCACGCGGCTGCCGCCGCCCGGCAGCGATTTGACGATCTCGACCTCGCCCTTGACCAAGAAGTAGCACGAGCGCCCGAGGTCACCTTCGCGGAAGATGATGTCGCCGCCAGCGAACACCTCGGAGTGGAGAATCGAGGCGAGCACCTGAAGCTCGTGGTCGTTGAGGCGTGAGAACTGCGGCAGCTCGCGCAGCGTTGCGGCGGATGCGTTCATTTCTCCTCCGGGGCCCAGAGACGGGCCAGCACGCGGCGCACCACACTGCCGCTCGGCGGGCGCGTCACCTGGGCGGCGTCTGCCGGAGACGGCGCGTCGGCCGACGCGATGGTCGACTGCGAGCCCACAGCGGGGCGGTTGGCGGTCTCACGCACGCGCTCGAACTCGCCGGTGTACGGGGGCGGGCGCGAGGCCCCGGACAGCTCCGCTTCGAGGCGCGTGTTGGCCCAGCGGATGCGCTGACAGACCAGCCGCGAGACGCCGCGCACCAGCTTGTACGCCGCCGGGTGAAACGCCACGAGCAGCGCCTCGAAGTCCTCGCCGAGCACCTCGTACAGCGTGCTGTTCTCGCGGGCGACCACCGTGGCGGACCGAGGCGCCGGGTCGAGCAGCGAGATCTCGCCGACCACATCCCACGCGCCATATTGGGCGATGTGCTCGCGGCCGGTGTCCCGCTCCAGATACACGTCGAGCGTGCCGCTCTCGATCATGAACAACGAGCGGCCCGCGGAGCCCTGCTCAAACAGCACGTCTCCGGCGCGCACGTTCCGCACTTTGCACAGCCGCACGAAGTCGAAAATCTCCTCGTCGGTGAAGGACGAGAGGATCGGAACACGCTTAAACTCCAGAAGGGCTAAGTTTGAGTACGACATTGGACTGTGCGCTCGACGAATCGCTGAAGATCAGCTTGCCAGATGCTGGACGTTGCGGGCATGTTGCACAAGATGCGACGCGCCTTTCCCACAAGTATTGCTCTAATTGCGGTGCTGAGCGTCGCTCCCCCGGTGGGCGCTCAACTGGACCAAGATCCCCGTGCCGAGCGTCCGGAGCCACCCCAGACGCTGGACACGCTAGCGCAACGGTTCCTCTCTGGCTACGAGAGTCTTTCGCCGCCGGGCTCCGCCACGCTGGGTGTGGGCGAGACGCACGTGGTGGTGCAGCAGACCCTCGCCGGCATGTGCTACGCCGTCGCCGCCGTGACCACCGACGACGTGGACATCGACATCCGCATCCGCACCAACGGCGTGCTCATCGCGCAGGACGTCCGCCTGGACACCTACCCCGTCGTGCAGTGGTGCGCCGCGTCGGACAGCAACGCCGAGATCGAGTTCCTCTCGTTCGGCGGCGCATCGACCATCGACTACGCCGTCTACGGCGACGACGACACGCGCAACGCCGCAGTGGGGCCACTCGATGAGCTCAGCAACCGCGTCAACGCCGCCGTGGCCCGCTCCGCGCCCCGCTGGGAGACCGTCGGCCCGCAGTGGCGCAACACCTTCACGCGCCCCGAGGTCCGGCCCATGTCCGTGACCACCGAGCCCGGGTTCTGCTACGCCATCGTCGCCGTCGGCCAAGCGAGCGTGGAGGACATCGACCTGCTGCTGCTCGATGAGGACAACTTCGAGCGCGCTCGCGATTTCGCCCTCGACGCCACGCCCCTAGTCGCCTATTGCCCGCCCGCAGGCGAAACCCTGACCGTACACGTCGCGCTCCGTGCCGGCAGGGGCGTCGTCGCGGCCCAGCTCCTGAAGCACGCGCGCTGACCTATAAATGCTCGGACTTCGACACGACACACCCATCTCCTTCGTCGCTCGCTTCGAGGCGAACCTCGAGGACATGCTCCTCGACCACGCCCACTGCGAGAAGAAGGCCGCGGCCACGGCGCTCAGCCTGATCTCACGCTATCCCGACAACCCGCAGCTCGTGGCGACGCTCGCCGAGATTGTCGAAGAGGAGATGGCCCACTTCCGCATGGTCCTCGACCTCATGAACGCCCGCGGATGGACGTTCCGGGGCGCACGCGGCTCCGCATACGCCGGCGCCCTGCACAGCCAAGTCCGAAAGCCCTACACCGAGGGCTTCGTCGACCGCATGATCGTCGCCGCCCTCATCGAAGCCCGCTCCTGCGAGCGCTTCGCCCTGCTCGGCGCACACGTGGACGACCTGGAGCTCCGCGAGTTCTACAAATCACTCTTCGAGAGCGAAGCGCGGCACTACGGCACGTACATCAAGCTGGCCCTCAAAGCCGGAAACGAAGACGACGTGCGCGCCCGCCTCAATACGCTCCTCGACTTCGAAGCCACGGTCGTGGCAGAGAGTCTGCCAACCCCGCACCTGCACGCATAACGCGCAGTGTCCTGCGACGCCGGCCCCTGACCGGTCCCCTCCCCACGCGACGCGCCCGCCCCTCGGTTCCGCGTCCGCGCCCGTCCCGAATCTGTATGCGTACCCGCCTGATTTTTGCCGCGCTGCTCGCCTCTGCCCCCGCGCTCGCCGACGAGGGCATGTGGCTCCCCGAGCAGCTCCCCGAGCTCGCACCGCGCCTGCAATCGCTCGGCCTGGAGCTCGACCCCGACGCCCTCGCCGACCTGCACGCCCACCCGCTCGGTGCCGTCATCAGCCTCGGCGGATGCAGCGCGTCGTTCGTGTCCGCAGAAGGCCTCGTCATCACGAATCACCACTGCGCCGTCGGGGCCCTCCAGCACAACGCCACCGCCGACAATAACCTGCTCGAGACCGGCTTCGCCCCCGAGACCCGCGCCGACGAAGTGTGGGCCGGCCCCGGCTCCCGCGTCTACGTGACCCAGTCCCTCGAAGACGTCACCGACCGCATCCTGCAGGCCATCCCCGAAGGCGCCTCCGACGTGGAGCGCTACGACGCCATCGACGCCGAGATCAAAGCGCTCGTCGCCGAGTGTGAGGCCCCCGGCGGACTGCGCTGCGCCGTGCCCGAATACCACGGCGGCGCCTCCTACCGCCTGGTGCAGCAGCTCGAGATCGAAGACGTGCGCATCGCCTACGCGCCGCCGTCCATGATCGGCTTCTACGGCGGCGACGAGGACAACTGGATGTGGCCCCGTCACACTGGCGACTTCGCGTTCTTCCGCGCCTACGTAACCCCCGACGGCACGCCCGGCCCCTACGCCGAGGACAACGTGCCCTACGTGCCCGCGCACCACCTCGAGATCCGCACCGGCGAACTCGATGACGGCGACTTCGTCATGGTCGCCGGCTACCCCGGTCGCACCAACCGACAGCGCACCGGCAACGAGATGGCCTGGGCCCGCGACGTCACCTACCCGTGGAACATCCAAACCATGGGCGACATGGTCGCCATCCTCGAGGCCGCCGGCGAGGTCGACCCCGAAGCCGCCGTGCGCTCGCAGAGCTTCATGTTTGGCCTGTCGAACTACCTCAAGAACAACCGCGGCATGCTCGACGGCTTCCAGGAGTCCGGCGCCGTAGAGCGCGCCGTGGCCCGAGACGGCATGGTCCGGGACGCCCTCGCGGGCAGCGCACACGAAGGTGACATCCAGGGCCTCGCCGCCATGGACGAGCTACAAACTGTCCTCGACAGTGGCCGCGTGCACGCCGACCGCGACGCCTTGCTCGGCTGGATGGGCTGGGGCGTCGACCTGCTGAGCGTCGCCAACACCGCCTTGTGGCTCGCACACGAGCGCCAGCTGCCCGACGAACAACGCGAGCGCGGATACCAAGAGCGTGACTGGCCCCGCATCGCCGAGCGCGTCGCGCGCATCGACAACACGTGGCACGCCGACGTGAACGTCCGCATGCTCGCCTACTTTATGGAGCGCCTCGACGCGTTGGACGACCCGACCACCGAACCCGTCGTGGCGTTGTTCTTGTCGTTCGGTGACGGCGAAGACTACACCGCCGCCGCCCGCGCTATGGTCGACGCGACCGTTCTCATCGATTCGCAAGAGCGCGCCGGAGCCCTCGACGCCGCGGTCGTCGACATCGAGGCCGCCCGCGACCCGTTCTTCCAGCTCGCCACCGCGCTGTACCCCATCCGCCGCGCCGCCCACGACACGAGCCGCCAACGCGAAGGCGCATACTCCCGCCTGCGGCCCCAGTACCTGTCCGCCGTGCAAGATAACATCGCCGGCCCGGTCTACCCGGATGCCAACAGCACGCTCCGCGTCACGTTTGGCCAGATCCGCGGCTACGACGGCCCCGACGGTGTTTGGTTCCGCCCATTCACTACCGTGCTCGGTGTGCTCGAAAAGCACACAGGCGAGGATCCGTTCGACGCCCCCGAGCCCCTGCGCGACGCGATCGAATCGCAAGAGTGGGGCACATACATGGACGTCGAATTGGGTACCGTCCCCGTGAACTTCTTGTCCACGCTCGACACCACCGGCGGCAACTCCGGATCGGTCACGCTCGACGCACACGGCCGGCTCTGCGGGCTGCTGTTCGACGGCAACTACGAGTCCATGGCCAGCGACTGGGTGTTCGATCCCGTCGCCACCCGCTCCATTCACGTCGCCGCCCCCTACATCCTCTGGGTGCTGGACCGCGTGTACGGCCAGGAGCGCCTTTTGAACGAGCTCGGAATCACTCCGCAGTTCGCGCGTTAACACCCGTAACTCAACCGGTCGTTGCTATCAGTCGCCGACCGTTGAAACCAACTCGGCACGCACGTATGCTGCCACCACAAGTATGAAGGGTTTGTTGTCTTGGACACAGTGATTCAAACGGGTGCGGTCGCGACCCCCAGCGGGCTGGTCGCGCGCCTGGAGCGCCGTCTCGATCAGAGCCGCAGCTACGGAAGGGACGTCGACACGCTCTTCAAGCAGCTCGTGAGCTCGCTCGTCGTGAACGGGCCCATGGACCCGCTCGAGCGCCTCGACGTGGGCGCCAGAGCGCTCACCGCCGCCGCACAATGGGCGCAGCAAGCCGAACACCCGAGCCGCGCCATCCGCGTCACCGCGGAGATGGCCGCCACACACCTGTACCACGCGCTGCGCGCCGCCGGAGACGACGCCGAAGCCCGCGCCGACGACGTGGTCACCGCCTGGGCATGGGCCGGCACCGTCCCGCGCGATGTCCTCAGCGACATCATCCTCGACGCCGCCTCCGACGCCGTCTTGCGCGCCGTCGGTGCACAGCTGCGGCGCCGCGGACACCAGCTCAAGCATCAAGTCGCCGCCCTGCTCGACGCGCCCGACCGCGTCGACGCCGGAACCGCCAACGCCCGCGACTTTGCCCTCTTCCACGCCCGCGTGCTCGCCCAACTCGGCAAGCTCAGCGAAGCGCTCGGCATACTCGCCGACGAACCCTCCTCCGACCCGCGCGTTCCGATCACCTACGCCGAGATCTACCGCGCCCAGGGTCAACACGAAGAAGCACTCGAGCGCCTGCGAAAGTCACTCGTCGTCGCCGTCGAGAAGCAGCCCATCCGCGAACGGATGCTCGATATCTACATCGAGGAGCACGACACCGAGCAGGCCGTCGAACAACTCATCCGCACCCTCCACGAAACCGGCGAGATCTTCTACTGGGAGATGCTCTGCGACCTCCTCGCCGAGATCGACCCCGAGCGACTGTCCACCATGGGCGACAGCCTGCGCGAAGAAGCGCCGGCCCTCTTCGTCGAAGTGCTCATCGCACAAGGGGACGTCGAAGCCGTCGCCAGCGCCTCGCGCGCCAAGACCTTCTCCTACCAACAGCTCTGGCGCATCGGCGAATTCCTCGAATCGCACGGCAGCCGAAAGGCAGCCCGCGTGTACGAGCGCGCCATCAACCTGCAAGGCGCCGTCGCGCAATCCAAACTGCAAGCCGTCGACTTCGGCGAGCGTATGGAGCGCGTCATCCCGTTCTTCGAGTCCATCGAACGCCCCACCAAACTGCGCCGCCTCGCCAAAGAGCTCATGTCGCGCAACAAGAACAACATCCCCATGCGACGCGAGTTCGAGCGCATCTTTGGCGCCGGCTTCAAGTAGGTGGCCGCCCGAATCGCGGGCTTCGCCGGCCCCGTGGTCCAGACCCCCATCCCCTGGCTCGACGCGCCCCTCGTGGAGCCCAAACGGGGCTACCGATTCGGCCCCGAGAACCTGCTCGCATACGACCTCATTCGTGAGGCCTGCGCCGAGCAAACCACCGCGCCCCACGCCCGCATCGTCGACCTAGGCGCCGGCTGCGGCGTGCTCGGCCTACTCGCCGCCGCGGCCGCCACGCACGCCGGACGCACCACCCGCCTGACCCTCGTGGAGCGAAACGCCGAGCTCGCCGCGTTCTGCCGTCACAACGCACAAGCGGTACCGAGCGCGCAGGTCACGGTCCGCGAGGGCGACCTCCGGCGCATCGACTTCGGCAGCCCCGACGGCCGAACACCCGCCCGCGCCGACGCAGCCGACTGGGTCATCGCAAACCCGCCGTTCTTTGCCGACGGCGCCGGACAGCCGTCCTCCAACCCCATGGTGCACGGGGCCACCCACGCGCTGCACGGGGGCCTGCGAGCCTTCGTTGCCACGGCCGAGCGCATCATGGCACCCCGCGGCACGCTGTGCCTAGTGTACCCCGCCCAAGCCCTCGCAGACGTGCTGCTGGCCCTGGCCGAGGTGCAACTCCACGCCCGCGTC
>CBDUJZ010000084.1:0-21924 GCA_965367675.1 uncultured Myxococcales bacterium | reverse complement strand
TTAGCACAGGAGCTAACAAGCTCCGTTCCAAGGACGTCACCCTCATCCCAGGTGCCCAAATAGGTGACGGGATCCTCGTACTGTCTCCCGAAGAAGCAACAGCGCTAGCATGCTCTAGAACCAAGCAGTTCCTCCGGATTCGGCACAGCACCAACGGCCGCCACCAGTCGTACATCCTACGTCTGTTCGACGGTGACCTCCCCAACCTGGACGCCGGCCACCCGCCGACCACAAAGCTAGAGCATCATCTAAGCCGCTTCCGCCCCATCCTCGAGAAACGCGCCGAGATCCAGCGAAACCCCTCGCGAAGCTGGTACGCCCTCGCCTGGCCGCGCCCGGAGCTCGGCGCGCCCGGCGCCCTCGTCACCCCCAAGTGGTCCAAGGCCCCCGCCTTCGCCCCCATGACCGACGACCGCCTCCCCATGACCGACTTCCGCGTCCTCGTCCCACGCACGCCCGAAGTCGCCGCAAACCGCGACCGCATCCTGGCCTGGCTCCTCAGCCCCACGATCGCCCCCTGGTACGCCCACCGCCTCAAAAAGAAAGGCGCCATGACCGAGTGGTACGGCAACCCCCTGGACGACATCCCCGTCCCAGCGCTCAGCAACCTCGAAGCGCGCTAAGCCGCCGCGATCTTCACCGCGTTGAACCACCCCGCCGGCACCGGGCGCTCCAACCGCCACACGATCCGCATCGGCCGCTCTCCCTCAGCCGATTCACACACCACCGGCCCCAGCAACAAGTACGGATTCGTCAGCCCGCGGTCGTCCTTGATCGCCCGACGCACGAACAACAAAATCCGCCAACCTTCCGGCGGGTTTCGATACCGCTTCCCCGTCGCCGACTCCCGCCGCGTCGCCCCCTGACTCTCCCAGTGAAACAGCGACTGCGACATCACGTAGTCGTTGTAGAGCGTCGTCGGCGTGAAGTCCTTCACGTCCTTCTGCAGCGTCACATACAGCACATCGCAGCGGTGCTTCTCGCAGCGATACACGCCGCCCTGCGTACGCAACAGCTTGCCCTTCCGCTCCTCGCCCAGCCCGGCCGCGATCTCATCCCGCGTGTACGTCGCATGCACGTTGAACGGCAGCTCGGGCAGCCGAAACGTCGGCCGACGCAGCCCGTCCTGCAGCACCGCGAACAGCTCCCGAAGCTCACCGAGCACCGCCGTATCCGCCCATAACTCCTGAAGAAACTCTCCGAGTTCGGACACTGGGCGTGTGGCCTGCCCGAGCACAGCGAACAGCATCCGCTGGAGCGCATCACCCGGCGCCGGAGCAGGCGGCGTCTCCCGCGCCAGCAGCGCACGCCAAGCCGCCAACCGGTCCACGTCGTCCACGTGAAGCGAACGCGCCAGCGAACGGACGATCGCCGAGCTCGGCCCCGCCTCCGCGTATCCCCGCAGCACCCGCAGCGCCGTGAAGCTCTTGTCCTTGCGATACACCTCCCGCAGGTCCAGCTCCGCGCGGCGCAAGAACTCCGCCAGCGGCCAATCCTCCACCAGCTCATCCGCCAGCGAACGCCACGTGCTCAGCGCCCGCCGCACACCCTCGAGCACCACCTCCTGCGACGCCCGATCCAACTGAATCGAGCAGCCCGACGGCAACCGCGGAAAGCCCTCCTCGATCGCCGTCCGAAGCTCCGAGCGCGTCGCGCCACCCACCATCGCCGAGAACCGGCGATCAAATCGAAAGTCGCGGTGCGCGCGGCCGACAAAGTCGAGCACGGTCAGGCACGCCTTGTCCTCGTGCAGCCGCAAACCGCGCCCCAGCTGCTGCAGGAACACCGTCGCGCTCTCCGTCGGACGCAGGAACATCACCGTGTCCACCGCCGGAATGTCCACACCCTCATTAAAGAGATCCACCGCAAACAGCGCGCACACATTGCCCGCGCGCAGGTCCGCGATCGCCGCCCGCCGGTCCCCCGCCGACGTCTCATCCGTCACCGCCACGCTCGGCAGCCCGTTCGCGCAGAAGTACGCCGCCATAAACCGCGCGTGCTTCTTCGATACGCAAAACCCCAGCGCTCGCATCTCCGTGGCGTCCCGCACCCGCGCCTGCAGCGCACGCAGCACCTGCTTCGCGCGGTGCTCGTCCGCCGTGTACACCCGCTCCAGGTCCGCCACGTTGTAGCGACCACCGCGAAAGTCGAGCCGCGACAGGTCTGTGCCATCGTGCACGCCAAAGTACTGAAACGGAACGAGAAGTCCCTGGTCGAGCGCATCCCACAGCCGCGTCTCCGCCGCCACGCGACCGTCGAACCAGTGCAGAATCGACTGCCCGTCTGTGCGCTCGGGCGTGGCCGTGAGCCCCAGCAGAATCTCCGGCTCCACGTAGTCGAGCAGCGCCGTGTAAGTCGCCGCCTCAGCGTGGTGAAACTCGTCCACCACCACCACCTGATAGTGCGCCGGCGACACCCCATCCATGCGCCGCTTGAGCGACTGCACCGTCGCGAACACGTGCTCCCCGCGCAGCGGCTTGTCCCGCCCGGTCAAAAGCTCGCCGAACGAGCCATCGCTCAGCGCCGCCCGATACGTCGCCCGCGACTGCTCCAGGATCTCCCGCCGATGCGCCACAAACAACAGCCGCGGACGCCCCGGCAAACGCTTGTAGTCCAGCGCCGCGATCACCGTCTTTCCCGTCCCGGTCGCCGCGATCACCAAGTTCCGCGAGTGGCCCGCCGCGCGCTCGGCCTCCAGCGCATCCAACACGTCCACTTGGTGCGGGTACGGGTGCAACCGCACCGCCGTCGCCAACGCATCGCGCTCCGGATTGCGCCGCGCCGACACCACCTCAAGGAATCGCGCCCGGTCGTACGCCTCAAACGCCCCCTCGTCCCAATACTGCGCGAACGTCGCGTCGAACTTCCGCAGAATCCCCGGGTTGTCCACGTTCGACAGCCGAACGTTCCACTCGCAGCCATCACGCAGCGCCGCGTGCGACAGGTTCGACGACCCCACCACGCCCGTCGAATACCCCGAGTTCCGATGAAACAACCACGCCTTCGCGTGCAGCCGCGTCCGCCGAGCATCGTAGCTCACACGCACGTCGACCCCCATCTGCTCCAGCGCGTCCAAAGCCTCGTGGTCCGTCGCCCCCATATACGTTGTCGTCAGCAGCCGAATCGGCGGCGCACTGCCGCTCGCACGGTGCCGGTCGCAGAACGCCTGCAGCGCGTCACGCAGTTCCACAAACCCGGTCCACTTCACGAACGACACCAGCACATCCACCCGATCCGCCGACGCCAACTCCCGCTGAATCTCTCGCCCGATCCGTAAGTCGCCCGGCCCGTTCACCACCAAGTCACTGCTGCGCAAAGGCAGCACCGGCCGCTCGATCAGCCCCGTCCCGAGCCCCAGCGCGTCCTTCCGCAACACCTGTAACAAGCGCTGGGGCAGCACCGCATCCAGCGGCTCCACCGCCAACCCCTCGTCCGAGTTCGCCCCCTCTTGAGCCACCCCGGTCAACACCTCAACAAAGCGATTCGTCAGCGCCACCTGCCCCGCCAACCGCTCCTTCGCGTCACCCGGAACCGACGACAACACAGCCGCCGCCAGACGCCCCACATGCTGCGCAAACAACTCCGCAGCCCCCTCCACCGAGAGCTTCGCCGAACGCACATCCAACGACGGATCAGCGAGCTGCTGCGAAAGCCCCAGCGTGATCAGAGCGTCATACAATCCCAAAGGCAGTTCTTTCATCCCGCCAGGCTAACCCCACCCCGCGCGTTTGTCTCGAGCGCAGAACACACGCCCCGAGAGCCCCACCCATGGACACCCCCCATGGACGCCCACCAGCCCCACCGCTAACCTCTCCCAACCCCCACAACCCAAACAATACGACACCATGGGCACACCCAAACACACGCTCACGACAGCCGTCGCCGCTGTCCTCACCACCGCAGCGGTCGCCGCGGTCAGCGTGCTGCCTACCGAGGCTGCGGCGTGCTCCATCCCCATGCTCACGCTCGAACTCGACCCCACCGAACAAGCCGAAGACATGACCGCGCCCCAGGTCCCCGTGTTCGAAGTCGAGCAAATCAAACGCGGGACCGGCGCCGTCAGCGGAGGTTGCGGCTCCGTCATGACCACCAGCTGCGACGACCTCGGCTGGATCGCCCTCCGCATCCTCGAGACCGGAGATGACCGCACCCCCACCGACGCCATCGGATACCTCGTCGAGGTCGAAGGCCAAGTCCCCGCAGGGTTCACCGTGCCCCAAGAGCCCATCCAAGTCGTGTCCGGAACCACCATCTCCCTGCCCTGGATCGACGGAGCTACCGACGGCCAAGAGCCCATCGCCTTCTCGATCACGCTGCGGGCCGTCGACCTCGGCGGCAACATGTCGGAGCCCTCCGCGCCCGTCGAAATCAGCGAACCCGGCGGCTCTGAGAGCGGCTGCATGACCGCGACCGGCCGCCGCCTCCCCGCCGGTGGCATCGCCCTCGCGCTCGGCGCGCTCCTGCTCTCCCGAAAGCGCCCCCGCGCACGCAGCTAACGGCCACCGAAGCTACGCCACCGGGGACATCCGCTAAGCCACCAGCCTGAACCGCGCGCCCACCGCGTACGGCGAGCCGTCACACGCCACCGCGCCGTCTTCCACCAGCTTTGCCAAGTGCGCCAACGCCGAGCGCTCGGCGAACACGTGCAGCGCCTCCTGCACATCTTGATACGCCGCACGCGTGATCGTCATCGAGTCGGACCAATCGCTCGCCACACCCGCGAGCACCTTGGCCTCGCGCGCCAGCCGATGCGCCACGTAGAACTCCAACCGCTCGACCGCCGCGTCGGTGCCCGGACCATGCGACGGCAACAGCAGCTCTGGACCCAGCGCCGCGGCGCGCCGCAACGACGCCAAGTAGTCCGTCATATGGCCGCGGGGCGGATTCACCACAATCGTCCCGATGCCAGCGACCAAGTCCCCCGCCATCAGCACCTTCGGCGCCAAGTGCGCATGCCCCGAAGCCGTCCACACCGCCAAATGGCCCGGCGCGTGACCCGGCGTGAACACCAGCGCGAGCCCGTCCAACGACGTATCCTCATCCACCGCGCGCCACGTCACGCTGGCCGCGGCCTCGCGCGTCTCCGCGGCCTCCCGCACCAGCGCGACCGTGCGCCGCTCCGCCACCACCGGCCCATCGAACGCCGCGCTCCACCACCCCAAACCCGACGTATGATCCGGGTGATGGTGCGTCAGAATGCAACCGACGGTTTGAACGCCCCACCGACGCTCCGCGGCATGCACGGCGCCCAACAGACGCTCGTTCTCACGCGCATCCGACGCCCCTGGGTCCACAACCCAAAGCCCCGAAACACCGCGCACCAGATACACATTCGTACGCGACGCCGGAGGCAGGGTGGCCGTGCGCAGCGGCACGCGAATCACCCCAGGGGCGACCTCTTCGACCACCGACGGTTCCACGCCGGCCTCGTCGCGCAACATCATCTCGCAACGCTCCGCTCATATCCCAGGTCATGCACAAAGCGCCCCACCGGGAGCCCCAACCGCAAGTCCAGATCCGACGGCTGCTCTGTGCGCTGGTGCTTCGCGATCGCCTTCTTCCAAGCCGAGAACCCACCGCCGTTGCGCCAAGCCTCTTCGGCCGCGTCGGCCATGTCGAAGCCGCCCTGCGCCATGCACCACTCGACCCACGCCCAACGCGCCGAGGTCGACCGCAGATCCACCTTGCCACGCAGCGACTTCTGCAGCGTCTTCAGCGTGCGGTCCACCTCGCGGATGCCCGCGAACGGCTGCCGATCCAGCGGCGTGTTTCGCTTCGACACAAACGGCGCGATGCCCAGCGCCACGCCGCAGATCTTCGAAATCTCGGCGCAAAACGCGACCAGCTCGTCGATGTCCTCTTGGGTCTCGCCCGGCACACCGATCATCATGTAAATCTTCAGGTAGCGCAGGTTGTGCTTGGCCACCAAATGCGCCGTATCGAACAGGTGCTCCTCGCGAATCGTCTTCTCGAGGACCACCCGCATGCGCTCCGAAGCGCCGTCCGAAGCGACCGTCAGCGTGCGATAGCCGCCGCTCTTGAGCAGCTCCACCAGCTCGCTGTCCATACGATCCGCGCGCAGACTCGACAGGCCAACGCCGCGGCCTGTGGCCACGATACGCTCGACGATCTCCTTGAGCTTCGGGTGATCGCTCACCGCCGCGCCCACGAGCCCAACCCGCTTCGCGTACTCCGGAATGCTGTCCAAAATCGCGTCCGGCGAGCCGAGCCGCATGCCGTCGTTCGTACTCCGCCGCATCACGCAAAACGAGCATTTGCGGTGACAGCCCCGCTCGGCCTCCACCAAGTGCATGTTCGACAGCTCGGTGTTGGGCGTCACGATCGCCGAATACGCCGGCAACAGCGCGTTCGGCGACTTCGCCACCGGCAGCAGCCGCTCACCGTGAATCGCCGGGACCCACAGGTGCGGCACCGCCGACAGCCGCGTCAGCAACTCATCCCGATCCTGGCTCGCCTCCACAGCGTCGAGCACCGTCTGAATCAGCTCATCGCCCTCGCCCATCACCACCACGTCCGCGAACGGGCCGATGGGCACCGGGTTCGAGAACGTCAGCGGACCGCCGATCACCACAAACGGGTCGCTGTCCGTACGGTCCGCGCCGCGCAACGGGACGCCCGCCAGATCGAAACACTCCAGCAGCCCCGAAATCTCAAGCTCGTACGCGAACGAAACCGCGATCACATCGGCCTGCGAGACCGGGACCTGCGACTCGAACGTGAACAGCGGCGTCCGCGACTGGCGATACTCCTCCGGCCGATCCGGCAAGAACGCCCGCTCACCAGCCCACTCCGCCCGCTCGTTCACCGCGCGATACATGAGCTGATAGCCCAGGCTGCTCATGCCCGCGCGATACGGACTCGGATAGAGCAGCGCTGCCCGGTACGGGGCGTGTTTGAACACCGTGCCGTGCTCATCCGCCAACAGCTGCTCGATCTCGCCTTTTAGCTCATGAAACGTCGCCATGCCGCGTTCTTACTCGCGGTTGCAGGCGCGGGGAATCGGAATCTTTGGCTCTGCGCGAGCAATCCCCAGACGACGCTACTCCGTGCGGTATCGAATGCGCAGCCGCGGCCCGGCGTCTTCGCTCAAGTCGCTGCTCGTCACCGTCTGGTAGCACTGCTCGCTATACAGCGAGATCGAGAAGTGTGCCCGATCCGATGTCGACACCGCCCGGTAGTACGCGCGGAACAGCGAGGTGATATCGAGCGCCATCTCACCCGTCATCGGCGGCTGCGGCGCATCCAAGATAAGCGGTGACCCAAACGACGCCACGCCGCCCATGCTCGCGTACGTCGCGTCCGCATCCCAAACGTCGATCGTCGTCTGACTGATGAAGAACGACTCGTCGGGTACGCTCAGGTGTTCGAACGCCAGCCCCACATCCAGCACCAGCTCCACCTGTTCGATCGTCGCCCCATCAGGCAGCTCCTCCGATACGAACGGCCAGGTCAGCAGCCCGATCCGGTCATGCTGCGTCGGCACACCCGTGCACGCACCGCCGAACGTCGGACAGATCCTGCACAGACCGAACGAAATCGCGTTCTCGCTGCCATGCGGCGACGTGTGCCCCTGGCTCACGTACGTGTCCACGTAGTCGGTAATCAGCTCCAGCTCGCCGAAGCACGCGTTATCGTTGGCCGCGTTGTCGTCGCAAACGCCGCAGTCATCGACCGACGCCCCACCGCCCCAAACGCCAGCGCAGTCCTGCGTGCACGTCGTGTTGTTGTTCGCGTTGTTATCATCACAAACGCCGCAATCGTCCGCGGCCGAAGCTCCGCCCCAAACGCCAGCGCAGTCCTGCGTGCACGTCGTGTTGTCGTTCCCAGCGTCATCGTCACAAACGCCGCAATCGTCCGCCGTCGACGAACCACCGGCCACTCCGGCGCAATCCAACGCCCCAGCGTCCGCGTCCTCAACGTCCGTGTCCTCGACGACGTCCGCTGCATCCGCGGTATCCTCCGCCACGTCGGCGTCGTCCGCGGCATCCGCGTCGGCGGTCACATCTTCCGTCGCGTCTTCAACAACGTCCCCGCCCGCGTCTTCAGCCACGTCGCCACCCGTGTCCACAGCGCCCGTGTCTTCCGGCTCCGTCACATCCGCGTCGTCCGTATCGGTCGCCACGTCCGTTCCCGCATCCGGTGCAGAAACGTCCACGGCAACATCCGTGCTGCCCACCTCACCGGTGGCGTCCTGACCGCCCACTTCCGAGACATCGCCGAGCCCTTCCAAAGGGTCTTCGTCCGCACATCCGGAGACAGTCAAAAGCGCGGCGGCGCACAGGGCGACCGCCGGGCGGACAAGGTAAAGCGAGGCGCGCGCAGGCGCGCGACGAACCGATGTGTACAACATGGCGGGTGCGAAGTGTGGGGGCCCAAAGCCGCATGAAAGTGGCGTGATGGGAGCAGCCTAGCAGGCACACGCGCAATTCCCAGGACGTTCTCCGACACCATCCCCGCGCACGCGCCTCTCCCCACCAGCGGCGAGAAGAGGCGCCACGAACCGCCTCAGTCCGTGAAGCTCTCGTTCATCTTGCGATCGAACTTCGTCTTCCCCTTGTACTTCTTCACGAACTTCTTGCTCGACGTGATCGACGGCAACGAACCGATGCCATTGGTCACCGTCTCCGTCGTCAATCCCGCCTGCGCCACCTCGACCGTCAGCGCCGCCGAACCGCTCTCGATCAGCGCCGCAATACCCGCGTCGGGCGACACAAACGAATAGCCTCGACGCGCCTCCTCGAAGAACATCTCCGGCGAGAGCGTTACGCTGCCCTCCTGAGCGATGCCAACGCTCACCGCCGTCACCTGTTGCGCATCGGCGACCGTGCCCTGCACGCCGTCTTCGCCGATCACAGACACCACCACCTCACCGTAGGGCGTGCCGGGGCCCTCGCGCCGCACGTTCACCGAGAGCACCCGCTCGCCAGCCTCGAAGTCGAACCAGCCGCCACCCGCCAGGGCCTCCACCGAGTACTCACCCAACGACTCGTCGTCGTTCTTGATCATCAGCGTCACGTTCACCGTATCGGGGCCCTCACCCAGCCCATCAAAGTAGCCGATGAACACACGCTCAACCGCAGCCGGAGTCGCCTGCTCGTCCACGTAGAAGTCGCCCTCATCCGAGCCGACCGTCACCGACACCGTCGTCGGCTCGAACGAATCCACCAACGCGACAACCGCCACCTCAACGTGGTCCGACTCGTCGAGCACCGTCACCTCATCGATCAGCGGCTCAGCCGTCAGCGAACCCACAACCTGGCCTTCAGCCAGCAACGTCGCGCCGTCATAAACGGTCGCCGACAGCGTGTAGAGTTCCGTATCCGGCGCGGTCTCAAACCCACCAAAGAACGCCACCTCAAGGAACGTAGCGGGCGCCGTCTCACCGTTCACCTGCACAATGTTCTCAAGCGAAACCGCCCCAGCCGCTTCCATGGTCTCACGATCGCCCGACAGCGTAATCAGCAACGAGTCACCGCGCGGATCGAGCGTCACCGTGAGGTCTTCCATCCCCTCCGGAGAGGTCTCCACCACGTCGGCGTCCACAACAAACTCGTCCTCGAAACCGTCCACCGTCACCGCCGCAGCGCCGTCCGGCCGAGCGATCTCAAACGCCGCCGTGGCAAACATGTAGTCCCCACCGAAGAGCTGCGGCTCAAAGCCGTCCAGCTCCAGGTTCACCGTGTATCCCTCCGGCACCGCGGTCTCCCAGCGCACCGCCACCTCCGTGCCCACGCCGTCGCCGTCGTCGTACGCGCGCAGGTGACACACATTCGTCGTCAGAACAGACGTCGTCCCATCGTGGCCATCGCCCACTTTCGAGTTTCGCGACGACGCGCCATCGTACGTGTCCGGTCGATCGGCCAGCGGACCAGGCGCAGTAGCCACCCGCGTCACCTCCTCCACACCGCTCTCCGTCTCCGCAAACACAACAATCTCGGCGCCGCCCTCCGACTCCATGTTTGCGAGCGCGGCGCCGGTCCAAGTCACCGTCCGCGTCTGTGCAACAAACTCTCCGATGGCAGTCACCGAAGCGTCGTCACCAATCAACTCCGCCTCAAAACGCGTGACCACGCGATCCCCGTCCAGCGACACCAGCAGCGTGTTTCCGCACCCCGTGTCAGGCTGCACACGCACGCCAACGCCAAAATCGGCGTCCGTAACACCGTTGGCCCAAGGCTCACCGAACGCAACCGGGACCACCGCCGTGTCCACCTCAGTTTCGCCATCGTAAAACGTAAGTTGAACATCGAACGCCGTCGCGCCGAACTCCTCGACGCCCGCCGAGAACGTACGCTGGGTGCGCGCGCGCACGAACTCCAAGTCCGTCCCGTCCGCGGTCGCCTCCATGTTCGCGGCCTCGCCAGGGTCCGTGGTGCTCGACATCGCCGAGAGCTCATACGCGCCCTCGGTCGACTCGCTGGTGATGATCTCGTCGATCACGATGCCGCGCAGCAGCACAAACGTCACACGACGGCTCTTCGCCTGCTTCGTCTCGTCATCGTCCAGATCGTCGTTTCGGAGTGAGACCCCCGTGTCCACGCCCTCACCGGCCGAAAGCCTAGCGGGTACGCGATACTCGAACTCCTCGCTCGCAAACGCATACGTGGTCTCGCCGATCTTGATCTCGGTGTCCGCATCCACGCCAGCCGCCGCGAGCTCCGCAGGCGCAGCAAAGACATGAACCAACGCACCGTTCACGCCGTTCTCAGCCAGCACCTCGTATCGCAGACCGTTCTCGCCCGTGCACACCAGCGTACCCGCGCAATCCGTCGGCTCGCAGCTGTCCACGGACTCCGGCCCGACCTGCAGGCGCGTCGAGCCAGGGTACAACCAAACCGCCGGGTCCCGCTGCCGGAACACCAACCGCTGCGTCGTCGGCGTGCCCAACGGCAACACCTCCGTCTCATCACCAACCTCGAGGTCGATCACCGAGCCGGCGGGCGCCTCCGAACGCAGCACGACCAACACCTCGGGCTCTAGGCCATCAGGGTCGTCGCTGTACTCCAGGTGAAGCACGTCAATCGTCCCCTCGACCGGACCCACATCCGCGGTATCCTGCTCAGCGTCCGCGGCAACATCGGGCGCCGCGTCCCCACCAGAGTCCTCGCCGGCATCCCCCGCTGCGTCGCGCCCCGCATCCACACCCACCTCGCTCGGCGCGTCCAGCGCGGCGTCGGCCGAGCCATCAATGCCCACGTCGGCACCGGAGTCTTGCACCCCGCCAGCGTCGCCAAGCGTAGGGTCATCTTCGAGACAGCCAGCGGTCAACGCGAGCGATGCGAGCACACAAATGCGCGCGGACTTCCAGTTCGTACAGGACATTCTATCTGGGGAGCTTGAGGGTTACGACGCGCCTCCTCACGGGGGCCACGACGGCGACCGCTCGTGGGTAGCGGACACACCGGCGACAATCCACCGGTGTTCTGACTCAAAATCGTGCTGACTCAAAATCGTGCCGATTCAAAGTCGTGCCGATTCAAAGTCGTGCCGATTCAAAGCGGCCCTGCTTGGACGCAGGTCGGTGGAAAACCTTCATCGCAAATTCGGCCCGCCCATAGAGCGCACGACCTATCGCAGCTCGTACGCCGCCAGAACGCGGCTTGCCCTCCAACCAGAACGCGGCTTGCCCTCCACCAGAATGCGGCTCGCCCCACACACCCAGTCCCGGCGGAGCGCCCCTACGGCATGCCAAACATCGTCGCGAGGTCCGCCTCGTCGCCGCCGCTCAACGAGAACGCGCCAAAAGCGATCATCCGCGGCAGCGCGAGCCGTACTTCTGTCGCCGGGAGCCAATCGAAGCCATCACCGACGTACGAAAACTCTTCGTTCGCCGGGAGCATAGACGCATAGCCCGACGGCATTCCGTCCGCTGCTTCTGCGACGGTATCCGCCGAGAATCCAACGATCAAACCCAGCCCCGACTGCAAGCAAGCGTCGGTGAACACATCACACTCGGCCGACGCATTTCCGAACTCAGCGAACTCCGCCCACAACGGCGCGTCCGCGAACGGACATTCCTCTGCAGCGCACGTGTCCACCAGGCTCGCACTCCACTCGGTCGCGTTCACCGCTGCGCCGATGCCCAAACCCCAAACACGGGGGTCGAGTATGCCATCACAGTTGGTGGTCAACGTGCTGTTCTCAGAGTCCAACCGCCAAGTCAGCAGCGATGTCGCCGTGGTGTCAGCCAACGCAGACGCCGGCACGTCCTCCATCGCCGTCCGCGTCACGAAACAAGCCTCCCGACCCTGCGCGACCAGCGTGAGCGTCATATACGGCCGCTCTGGGGGACCACCAAACAGCTCGAACGCAAACACCGGCAACAAGTCGAGAACCGGGTCGTACGCAAAGGACGCGTTGCCCCGGACCAGGTCGATGTTTGGATACGTACGGCCCGAAGTACACGCGGCCGGTGACTCTGCCGTGAGGTCGTCCTGCCCCTCACAAATATCGCACGCATCCAAGATCGTGTCCTCATCCGTATCCGGCTCCGAGCGGTCATCCACGCAGCCGCACGCATCACCGGGGTCGACCACGCCACGACACCGCGGGCTTACCCACGCCGGATTGTCGGCCCGAAACGCCTCCCACGCCGTCGCGACCTCGCCCGGAAGATCCATCGACGCGTCATAACCGACGAGCCGAGTGCGAACCTGAGCGGGGATCACCTGGCCCACGTCGCGGCCGTTCGAGACAAACCGACCGGGCAGCAAATTGGCGCCCCAGTCGTTGTCACTCGGCTGCGCGGGCTCCGCGGACGGCGTGTCGATCACCAGCGACCAGAACGCGCTGGCGTCACCCGAACAGCCGATATCGAACGTGAGCGCAAAGTCGCCGCTCTCATCCGCATCCACCCACGCTGACACCGCACCGGCGTCCCTAGGGCGACTGTGGGTGAGCGAGAGAATGAGCTTGCGCACGAGCAACCGGGATTGAGGAGCGCCGCTGCTAGCTGGCCCCCCGCGGCGGGTCAACGCGCGCGCCCGCACTCCGCGACGCACATCCTGCCGACACGCCGCCATCAACGCCCCCGCAAGCCAAAGGGATCCGCTGACAACCGCGCCGCCTCCTCAAACTCCGCCGCCGTCACCCGATGCACGATTGCGCCGTTCTCCAGCTGCTCACGCGGCGCCCCGCGCGCATCCAGAAACGCACACACACGGCACGGACAAGGCCCGTCCATCGAAACGCCGAGCATCTTGCGAATCCAACGCGGCGCAGACTCGCTCACAAACAAACGCGGCCGACTCGTGGCCACCCGCACGCGCCGGTGACGGGGCACCACCACCACCTCGCCCGAACGCCGCGCGTGGCGCTTCGGTAAATCGCAGGCGTCTTCGAACGGGAACGGATAGGCCGCAGCCAAACCGCCACCACCCTGTGATTCATGCGTCATCCAGTCCTCCTAGGCCGCGTCGCGGCGATCAAGCTTCCGGTACTGCACCGCCTCCGCCAGGTGCGCGATGCCAATGTCGTCCACGCCATCCAGGTCCGCGATCGTACGCGCAACCTTCAGAATCCGAGCATGCGCCCGCGCGCTCATCCCCAGCTTGTCGACCACCTTCTCCAGCAGCTCATGCCCCGCGGCGTCCACCTTGCACACCTCGCGAATCTGACGCGCGCCCATCTCCGCGTTGCACGTCATGCCTAGCCCCGACAGCCGATGCAGCTGCCGATCGCGCGCCCGCTGCACACGGGCCCGCACCGCCGAACTCGGCTCGCCCGGCGAAAGGTCGCGCAGCTCATCGTAACGCGCGGCGGGCACATCCACCTGCAAATCGATGCGATCGAGCAACGGCCCGCTGATCCGCGACCGGTACATCTGCACCTGCTGCGGCGTACAACTGCAGGCATGCCGCCGATCGCCCAAGAACCCGCACGGACACGGGTTCATCGAAGCCACCAACATCACCCGCGCCGGGTAGTTCACCGTCACCAGGCTCCGACTCACCGTCACGTGACCGTCCTCCAGCGGCTGCCGCAACACCTCGAGCACACTCCGGCGAAACTCCGGCAGCTCATCCAAGAACAACACGCCATTGTGCGCCAACGACACCTCGCCCGGGCGCGGACTCCCCGAGCCGCCACCCACCAGCCCCGGCTCCGAGATCGTGTGATGCGGCGCACGAAACGGCCGGTGCGACACCAACGCGTACTCGCCCAGCAACCCCGAGACCGAGTGCACCTTCGTCGTCTCCAGCGACTCCTCCAGCGACATCGGCGGCAACACCGTCGACAGCCGCTTCGAGAGCATCGTCTTTCCACTCCCCGGCGGCCCCACGAACAGCAGATTGTGCCCGCCAGCCGCCGCCACCTCCAACGCACGCTTCGCCAACTCCTGACCACGCACGTCGCTCAGGTCGTACGGCGTGTCCGTCTCCACGTCCCGGTCCGACGCATCGCGCTGGAACGACAGGTCGTCCCGTAAGCCCCGCACAAAGTCGACCGCCTCCGTGATCGTCTGGCACCCCACCACGTCCAACCCATCTACCAACGCCGCCTCCGGTGCGTTGCAACGCGGCAGGATCACCCCCTCCATTCCACGCGCGCGCGCCGCCAACGCCAGCGGCAACGCGCCGCGAACAGAGCGAATCTCCCCGTCCAACGACAGCTCCCCCGCCACCAAATAGCCGTCCAACCGCGCCAGCGCCCGCTTCCGAAACGCCCCACCGCCCGCCATCACCGCCAAAGCGATCGGCAAGTCGAACAGCGTCCCATCCTTACGAATGTCCGCCGGAGCCAGATTCACCGAGATCCGCCGCATCGGCCACTCCAAGTCGTTGTTTTGGAGCGCCGCTTTCACCCGAACCCGCGCCTCCCGAACCGCGCCATCCGGCAACCCCACCACGTGGAACGCCTGAAGACCCGGCCCAATATCCACCTCGACCGTCACCGGGATCGCATCCACGCCAACCACCGCACCACTTCGAACACTCGCAAACATGAGCCACTCCAGGGCAAAGACGAGGAGTATTCGGTCCCAACGCGGGCGTGTTGCGTGGCACGACAACTTTCGTGGAAAACACGCGCCAGCCCTACGTCCGCGCGCCGCACGTAACGCACCCGCACTCCTCATCTCCCCACTCCGCCGACTGCGGATTCGAAGCCGGGCGAAACGGAACGAACTCCCACACCGCGCCAACCTCGAGCACCGGCCCGGCGGCTACCGGCGACGCATCCAATGCCGCCGTCTCGCGGCGCGCCGGCCGCGACGGACCAAATGACTCCATCCGATGAAACTGCTGCTGGATTCTCATGCTGCACCTCCGTGCCGTCGTGAAATCGACGCCGCGTAGTCGAGCCGACGCTCCGTGTGTTGCGCCCAAATCAACACGCAATCGCCTCGGGGACCCCGCTACCAGCACAAACCGTATTGCATCACCCCGCACTACACGCTAGATCCATGACCACTCACGCATCAGACACACAACACAGCATGAACCACACACAACTCGCCTTCGCGCTGCTCGAAGCCGCAGGAACCCTGCAACGCCGCTTCGACGCCGCACTCAATTTCCGCGGCATCACCTTCTCCGAATTCCGCCTCCTCTCCCTCCTCGAAGAAATCCCGCCCGCCACCGCCACCCGCGTGCACGTCGCGCGCGCGCTCGGCCTCTCCGCCTCTGGCGTGACCCGCGCGCTCAAACCCCTTGAGAAGCTCGGCTTCGTCGAGACCCAGCGCAACGAACGTGACGCCCGACAGTCCCTCGCCGCCCTGACCGACCACGGCCGCGAGCTCCTCGATGACACCCGCTCCGCCGTGCAGCGCGCCGCCGAAACCACGCCCGGGCTCTGCGAACTCTCACCCGACGCGCACCAACAGTTCGTCGCCGCGCTCGCCCCCCTTCAGCCCTCCGCGCTCGCGTGAGCGAAGCCAAACCCGACAATCGCCTCCCCGAAGGATGCGAACCCGCCGACATCCACCGCGATCTGCTCCGCTGGTACGACGCCGGACACCGCGACCTGCCCTGGCGACACACCGACGACCCGTACGCCATCTGGATCTCCGAGGTCATGTGCCAACAGACCCGCGTCGACACCGTCATCCCCTACTACCACGCGTGGCTCGACGCGTTCCCCACCGTCACCGCCCTCGCCAACGCCACCGAGGAGGCCGTGTTCACGCGCTGGCAGGGCCTCGGCTACTACACCCGCGCGCGAAACCTGCGGCGCGGCGCGCAGCACGTCCTCGACCATCACGGCGGTAAAATCCCAAGTGAACTCAAGGCCTTGCAGAAGGTCCCCGGCATCGGGCGATACACGGCGGGGGCGATCGCATCCATCGCCTTCAACCGTCCCCAAGCGGTGGTCGACGGCAACGTCATCCGCGTGTTCGCACGCATGTTCAGCATCGAAGACGACGTCCGGGCGACCACCACCCAACGGGCGATCTGGGCAATCGCTGACCAGCTGGTGTGTGGCGATCGGCCGGGCGACTTCAACCAAGCGCTCATGGAGCTCGGCGCGACCGTTTGCACCCCCAAGTCACCCGCGTGCCACGTGTGCCCGCTCGCCGATCGCTGCACCGGACGCGCCCGCGCCGCGGAGCTCCCGTTCAAGTCCAAGGCGAAGAAGGCCCGCCAAGAGCACCGCATGGCGTTCGCAATCCACCACCCGGACGGGCGCCTGCTGGTCGCCAAGAACCCCGCCGGCTCACTGCTCGGCGGCATGTGGCAATACCCCATGGGCGACGCCACCGACGTGGAATCTACACTGCAAACGCTCGTTCCAGCGCTCGCGTCCACGCCCGGAACCACGCCGACAGCAATCCGGATGCACCCCGAGATCCTCCACGTGTTCACACACATCCGCATGCGCGTGACCCCCGTGACCATCACGCTGCCCTCCGAGCTGGCCGACCAAACCCCCGCGCTCACCGGATATGAGGAGACCGCGTGGATGACGCCCGAGCAGTTCGAGGCGGGCGCGCAGTCGACCCTGGTGCGAAAGCTCGCGGACGCGTTCAGCCGGTAGCGGATTGTCGGCGCTACCGCGTGCAACCGAGCGGGAACGGGAGTTGAATTCGCCCGCCAACTTGCTACACAGCGCGTGCGGGCTCCGGTCAGGAGTTCCGCCGACGCTGCCCGCATTCGCGCCGCACGTCGACCCGCGCGTCAGCGCGTCAGCGCCCAGAGCTTCCCGTGAAAGATTCGCCATCCAACCCGACCGAAACGGCCAACGACACCACCGCCGTAGGCGCCACCGTCGCGCCCAAGAAAGTCTGGATTGAGACATACGGCTGCCAAATGAACACGGCAGACACCGAGATCATGTACGGCGGGCTCCTCAAGACCGGCGCCTACACCATCGCCGAGCAGCTCGACGAGGCCGACGTCGTCCTCCTCAACACCTGCGCCGTGCGCGAGAAGGCCGAGGAACGCATCTACGGGCGCGCATCCCAACTGCTCCGCTTTAAGTACAACAAGCCCGACCTCGTGCTCGGCATCACCGGCTGCATGGCCGAGCACCTCAAGGACTCCATCCGCGAGCGTGCGCCCTACGTGGACCTCATCGTCGGCCCCGACGCATATCGCCGGCTCCCCGAGCTCATCGCCGAAACCGCCGGCGGCGACCCCATCGTCGACGTCCGCTTGGACAAAGGCGAGACCTACGAGGGCATGACACCCGCACGCGGCGAAGGCATGTCCGGCTGGCTCACCATCCAGCGCGGCTGCGACAAGTTCTGCACCTTCTGCATCGTCCCCTACACCCGCGGCCGAGAGCGCGGCGTGCCCCCGCGAGAAGTCCTCCGCCAAGCCCGAGAGCTCGCCTCCATGGGCTACAAAGAGGTCACCCTCCTCGGTCAAACCGTCAACTCGTACTGCTACGAGGACGTCGACTTCGCGGACCTGCTCCGCACCGTCGCCGCCGTGCCGGGCTTCGAGCGCGTGCGATACACCTCGCCGTACCCCATCGACTTCTCCGACAAGCTCATCCGCACGCTCGCCGAGCTCGACAACGTACCCAACTACCTGCACCTGCCCGTGCAGTCCGGCGCCGACTCCATGCTCGACCGAATGAAGCGCGGCTACTCCGTCGCCGACTTCCACCGCATCGTCGACCAGCTGCGCAAGTACATGCCCGACATCGCGATCTCGACAGACATCATCGTCGGCTTCCCCGATGAGACCGACGCCGAGTACGAAGCCACGCTCGACCTCGTCAAACAGGTCGGCTTCGACTTCGCGTTCATGTTTGCCTACTCCGAGCGCGAAGGGACCTACGCGAGCAAGAAAATCCCGGACACCGTCCCCGACGCCGTCAAAAAGGCCCGTCTCACCCGGCTCATCGCGCTCCAAGAAGAGCTCGGCTTGGTCAAGTACCGGCAGCGCATCGGCACCACGGTCAAAGTCCTCGCCGAAGGCCCCGCCCGCAAGGGAGACGCCTGGTTCGGAAAGTCCGCCGACTTCAAGACCACCGTCTTCTCGCCCCCGCCAGGAACCAAGCGCGGCGACATCGTCCCCGTGCACATCGTCAACGCAACCGCACACACGCTGTTCGGCGCCACCGACGACGCAAACCGCGCCCAGCCGCAACAATGACGCCCGACGCGGCACGACTCGAGCGGGTGTGTGCCGCGGTGCTCGCCTGCGCCGTCGTACTGCCGCTCGCGTTCATGCCCATCGTGCCCACCCACGACGGCTTCCAGCATCTGCTCCACGGCTATCTGTGGAACCACCTGCAGGACCCCGGCACCGGCTACGCGACCTTCCTCGAGCGCGGCAGCCCCATCACCGCGTGGGGTTACACCTGGATCTTCGCACCGCTTGAGCGCCTGCTGCCCTGGCGTGTCGCCTACCAGGCCGCGTTTGCGTTGCTCGCGCTCGGCCTCGGCCTAGGCGCCCGCGCCGCCATCCGCTCCATCGCCCGCCAAGACACCCCGCTCGGACTGCTCGGCTTCACGCTCGCGTTCTCGTGGCCGCTCTACATGGGCTTCTTTCCGTTCGTCAGCGCGCTCGCCGCCGGCACGTGGCTGTTGGCGTTCGCTGTCCGCCGCCCGAACCCGCGCCCGTTCGAACACATCGCGTTCACAGCGGGCCTGCTCGTCGTCGCCATGATGCACATGCTGCCCGCGATCCTCGTCGGCGGCATCGTATTCATACTCCGCGCGTTCGACGCCGACGACCCAAGCCGCTGGCGCAACACCGCCATCACCGCGGCGACGGGCGTCCCGGCCGCAGCCATCGCGCTACTGGTGTGGAGCGCGGGCGCAGAAACCGTCCAGTCCGCGAGCGCCGCAGCGGAGAACCATCTCCTGTGGCAAGCCTGGCCCACCCGTCTCCGCGACCTCGGCGCCACCAGCATCGGCGGCCCATGGTGGAGATGGACCGTTCCCCTCGCGGCCGCCGTCGCCGGAATCCTCATCAGCGCCCGAAGCGCGGCGCGCGAACGCGCAGCCGGTGGAGTTGCTGCGCTCGGCCTCGCCCTCGGCGTCGCCCTGCCGTTTCACATGACCTCCTGGGAGTTCTTCTCCCCACGCGTTCTCCCCTTCGCATTGGTCTGCGGCTGGGCAGCACTCGCGGGCTTCAAGCGCTTCAAGGACGCCCCGACTGTCATCGTCTGCGCATTGGTCGCCGCGACTAGCCTCGGCTGGGCGCACGTGCACAGCGCGCGCATCGCACACGTCAACGCACGGCTACAGGCGCTCGACACCACCGCGCCGATTCAACGCGACGGCTGGCGACTCCCGATCGTTTTCGAGACGACGCTCGAGTTCCCGAACACGCTCGCCTACGGTAAACCCTTCGCCAACATCGGGCACCTCTTCGTCATCGAGCAAGGCGGTATGACGCCGTACCTGTTCGCCAGCTCTCCAACCATCCACCAGCATCTCTTCCTGCCCGACGTCGCGCGCGTGCCCATGCCCGAGCGCAGCTACTTCAGCGCTCCACGTAGCCGAGCCGACGAACCCGCCCTTTTGCAGGCCATCCGCACAGACCTCCTCGCCGCCGGAAGCCGCTACCAGGACGTCATCGCAGTCAGCGACCCTGCCATCGCAGTCCTCTTGCAGGAACGCGGCTTCGAGACGGATGCATCCACGCCAGACACACAAATCGCTCGCTTCCGCGGATGCTCGCTCGGTCTCGACATCTCCGGCGCAGCGCCCGCCGAAGCACTGCAAGTGGTCTGGGGTTGGTACCCACTGCAAAGCCCAGGCGGCCAAACCAGCGGGACCGCGTCACCCACCGGTCAACTCGAGCTCCTGCCGACCGGCGTCCCGTGCGGCGACGTCTGGGTCGAAGTGCGCACCGCGCAAGGCCCACTACCATGCGGACCCACGATGCCCCCACGAATCGTCATGCGATTGGGAGCGGAGCAGCCACAGCGCTTGCGCTGCCAACTCCCACGCTAGCAGCGTCCCCGCGAGGATGAACCGCGGCGGAGCGCGTCAGACCAACGGCGCGCGCGGCGCAGCCCGCACCCTAGGCTTCGTCTTCCGGCTTCCGAACGACCGCGAACACGCTGACGCCGAGCGGCAACTCGCCACCGGCGCTCAGGTATTTGTTCTCCAGCAGAAACGCTGCCGTGAACGCACGACTCACGATCGGATTCATCTGCGAGAAGTCGTCCGTCTGCTTCTTGGTCACCTTCCGACGGGCGACGACTCGGCGCGCGGCGCGCAGCGCCGTCATCGGAGCGAACAACCAACCGTTCCAGTAGCCGATTCGTTCGACCTCCAGTCCGGAGCTGACCAGCACGCTCTCCAACATGCTGCGGGAGTATCGGCGAAAATGGCGATTCGCGACATCGTGCTCGCTCCACAGGAACGCGAACGCAGGCACGAAACACAGCAGCACGCCGCCAGGTTTGAGTAAGCGCTTCCACTCCGCCAGCGCCATCCCCTCGTCGAGGATGTGCTCCAGCACGTCCGACGCAATGATGCAGTCGAACTCCGCGTCGGGAAAGTTGGTACGCGACCCGTCCATCTCCTGAACGTTCGTCAGCCCACGGGCATGCGCCGCGTCGATCGCCGCGGTCGCCAAGTCCACGCCGCGAACGTTCGAGTAGCCCGCATCGGCGAGGTCCTGCACCAGCGCTCCGCTGCTGCAGCCGACCTCGAGCACCGACGACATGCGCGGAATTCCGACCTGCTCCAAGAGGCGCATGACGATGTCGCGACGCCCGACGCTCCAAGGGTGCCGCGACTCAATCTGATAATACTTCTTCGCGTATTCCGGCTTCACGACGCTGCCCCCTTTTCCGTGTCCGCAGCGCCATCTTCGAGCACCAATCCGCGATCCCAATCGATTCCGACCAACGTGCAGTTGTCGACGAAGCGGTGCACGCCCACACGAGCCAACGCGATCCGAATCACGCCGCCATGGCAGAACACCAGGTGGTCGCCAGACGGCAACGAGCCCGCGAAGTCCTCGATACGCGCGACCATCTGACGCACCGACTCCCCGTTGGGCGCCTCGAAAGTAGCAAACTCGCTCAGGTCCGCCTTGTGCTCATTGAGGACGGTGCCCCACGGACGTCCCTCAAGATCACCGAAGTCGAGCTCACGGACCCGCGGGTCCTGCACCGGTTCGAAACCCGCAAGGCGCGCGGTATCCACCGCCCGCGACAAGTCCGAGGACCAAACCGATTTGAACGACCGCTTCGCCAACACCGGCGCGAGCTCAGCTGCCTGATAGCGCCCTTTCTCGGTCAAAGCCGCGTCGGTCGAACCCGCGATCACTTGGGCCGCGTTTGCCACCGACTGTCCGTGGCGAACAAAGTACAAGCGACGGGCTACGTTATCGTTCAGTGCGCTACCTTTCACGGCGTCATTCGGAAGGCTTTGAGATGTGCCGGACGATAGTGACGGGTCCAGAAAAACGCCAGCGCTTACACGGACTTCCACGGGGGCGTCTAGGTGGCCAAAAACGTCAAAGGCCCGCACATCGTATTGATGTGCGG
>CBDUJZ010000083.1:0-21967 GCA_965367675.1 uncultured Myxococcales bacterium | reverse complement strand
GAGCGAAGTCGAAGGACTGAGCGCGGTCGAAGGTCGAGCGAAGTCGAAGGACTGAGCGAGCCTGCCCAGCCTCCTGATCGACGCGATCCAGAAGGAACCATCGGTACATTCCAGGCCAAACGTCGCGCCGGCCTCTACGGCGCCGGATCCGGCTCCAAGAACCCGGCCGCCTGACGCACCAGCGCGTGCATTCGCGCCTGTCCGCGCGCGGCCTCTTCTGAGCGTGGGGCGACCGCCGCACACGCCTTCCAGATGCCCGCCGCGCGGGTGATCGCGTGGGTCGCCGCTTTGCTCGACGAGTCCCCGAGACCCGGCACCCGGTTATGGTGCGGCAGGACGACACCCATGCCGTACAGATCACAGCTCCAGTACGACGCCATGGTGCCCGACGGGTACGGAAACGCCTCGCTCATGCGCTTCCCGATGGTCGCCGATTCTCTCCAGTTATCAAGCGCTTGCGAACGCGCGAACACACTCGGAACAACCAACGCCAGCGCGAGCACGCACCCCGCGATCCAGCCACCAACCGAGCTCGAAAACCGGCCGTGGATCCACTGGATCAGCACCGCGAAGCCCGGCCCAATGGCGAGCAACAGCACCAGGTACATGTACCGATTCGCGCTCGCCATCTGCGGCGAGCCGAGCACCGACGACACCGGCAGCCAAGCCGCGAGCGCCAAGAGCAGCACCAACTCAAGCGGGACCACAGGCGTCGTCGCGGCAGAGGCTGTCGAAACAGCGCCTCGCTTCCGCGCGACCCCGCTGCGCCCCACCCAAACCAGCGCCGTCACCCCGACCATCGCCAGCAAGCCGACCATCGCTCCACCCAACACCACGTGCAGCTGCTGCGGCTCAGCCGCCAACGTCGGATGCGCAAACGGCACCATCGGCTGCGGCTGAAGCAACAACCGCGCATTCGCCACCGCGCTCTCGCCGATACCACCCAACCAGTTCGACACACTGCCGCGCTCGTCGAGCAGCCCCATCGTGTCCTGCGACTTCCGCGTGGCGTAGATGGCGGCGGCCGAGAACAGGCCACCGATCGCGCCGACGCCAACCAGCGGTTTGCGCACGCGCTCAGGGCCCCGCACGCCGACCCAAAGCGCCACCAGCGGCAGCGCCACGGTCGTGCTCTTGCTGCCGAGCGCCGCGAGCAGGAACACCGCCGTGGCCGCCCACCACACCTTGGATTGCGTCTCTACCGTGCGAAACAACGCACCCGCGAACGCCACCGAGAACAGCCCGGCGCACACGTCCTTTCGCGCCGCCACCCAGCCGGCCACCTCGGCCGTCGCCGGATGCATCAACGCGATCGCCGCGCCCGCCGCAGCCGCGAGCGGTGCGATCGAACGCCCCGTCATTCGCCCTAACGCGACCGTGAACCACGGCAGCAAGAACGCGGTCAGGCACAGCAGCACCAACGAGGTCGCGTGCCACCCCGCCGGGTTCACGCCCCACACCGCGTGGTCGAGCGCCAAGCTGGCGTTCGTCACCGGCATCGGGTGCCCCATCCCAGGCGTCGCCAGCAGCCGCGCCAAGCCCGCCTGGCCCGGCTGACTCACCGTCTGCTGCAGCAACACCAACGGATGATCGTCCACCGCCGCCCATCCGAACCCGACCACCGACCCAGTGGCCAGCGCAGTCAGCAACGCGAGCGCGGCCCCGTGCAAGGCGACCGACCGAGCGGGGAACGGAGTGAGTGGAGATCGGGTCACGGCATTGGGCAGGGGGTCGGCCGAGTGTAGCCCAACCGCCGCACATCGGGGAACCACCCGTTCGCTCGGCCGACTTTTCTGCTAGATGAGCGACATGGCCGACATTGAAGTCCAACCAGGGGTGACCATCCCCGAACGTGAAATCTGGATCACCGCGAGCCGCTCCGGCGGACCTGGCGGCCAGCACGTGAACACCACCAGCAGCCAGATCACGCTGCACTGGGTGCCCCAGAGCTCGGCGGCGTTTTCGCCCGACCAGCGCGCCCGCGTCCTCGCGAAGCTTGCGACGCGGCTCACCAACGAAGGCGAACTGCACCTGCACGTGTCCACGCACCGCAGCCAGCACCGCAACCGCGCGGAGGCCTACGAACGCTTGGCCGAGATCCTGCGCAACGCCCTACGCGTGCGCCGTCGGCGACGTCCCACCAAGCCGTCCCGCGGCGCCGTGCAACGCCGGATCACGGCCAAGAAGCAGCACAGCGAGAAGAAGCAGCGCCGCGGTAAGGTCGACTCGGATAGCTAAGCCGTCGGCGGTGTCGACTCCGCGACCTCAGCGCCGGCCCCAATCACCTGATCTATCAGGTACTGCGGCTTGCCGAGCGCGTTGAAATACAGCCGCCCCAAGTACTCTCCGATCAGCCCGAGCGAGAGCAGCTGCACGCCCGAGAACGCGGCGACCGACAGCGCCAAGAACGCGAATCCGGGCACCACGGAGCCGTACACGAGCCACGTGAGGAGGACGAACGCGGCGATCAGCATCGCCACGAAGACGGCCGCGAGGCCCAGCCAGGACGCCACACGCAGCGGCGCGGTGGAGTAGCCGAGCACCAAGTCCATCAGGTACGACACCAGCTTGCGGAACGTGTAGCCCGAGCGGCCATCCGCGCGCGGAGCGTGGCTGCAAGGCACCGCCGTCACCGGCGCGCCGGCCCACGAGAGCAACACGTCGACCGCGACGCGCTCACCGCGGTAGTCCTCAAATGCGGTGCGGAGCACGCTCGGGAACGCGCGAAACGCGCTCACCTCATCGGCCTGGAAACCCAGATATCGCGCCACGACCCACTTGGCCGTTTTGGCCGTCGCATTTCGCCACAGCGAGTTCTGCGGCTGCTGTGTGACGCCGTAGGCGATCGCTCCCGAACGCAACGAAGTTTCGACGAGCGTAGGAATGTCGGACGGCGCATGCTGCATGTCCTCGTCCATCGTCACGATCGTACGACCGCGCGCGCGACGAATGCCCAGCAACGTCGCCGGGTGCTGCCCAAAGTTCCGCCGCAGATGCACCGCGGACACCTCGGGGTACTCCGCCGCAAGCGCCTGCGCGACCGCCCAGGACCCGTCCGGCGGCCGATCGCACACCAAGATCAACTCCCAACTCCAGCCGCGCGACGCCATCGCCTGCGCCGCGCGGGACGTGAGCTCCGTGATCGTGCCCTCGCCGCCATACACCGGCACAACGATCGACACGTCGAGCGGCGCGCGCAGCTGCGGAGCGAGTGGCGAACTGAGCGCTGGAGAGAGCGGCGGGCTGTGCGGGGAGTCCGTCATTCGCGGAGGATGGGTGTTTCGCTAGAAGACGTCCAATTTTGCCGGCGCGCCGACCTCGCGCCCATTCTACGGCGTCGGCAGCCGATCGACCACCGCCGCAGGCAGCGCCCGATCCACGCCAAGGCCGCGCTCGGCCGAGCCCGTGCCGCGCCCCTCGAACGCGCGGCCGTCCATATCGCTCAGGTGGAACCGCGCGCGCGGCGCCAGAATCCGGTCCGCCGACACCACCTGTACGCCCTGCCCGACCGCGAGCGTCGAGAGGTCGATCAGCCCGCCGAGCGCCGTCAGCTGGGTGCCCGTCCCGTTCACCTCGGCGTGCAACGCCAGCGGTCGATCTGCCGCCCCGCGCGGCGCCAGCCGTATCGCGACCGCAGCGATTCGGTCGTCCGGGAGCCGCTGAATATCGCAGAGGGTGATGCCCGCCGCGGCCCAGTGGATCTCCTGCGAAACACACGGCGCCAGCGGCACGCCGGTGCCCAGGATCGGCGGCGGTGACGACGCCGACTCCGCGCGCTGGAACAGCGCCAATCGACCCGCGGCGATCCCGTACAACCGGAACCCGTGCGCGTTGACCAGCACGCGTCCCAGTGAGCCAAACCGCGTATTCTCCACCGCGATCCAGTTCACGTCCGGCGGTACATCGCCCCCCTCACGCAGCCGCGCGAGCAGCGTCTCCAGGCTCCACGCAGCGGCACGATCAGAGAACGGCGCACCGAACATCGAGACCACAGCAGTGCCCTCTTCTTCGGGGATCTGGTCGAGCAACGCGTGGCACTCCGCCTGCCACGGCTGCGCGCTCGGATCGGCCGCGAAGTACTCCGCCTTGAACCGAGCGCCGAGCGGATGCGCGCCGAACGCCGCCGAAACGACCACCGCGACGACGGACGCCCCCACCAGCGCAGGGACAGCCATTCGGCGGTGCGCACCGTGCGTCGCTGCGCGCTCGGCAAAGGCGCGTAGCCCCGCGATCGCCGCGACCGCGAGCGCTGGAGCAGCAAACATCGGGTAGTGAAAATTGAGCGCTTGGTCGGCCATCTTCGACGACAACGCGACGAACAGCAGTCCAGGAATCGCAGGGCCGAGCCAACGCCAGCCGCGGAGCGCGAACCCGCCGCCAAACGTGACCACCGCCACCGCCAGCGCCCCACGAAACGCGCCAACGCTCGGCCCGCCGCTCGAGAACAGATCGCCTGCGGCCTGAAGCGCACGGGCGGACGCCGCGCCGTCCAACAGCGCCGGTCGAACGCCCCACCAGTAGGCGCAGAACCACCCACCCAACACCGCCGCGCCGAGTGCGCGTTTCGGAATCGACCAAACACGCGGAGGGAGCGTTTCCGCAGCCCCGGGAGCCAAGCGCTGTGCCGGTGGGGTGAGCATGAGCGAGGCGGCGGCGATGGCGGCAAACTCTTCGCGGACCATCGACGCGGCGACCAGCCACAAGAACGCCCGAGCGTCCCAGCCGCCGCGCCACAGCACGCGCAGCAGCCCGGCGAGCAGCAACGGGACGGCGACCAGATCCGGGCGGGCGTCGAAGAAAAACGGGTTGATCAACAGCGGCGCGCCGGCCAGCGCAACCCAGGTCCACGCGCCGGTCAGCACGATCCAAGTGCGCGCGGAGATTGTGCCGTCATCCGCCGTCCGCAGCAGCGGCGCGACCGCCCGCTGCGCGGCCACAAACAACAGCGCCAACGTAGCGCCGAACGCGAGCGATTGCGTGAGAACGAGCACCTTCCACGCCGCCATCCACCGCGTAAGCGGCGCCGTCAGCCACAGCACGCCGTTCGCATGAACGCCGAGCCAATGGGTGCCATACACCGGGTTCAGCGCCTCGCCGTGGGCCACGCCCCACATGGACCGAGCGTACAGCGCGGTGTCATAAGACTGCGACATGCCGACCGTAAACGGCCGCCACAGGAGGGTCGCCAACCAGGCGGTACCGAGCACGCCGAGCACCGCCGCGGCCAACGGGATCACGTATCGGGCGACCGGCGCGCGCGGCTCGGGGGCGTCGCTCACCGGGTCCCAGGCAGGCGAATTCCGGGCCCCGCGCTGGCGGGATTCGCGGTAGGCACAGGCGCGAGGCCCCCGGTAGGCCCACGCTGCGTGAGCACCACGTCGATGGTCGCCGTGCCGGTGGGATCGACGGCGCCCTCGGTCACAAACAAGAACTGCGTCCCGACCGGAAGCTGCGCCGCGTTCAACAGCCCGTTCCACGCCAGTGCTGGCTGCGGAGCGCCGTTCTCAGCGCCGGCAAACAACACGTAGTTGCCCGGCCCACCGCTGGCGCCCGCGCCCGTGCGCGCGATCCGTAGACCAAGCCGCCCTTCGGCGTCGCGCTCGACCCCGCACAAGGTCAGGCCCGCCGCCGGCCAGGCGCCCATCGGCGCAGCGCAGTCCGCGATGGCCGCGAGCCCCAGCGACTCGCCAGGAAGCACGTCAGGATCGCGGGTGAACAGCGCCAACCGAGGGGGCTGAATCTCGACCAAACGGAAGCCGTGTGCGTCGACCAGCGTGCGTCCACCCACCGCCCAGTTTCGGCCCGGCGCGATGACCCAGTCGATGCCCTCGGGCGCCTGCTCCGGCGTCAGCATTTGAAAATACGTGATCGCCGGACGCACCATCGCGCGGTTCGACACCGGCGCGGCGAGCTCGTGCGGGAGCGCGACCCCCACGTCATCGGGCAGGTAGCCAACCAACCGGTAGGCGTCGAGCAAACGTTCGTACTCCGGCAGCTCCGCCGCGGTGCGCTGCACGCCCAAGTGGAATGAAGCCGACTGATGCCGCCCGCCCGCCGGGAGCGCGCTGCTGCACATGTACGAGCCGGTCATCAGCACAGCCGACACAAGCGGCAGCACCGAGCCGCCCGACCGCGACACCTTCAGCCACCGCCGGACGCCGTCCACAGAGGCGACCGCCAGGCCCGGGATGACGAACTCCACGTAGTGAAAGTTGAGCACCATCTCCTGCATACGGCTGGTGACCAGCAGCAGCAGCAGACCTGGAATCGCCGCGCCCAGCCAGCGCCAACCGATGAGCACAGACCCGCCCACAGAGGCGGCGAACACCACCAGAATCTCGAGCTTGTACGCCGCGATCTGGGCCATCGTGAGCGTCGACGCGTCCAAGAAAGCCGAGCCGACCTGCTGCGCGATTTCGAACGAGCCATCGCCGATCCAATTGCGAAACCCAAACCAGTAGAACGCCCAATAGCCGACCGCGATCGCGATGCCCGCCGCGCGAATCCGCCACTGCGTCCGAGGGGCCATCGGCGCCAATCCCAGGCCGCCGACGATGACCATCATGTATTCCTCGCGCACCAGCAGCGCGAGCAGCATCACCGCCACGCCGCGCACGTCGAACGCCCCGGTCCGATGCGCCCTGCACAACCCCCAAGTGAGCAGCGGGATGCCCAACAGGTCTGGCCGCACATCGAACAAGAACGGGTTCGTGACCATCGGCGTGCAAGCGATCAACGCAAAACCAACAAAGCCCGCCATCGCTAGCGAGCTCCACACATCGATATTCGCCTGCCGACCTTCGCGAATCCACGCCGTGACCACCATGTGCGTGGTCGCCGCCAGCGCGCCGGCCTGCGCCAACACAAGCACCAAGCCGGGGTGCATGACGCGCGCAAACGGCGCCAGCGCGTACAGCACAAAGTTGCCGTGAATCGACAGCGTGTGCAGGTCGACCATCGGGTTGAACAGCTCGCCGTTCGCCACGCCCCACAGCGACCGCACGTAGATGGCGGAGTCGTAAGTGTGCGCCCAGCCAGCGAAAACCAAGTGGTACAGCAGCGACGCATACAGCACGAACACCGTGGTCGTCACAACCCATGTGGTTCGCGTGGCAGCCCGAGTACCTTTCCGACTAACGTTCGCTTCGGTCACTTTTTGTGGGTCCGCGATTTCATTCTGAGCAGCGTAGTCGCGCACGTGGTTAGGGATCCAGATCCACGCGCCTGAGGCCGCTTCCCGCAGGCCACGCGCGGCATTAGGATGGCCGCATGCGTGTACTCGTCTTCCCGTCCTGCAACGAACCCGGCCTCGAAGTCATCGACGCCCTCCGCCTCCACCACCGCATCGAGGTGCTGGGCGGCTCCAGCTTCGACATCGAGGCCGACCCCTCGCGGCCCGTGCTCGGCGACCAGCACTACCTCCTGCCGGCGTTGGACGAACCCGACTTTGCGGCAAAGATGCGGGCGTTCTGCGCCGAACACCGCGTCGACATCCTCTTCCCCACCATGGACAGCGTCGCGGCCGCCGTCGCCGGGTGGCAAGAGCCGATGGTGATCGCGCCGAGCCCCGAGATCGCGACGCTCGTGCTCTCCAAGTCGCGCACCTACGACGCCTTGCGCGGCCACGTCGACCTCCCGCGCGCGTTCGATCCCGGCAGCATGTCCTTCCCAGCGTTCGCCAAGCCCGACGTCGGCAGCGGCTCACGCGGCGCCACCGAGATCGCCGACGAGACCGCGCGCGCCGCCGCCATCGAAGCCGGACTGTTGGTGCAAGAGCTGCTGCCCGGCGACGAATTCACCGTCGACTGCGTCGGAGATCGCGACGGCAACCTGCTCGCCGCGAGCGTCCGCGTCCGCACCGCCCTCGCCGGCGGAATCGCCCGCTCCACCCGCTGTATTCGCCACACCGAGCTCGAAGCGGCAGCCGCTCGAATCGCCGCCGTGTTGCCCATCGCCGGCCCGTGGTTCGCGCAGTTCCGCGAGGACCGCGACGGCGTGCCGCGCCTCATGGAGGTCAACGCACGCGTCGGCGGATCGTCCGGCGCCACGCGGTTGGCCGGCGTCAATATCCCACTGCTCGCCGTGCTCTCCTTCACCGGCGTACCCGTGCGTGCGCCCCGACGCGCGGACGTCCTCAACGTGGTCCGCAAGCTCGACCGCCGTGGCGACATCAACGACTTCGACCTCGTGATCTGGGACCTCGACGATACCCTCGTACACGCCGGAGACGTGCCCGATCCCGACGCGATCGCGTGGCTCTACCGGCTGCGCAACGCCAAGAAACGCCAGGCGCTCGTCACCAAAAACCCCAATCCGAGCAGTACCTTAGCCAACGCACTGGTGCCCGCTGTGTTCGAGTCCGTTCACCGCACCGACGACAAGATCCCCACCGTGCTGCAGATTCTCGCAGACACCGGCGTGCCGCCAGAGCGGACCATCATGATCAACGACTCCGGCGCCGAAAAGCTGCAGTTCGAAGAAGCCATCCCCGCCATCCGGACCTTCACGCCCGACGCGCTCGGCGCGCTCGCCGGATAACGATCAGCCGGTCGCCCAGACGATCGGCTCAGCGCGTCGGGGTGTCCAGAATGCTGGCCACATACGTGCGATAGGGCGACGACGGCAGGCGGTCGATCGCGCGGCGCAGGCCAGCGTCATCGATGAAGCCCATCCGAAACGCGACCTCTTCCGGCGAGCCCACGATCAGACCCTGCCGACTCTCGATCGCGTGCACAAAGTTGGACGCGTTCAGCAGGTTCTCCGGCGTCCCGGTGTCGAGCCAGGCGATGCCGCGGCCCATCGGCTGCGCCCGAAGTCGCCCCTGCGCAAAGTACGTGCGGTTCAAGTCCGTGATCTCAAGCTCGCCGCGCGCCGATGGCTGCAGGTCCGCGGCCAAGTCCACCACGTCGGAGCCATACAAGTAGATGCCTGGAACAGCCCACGACGAGCGCGGCTGGGCCGGCTTCTCCTCCAGCGACAGCACCTGGTAGTCGGCGTCGAACTCGACCACGCCGTACGCCGTCGGATCGGCCACCTGGTAGGCGAAAATGGTCGCACCCGGATCGTCCGCCGCCGCGTGCCGCACCACCGCGTCCCGCAAGAAGTCCAAGCGACCGTAAATCAGGTTGTCGCCCAGCATGAGCATCGTATCGCCGCCGGTGGCGAAATCGGCGCCTACGCGAAACGCGTCCGCGATACCGCGCGGCTCCGTCTGCACGCAGTACGATAGCGAGATGCCCCACTGCGAACCATCGCCGAGCAGCTCTTCGAACCGCGGGATGTCCTCCGGCGAAGACACCAGCAGGATCTCGCGTACGCCCGCCACCATGAGCGTGGTCAGCGAGTAGTACACCATCGGCTTGTTGTAGATCGGCTGCAGCTGCTTCGAGACGATGCTCGTCATCGGGTACAGGCGCGTGCCCCGCCCGCCGGCGAGCAAGATGCCCCGCAGCGGCCGGCTCATCGCGACTCCGAGACGCTATCTGTGCGAGACACCGACTGCGCTGCCGGCTTCCGCGGACCGCCGCCGGCGCGCATCGGCAGGGTGGGCGCGGTGGCCTCCCCCGTCATCGATAGCTCGTCCAACAGCTCACGGGACGCCTGCGCCATCGACACGCGATCCACGTCCGCGCTTCCCGTGTTGGCGGTGCGCGACGGCGCGGCGGCACCCGCCGGGTCACCCCGGTCGTGATACCACGTGTCCTCGAACGCGTTGGAGTCGCCCGAACGCACACGCTCGCTCCAGTCCTGGTGATCCACGTACCAGCCCACCGTCGATGGCAGGCCCACCTCGAGCCCAACCAGTGGCTGCCAGCCCAGCTCGTTGCGAATCTTCGAGATGTCCATCGCGTATCTAAAGTCGTGCCCCGGTCGGTCGACCACAAACCGGATCAGCCCCTCCGACGTCCCCGGCGCGTTGCCGAGCTTCAGGTCCACCTCACGCAGCGCGGCGCGCACCAAGGCCAAGTTCGTAACCTCAGCCTCGCCACCAATGCAGTAAGTCTCCCCCACCTTGCCGCGCTCGAACACGGCGCACAGGGCGGCGCAGTGATCGCTCACATGCACCCAGTCGCGGACGTTTTCGCCGTTGCCGTAGACCGGAATCGTCTGCCCCGCGAGCGCCCGCGTGACCACCACCGGCAGCAGCTTCTCGGGGAACTGAAACGGCCCGTAGTTGTTCGAGCAGTTCGTCACGATGACCGGCATGTCGTACGTGAGGTGCCACGCCCGCGCCATGTGATCGCTGCTCGCTTTGGACGCGCTATACGGGCTCCGCGGGTCGTACGGCGTCGTCTCGGTGAACGCCCCGGTCTCGCCGAGCGAGCCGAACACTTCGTCGGTCGACACGTGAATGAACCGCGTGTCCACCCGCTTGCCCCAAGCGCGACGCGCCACGTCCAGCAGCGCAGCGGTGCCCTCCACGTTGGTCTTCACAAAGCCCATCGGCCCCAAGATCGAGCGGTCGACATGGGTCTCAGCAGCCAAGTGAAAGATGCCCGTGATGTCGTGCTCTTGGAACAGCTGCTCCAGCAACTCCACGTCGGTGACGTCGCCCTTGATGAACCGGTGCAGCGGGTCACGCCACACGTCGTTCAGGTTCTCGAGGCTGCCCGCGTACGTGAGCGCATCGAACGAAATCACAGGGCGTTTCGGATACTTACGCCGAAGCTCACGGACCAAGTTGGAGCCGATAAAGCCCGCCGCGCCGGTCACCAACAACGTCATTGTGTCTCCTGTCGATCCATCACGATTTCAGCCATCCGCGCCCAGCCGAACTGTGCGACGCGTCCGCGAACACCCTCCGCCAAGCCGGGCCCCAAGTCCTCATCATAGAAACGGCACAGCGCGGCGGCCAGCGCGGGCGGGTCCTCGGGTGGCACCAGCAAGCCGGTCTCGCCGTCCCACACCACCTCGGGCAGACCGCCCACCCGCGTGGTCACCACCGGCCGCTCGCACGCGTACGCCACCTGCACGATTCCGCTCTGCGTGGCGTGGCGATACGGCAACACCACAGCATCGCAGGCCGCCATCAGCGTGGTCACGTCCTCGTTCGGAATGTACCGCGCGTCCAGCACCACGCTGTCCGATAGCCTCAGCCGCTCCACCTGCCGTGTGTACACCGACAGGTCCTCGTAGCACTCCCCGGCGACCCACAAGAGCGCGCCGGTCTGCTCCGCCACCTGCGGCATGGCGTCGAGCAGCACGTCCAACCCTTTGTAGTGCCGAATGAGCCCGAAAAACAGCAGCACGCGCTCGTTCTTGATGCCGAGCTGCTGGCGGGCTTCTTCACGGGAGGGACCATCTTCGCGCTCGAACAGGTCGTACACCGGGTGCGGGTTTACGGCGATCCGAGCGTCGCGCCGCAGCCCGCGGATCCGGTCGGCCTCAATCTCGGCGTGCGCCACAAATCGGTGCGCCGCGCGAAACGCGAAACGCGCCCAAATCCGGTCCACGGGCGAAGGCTCGTGCGGCAACGCGTTGTGCACCACGAAGCACACCTCGACGCCCCGAGCGCGGGCGCCGTACGCGATCGAGCCGAACGACGGCGCAAAGTACGGGTGCCACCACTGAACCACCAACCGGTCTGCGCCGAACGCCAGAATGCGGCGCAGCGCGCGCGCCCACGAGACGGGGTTCAGCGAGTCCACCCAACGCTCCGCGGGCACGTCGAACGCGAGCTCCGAGGTGTCCTCTTGGGTGGAACCCGGGAACAGCGCCGAAGGGTACTGGCGGGTCAGGTTCACCACGAGCACCTCGTGGCCTTGGGCGATCAGCTCGCGCGCCAGCCGCGCGGTGTAGTGCGCGATGCCACCGCGATACGGATGGACGGGCCCGAGGACGGCGACTTTCACGCCGGCGCCCGCTCCGAGGCCCCTTTCGCACCGGTGACCGCAGCGTATTTGGCCTGCGCGACCGTGGCGCCAACCCGCGCCATCGCGCGCGGTGACATCAGCATGTTCGCGTACGCCTGGTTGGCGAGCGGGCAGTCGCAGTCGCCGCGCTTGATGCCGCAGCGGACCTCATCGGCGCGGCTCGAGTGCCACAGCTTCCAGAAGTCGTAGTCCACGTCCTTGAGGTTACCGAGGCTCTTCGAACCGGCCAGGATCGCGCACGGCCACAGGTCTCCGTAAGCCGAGATGTGCGCGTTCGAGATGCCGGCGAAACACGGCACAACCTGCTTTCGGTCGCGCAGCCAGCGGCGGGTGATGTCGTAGTACTGGTGGCGCATGCCCTGGGTCAGCAGCTCCAGCCCATCGGCGTCCTTGAGCCGCTCGAAGGTGTTCTCCCGGAACTCGCGAATCGCCTCGGTGTACTGCGCTTCGGTCGGCGTGATCCCGGTCTGGACGTTGCGCATCTCTTCGCGCTCTTCCGCCACTTCGCTGATGTACGTGTCCACGCCGAACGTCTTCGACTTCGCAATGATCTCAGGCAGATGCTCCAGGTTCATCGTGCTGATGACCGTACCGACGCCGATGCGCAGGTGGTCGTGCTTCTGCCGCAAGTCGCGGAGCAGCTCGAGCGTCTCGATGAGCTTGTCGTAGTTGCCCGGGATGCCGCGCACCCAGTCGTGAAATCCGCCCACGCCATCGAACGACGGCTTGATCGTGAACTTCACGCCCGGCGGGCCCCACTGCTTCATGCCAACGAGGATCTCCTCCGTCAGCGCAGCCACGCGTTTGGGCGACAGCGCGTTGGTCGGGCAGTGCACAACCGTCGGCTGAAGGTGCACGCAGGCCGCCTTCACGATGTCGACGATGTCCTTGCGCAGGAACGGCTCGCCGCCCGAAATATTGAAGAAGTACACGCGGCCAATCTTCCGGAAGATCGCCTCGATCTCCGGCACCGTGAGTTCTTCCTGCAGGCGCTCCTTCTCCGCCGGGTAGATCTTCCAGATGTCGCAACTCTGACAACGCGAGTTGCACATGTTGGTGATCGAAAGCGTCAGGTTGATCGGGGCCGGGGGCTCCGCCAATCCATGGTACGCCATCCGAAATCCAGCGAGTTTGGGCGCGAGCTCGGACAGACTTCGGGGCAGTTTCATGCGCTCACTTCAGGGTCGGGGAATCCGAAGCGTCCGGATACGGGGTATTCGTTACGCTCCTTCGCATCATAGTAGGTCATCATTTCGGCGAGTAAACCGAAGGTGAAGAACTGACCGCTCACCAGCACCAGCAACATACCCAGAAACAGCAGCGGTCGCTGCCCAATCGGGTTGCCCAAGAACCAGCTCGCCGTCAGGTAAAGCAGGATGCCGAAGCCCACGAATCCGGTCGTGATGCCCAGCCCGCCGATCAGGTGCAGCGGCCGACGGCGGTAGCGCGTCAGAAACAGCACGGTCATCAGATCCAAGAACCCGCGGATGAATCGCGCGTATGCGTACTTGGACACGCCGTGGATCCGCGGACGGTGGTGCACCTTGGCCTCGGTGACCTTGAAGCCCGCGCCGTACGCCATCACCGGAATGTAGCGGTGCATCTCGCCGTACAACGCCAGCTCGCGGACCACCTCAAGCCGGTAGGCCTTGAAGCCGCAGTTCATGTCGTGGAGCTCCAGGCCCGCCGCGGTGCGCGTCGCCCAGTTGTACAACTTGGACGGCAGCCGTTTGCCCAGCGGGTCGCGACGCGGGAACTTCCAGCCGCTCACCAAGTCGGCGCTGTCGTCGAGGATCGGCGCGATGAGGTCCTTAATGCCCGCCGGATCATCCTGCAGGTCGGCGTCCATCGTGACCACCACCCCGCCGGTCGCCGCGCGGAATCCAACCGAAAGCGCAGCGGCTTTGCCGAAGTTGCGGCGCAGGTGCAACACCCGCCAATGGGGATCTTGCTCCACCAGCTCCTGCTGTACAGCGCGTGAGCCGTCGGTCGAGCCGTCGTCCACAAGCACCACCTCCCACGGGTGATCCATCGCGTTCATCGCGGTGCGAATTTCCTCGGCGAGCGTGTGGAGTGAATCGCGCTCGTTGAAGCAGGCGATCACGATCGACACCTTGGTGGGATCGATGAACACGGGCTGCACGGCGGACGCACTCGTTGATACGGCGACACGCTGGGACATGGTGGATCGGTTGGGGAGTGCACTCATCGGAGACCTCGTGCGCCATGGTTACCACGGCCGACGTGCCTTAGGAAATCTACCGCCAGCGTTTCCGCCCTTCGGCGAACGCTACTCGCAGTAGCCGGTCACGCCGCACTCGCCCGTGCCGCAGTCGCCGGCCGAGTCGCCCGCGCACGTCGTCCAACCACCCCAGGTGTTCGCCGCGTTACACGTCCGCACCTGTTCGCCGCAGTCGTTGCACGCCTGGCGCTGCACCTCGCCGCTGCAACACGCGGGCTCGTTGCAGGCCGACCACTCGCCCCACGTCTCGTCGGGCAGACACACGCGCGAGGTGAAGCCGCAGCCCTCGCAAGCCGCCACATCCTCAGCGCCGGGACAGCAGGTGGGCAGCACGCAGCTGCTCCAGCCGCCCCACTCACCGCTCGGCCCGCAATAACTCGTCTGATCGCCACACTCGGAGCAGGCGCGCGTTCGCGACGCTCCGGGGCAGCACGTGGGCTGATCGCAGGTATCGCTCGGCCGCCAGCGTGCGTCGGCCCCGCACACCTCGGTCGTGGTACCGCAGCTCCCACAGGTGACCTCCCGCGTGGCGCCAGGACAGCACTCGTAGTCGGGACATGCGACGGCGTTCAAACCGCTGCACACCTTCTCGATCGCGGGGCAACTCTCGCACGGATCGCCCGGCAGCCCGTCCAGGGTTCCGCAGCCGCGACACGCGTTCAGCGCCGACGGACCGGGGTCTCCTTCGCACACCAGCGCGTCCAACCCAGAACACTGCAGAGAGCCTCGGCTACACGTTCCACACGGGTCGCCGACTGCACCATCGAGCGTTCGACATCCACCGCACTCGCTGCCCAGCGTGGAACCGCTGCACGTCAGCCGCTCCAGGCCAGCGCAGACCAAGCCGTCCAACCCGCACGGACCGCAGGGAGCCCCCAGCACGTTGCCAAACTCGGTACAACCGCCGCACGCGTTCAGCGTCTCGACGCCGCCATCGCCTACGCAATCGGTTCCGCCATCGGCGTTGCACGTCCACAACCCTTGGGCGCAGACGCCGCAAGCAGTGCCGGGCGCGACCGCTGGAAGCGCGCACGTGCCGCACCGGTCCGCGGCCCACACATTCACCTCGCAGCCGTCGGTCGGATCGCCGTTGCAGTCTCGCCAGTCGCCCTCGCAAGCCGCGATGGCGCACGCGCCGGACTCACAGGATTCTTCCGCGTAAGGCAGGTTGCAGCTCACACCGCAGCCCCCACAGTTGGACGTGTCAGACTGCAGGTCGAAGCCCTCGTCCACAGCGCCATCGCAGTCGTCATCGACGCCGTCACAGACCTCGGAGGCGCCAGCGTTCCGCTGTGCACTCTCTTCGTCGCAGTCGGCGCCCAAGCAACCCAGCCCAAGCCCGAACCCGTCTTCGTCGGGGTCCACACACTCCTGGCAGGCGCCGCCTCGGGGGAGACACACGTCCTGGCCATCCACCTCGACGCACTCGGACCCGAACTGGCACGTCCCATTGCGGCCGCACGGCGCAGCGCAGAACTCGCCGTCCAGGTGCGTGACGCACTCGGTGGCAAAGTCACCACACCGCTGCCCGTCGCCACACGGCACGCAGAGCTCCGCCCGCGGCAGGCAAACCTGCTGAGGCGCGCCCTCGCCGTCCAGTACGCTCCGACACGCATACCCTGAGACAGGGCAGAGCCCATCGCAGGACACCGTGCAGAACGACTGACCGTCGACGCCTCGAATGCACAGGCCGTCGTCGCAAGACTCCGGCGTGGCGCAGGCGCACCCGAGCGCACCGCAAGCGACGTCGGGTTCATCGGTGGCATCTCGTCCAATGACAGAGATGTCAGAGCCGGACAGGTCGCCGGACACATCCACAGGGGTCGTGTCCAGTCGGCCGATATCCGACGAAGGTTCCTCCGCGCCCGAGCACGCGATTGCGAGCAGGGTCAGCAGAGGAACGGCAAGGCTGGCGAGACGTGTTCGGATCATGACGCGGGGGGAAGGGTCCACCACTGTAGCGCGGTGGGTTCTTCGCGCCAGTCTCCGAGGCACTAGATCGCGCAGACCCAGACCTTGAGCGGAACTTCTACGTCGGCGTGCAGCTTAAGCGGCACGGAGTAGATACCGAGCTCCTTGATCGGCGCGGAGAGCACGATGCGTCGACGATCGACCTCGTGTCCAGCGGCGTTCAGCGAAGCCTCGATGTCCCGGTTCGTTACCGAACCGAAAAGTCGATCGTCGTCGCCCACCTTCTTGGCGATCGTCACGGAGATATCTCCGAGCGCGGTCGCCTTGTCGAGGGCGGACGCGCGCAGCTTCTCGCGCTCCAGCTCGATCTGCCGACGGATATGCGCGAACTCCTTCTTGGCACCCGCGTTCGCCATGACGGCGAGACCCTTCGGGATCAAGAAGTTGCGGCCGTATCCCGGCTTAACGTTTACGACGTCGCCCATGTCACCAAGGTGCGGCACGTCCTCTTTCAGAATCACTTCCATGTCACTTCCTCGTGCTACGCGGCGAGCAATTGCTGCCGCGTGGGCGAACTACTCGGCGTCGTTCGAATCGGCGGACGAATCGGCGGCGTCTTCGTCAGCGTCGATCGCCGAAAGACGCAACGTGGCGGCCGGACCCTCTTCGTCGTCCTCAAGCTCCTCATCGTCATCCAAGCGGATCGTGAGGAACTTCATGGCCGAGTCGGTGATGCGCAGGATTCGCTCCATCTCCGCGATCGCTTCAGCGGCCGCGTGGTAACGAACGTGCACGTAGAACCCGAACGACTCCTTGCGCATCTTGTACGCAAGCGGCCGGCGGCCCCACTCATCGATCTTCAGGATGGAACCACCAAACTGCTCCTCGATGATCTTCACGAAACGCTCACGCACTTTCGTGCGCTCCGTCTCATCGGCATCGGGGTTCAGGATGTAGGTCGTCTCGTATTGACGAAGTGCCGACATGGCGTCTCCTTGTGGAAATCAGCCCGCCACGCGGCGAGCAAGGAGTGAACAAAAGAGGGTCGGACGCTGCGGATGCTGCGCCCTAAAATACCCGTGAGCGAACTACGCGCTGCGACGGGAGTCGGGCGTTTACGCGCAATCTGCGTGGCGATCAAGCTTCGAGTTCCTGCGACGGACGTTTTGTCGTCGCAGCAACCCAGCCAAACGCGCCACCACCCGGCGCGCTACGTAGGCGCGGGAACCGGGTGAATCGCGCCCTGCGCCGAAAGTAATCCGTCCTCAAGCAGGCGCTCGATCGCGTCAGCGCCGAGGTCGACCAGATGATCCACTACCGCGGCCTCAGCCGAGCCGAATCGGCCGAGCACCCAGTTGGCCACTTCGGCCGACGGGTGCGGCGGGCGCCCGACGCCCAAGCGAACGCGGGCGTAGTTCTTGGACGGCAGGTGCGAGTCGCAGGAGCGCAGCCCATTGTGGCCGCCGTGTCCGCCGCCCACCTTGAGCTTCACCTTGCCCGGGACCACGTCGATATCGTCGTGAGCGACCACGACGGAATCTTCGCCGAGACGATAGAACCGGGCGGCGGCCTGGACTGACTCACCGCTGAGGTTCATGTACGTCTGGGGCTTCATGAGCACCACGTCCCGGCCACGGATGCGTCCATTGCCGCACGCGGCCTTGAACTTCGCATCGGAGACCGAGATCGACCACCTTCGGGCCAACTCGTCCACCACCGCGAAGCCGATGTTGTGGCGTGTACCGTCGTACTTGGAGCCCGGATTCCCGAGCCCCACGACCAGCACACGCCCATCGACCAGGCGGAAGTCCTTGCTCACGCGGGCGCGGCGACTTCTTCTTCTTCCGCCTTCTTCGCACCGCGACGCGCGGCGATGAGGATGACAGGGAAGCGGTGCTTGAAGCGGATCTCAGCGCCTTCGGGCGCCGTCATCTCGTCCACGTAGACCGAGTCGCTGACCTGCAGCTTGGTCACGTCGAACTCGATGGCCTCTGGGATGTCCTTGACCGCACAGGCGACCTTGACGTTGCGCGACACGATCTGCAGCAGACCGCCGAGCTTCTCACCGGCCGAGCGACCGACCGGGCGGACGGGCACGTCGAGGACGATCTTTTGGTCGTCGGTGACGACGCAAAGGTCGAAGTGCGTGATCTCGCGGCGCACGACGTCGAACTGCGTGTCCTTGAGCATCGTCTGGTACGTCTTGCCGTCCACCTCGAGGTGGATGACAGCGTTGCGCGCAAACGGCGTGGTAAGGGCGATCGCGAGGTCGCGCGGGTCCACCTTGATGGTGAACGGCTCGGTGTTCGGGCCGTACACGACGCCAGCAACCAAGCCGGCGCGGTAGGTCTTCTTGGCACCGCGGCGGAGCGACGAGTCGCGCAGCTGCGCGGGGAGGGAAATCTTGTTTTCGGCCATGTTGCTCTCCTCGGCCCTACACGGGCCTCCGAATGTCTTCGTCTAAGCCCAGAGCGAGCTGACGGAGGACTCTTGCTGAACTCGGCGGATCGCTTCGCCGAGAATGTCTCCGACGCTGACGACGCGAATGCGTTCGCACGCTTGCGCCGCGCTCGAAAGCGGAATCGTATTGGTGACGCACACGCCTTCCAAGTCGGAAGCGGCGATTCGCTCCACCGCCGGTCCGTTGAACAGACCGTGGGTCGCGAACGCGTACACCTTGCGCGCGCCGTTCGCCTTCAACGCCTTGGCGGCGCTGCAGAGCGTTCCCGCCGTGTCGATCATGTCGTCCACGATGAAACACACCTTGCCCTCCACCTCGCCGATCACATGCATGACCTCGGCGACGTTGGGAGCAGAGCGACGCTTGTCGATGATCGCGATCGGGGCGCCCAATCGGTTGCCCACGTAGCGCGCGCGCTCAACGCCACCGGCGTCGGGCGCGACAACACTGCACTCAGACAAGTCCGAGTTGGTCTCGCGCATCGCAGTGATCAGGTTCTTCGTCCCGTACAGGTGCTCGACGGGCGAGCTGAAGAAGCCTTGGATCTGCTGCGCGTGCATGTCCATCGCCATCACCCGCTCCACGCCAGCGGCGTGCAACAGGTCGGCGAGCAGCTTCGCCGTGATCGGCGTCCGCGGCCGATCTTGGCGATCCTGACGCGCGTACGCGTAGTACGGAATCACAGCCGTGATGGACTTGGCGCTCGAGCGGCGGAGGGCATCCACCATGACGAGCAACTCCATGACGCTGTCATTTACGGAGGTGCACAGCGACTGAATCACGTAAACGTGCTTGCCGCGTACACTCTCACCCACCACGACCCGCACTTCGCCATCAGCGAAGCGTGAGACTTGGATCTCCCCAAGGGGATTTTCCAAGTACTCTGCGACCTCTTGAGCGAGGGCCGGGTGCGCGTTGCCCGTAAAGAGCGTCACCTTGTCAGCAGGCGATACCATGCTTGCGGGAACCGGGGCGGTGGAAAAGTTGGGCCACTAGGATTCGAACCTAGATACTCAGGACCAAAACCTGATGTCCTGCCATTAGACGATGGCCCATTAAGGCGATCTGCGGGGGCGGTGCCCCGTAGCGAGGGCGCGGGATATCAGGAACGTTGCCAGCACGCAACATGGATTCGGATCATTCGCATAGCCGCAACGACTCGCCACCGATCTCCAGCGCCACCGAACACCCCGTTCCCCCGCAATCTAGCACGGAATCCGCGCATAAGGCGCGGCAGCGCAAAGTCCCGCCATCTACAGGCGCAGCGCACAATGCGCCCTCCCCGCTGTCATCCGTACCCGACGATCCACAGGCCGCGCCCAAAGATCTCGATCCGGGCACAACGCATTCCCCCACGCCCGAGGCGGAAGGCACGCACCGCGAAGCGGGCGCCTCGCAACAGCGACCCCCGTCGCAGCCGAGGATCGTCCCAAAGGTACATCCCTCGCTGTCCGATCCGTTTCCAGCGTCCGCGTCGACGCCAGCGTCCGACTCGCTGACGCTGAAGCCCACGTCGTCGATCGAATGAACCGATTGCTGGGGGCCACACGCCGCGGACAGCAACAACCAGAAGGGGACCAGCACGGACGCGCCGCTGCGGGCCCCCGGAGCTCCACCACGACGTCCGGCGAAGGCCGGCGGACGTACGGGGGGGAACAGCGGGACTACTCCCAGATGCACAAGCCGCGATCCGCGCAAACCATATCGCCTGGGCACTCCTCAGCGGAGCCAGGGGTCTCACACGTCGGCGTGCAGTATCGGATCTCCTCTCCGTCGACGGGTACGACGATCGCGCACGTGCCGTCGTAGCCGGACATCGGTGCGCAGGCGTCGTCCACGCACGGGGGCAGGCAGACGCCGGTCTCAGCCGTCGCGCTGCCGATGGTGCAGCGCAGGTCGTCGGCACAGAAGCCGGGGACCGTGCCGCAGGTCTCGTACGCCACGCGGGCGCCGACGACCGGGTCGGCACAAACGCCTACGCCCGGAGTGCCCTCGATGGGCGAACAGCTCTGGCCCTCAGCACAGACAGACTCACAGGTATCGGGCACGCAGACCTGGCGGCAGAGCGCCTCTTCGTCGTTCTGCACGCGGGAGCACTGGAGGCCTTCGCCGCAGGGGCCGTCGCACGGCACGCCGGGCTCGTCGGCGACGACAATGCCGTCGCACTGCTCCACCGAGGCGTCCCCACCCACATCCAAACCAGCGTCTGTGCCGACATCCGGCTGACCGCCGTCGTCTCCACATCCCAGTCCGAACACCATACCGATCGTCGCCGCCAGAACCCAATAGCGCATCACATCTCTCCTTGCTTGAGGCCGGGAGACTAAAGACTCCCCGGACCAGGAGCAAGCATTGGTCGCACGAACGAGAAACGCCCCGCCGATTCCTCGGCGGGGCGTTTCATCGAAGTGCTGCTGCTTACTCGCAGAGACCCATGAACGTCGGGACGACGTCGGGGTTCAGCTGACCGCCGACACACTCGGTGCCTTCGGCGCAGTCGTCGAATCCGATGCGGCACACGGCCTCACAGACTTCGCCGAGGCAGATGGAGCTATCGGCCGCACAGGGCGTGCCCTCTTCGGAGCAGCGGTCGCCGATGGCGCCAGCTTGCGCGTCGATGCAGAACGAGAAGTTCAGCTGACCGAGCAGCGGCGGGACGCCGGAGCAGGTCGCGAAGTCGTCGTACGCAGCGCAGCCGCCGACGGCGAAGGGCTCGCAGAGGGGGAGGCACTGGGCCGTACCGCCTTCGACAAGCTCAAGGCACACCGCGAAGTCCTCGCAGTCGCCGCCCAGGAAGCCGGGGTTGGAGCAGTTCTCGCCAGCGGCGACGGTGCCCTCTTCCTCGGCGCAGAAGCCTTGCGGCTCCACCGGACGGTCGTCGCGAGCGACGAACGGAAGGCACGTATCCGTGGCCTCCTCACATCCGTACGAACCGGTACCGCGCGGGTACGGCGTGCAGCCTTCGTTGCAGAATCCGAGACCGTCCAACGCGCTGGGCGAGCAGACCTCGTTCGACTCCGCGGGAGCGGTGAGGAGCATCGCGGCGCCGCCGATGTTCACAACGCGAATCGCGCCTTCGCCGGTCGCCGGGGGCGCCAGCGTCGCGTCGATGAGCACGGCGTCGATGCCGTCGTCGGTCGCGTGCAAGAACGCCGTCGGGTACGCGTCCTCGATCGAGAACTCGTTGGAGGTGAAGTCGCCCACCGAGAGGGTGTAGTCGCCTTCCGCGATCTCCGTGAAGAAGCTCGCCTCTCCCTCAGTGCCCGTGCCGTACGCGAGGTCATCCGCGAACAGCATGCTGGCCGAGAACGTCGTCGCCGTCGTGGCGAAGTTCGTGAACGCCACCGAGAAGTCGGTCGCCTCAACAGGGAACTGAACCGGCTCGAACGAGCCTTGGATGGTCGCGATGCCCGCGGTCACGATCAGCTGCACGTGGTCGCCGTCCGTAAGCGCCGGGATGGTGGTCGCGAACGAGCCAAC
>CBDUJZ010000082.1:0-22022 GCA_965367675.1 uncultured Myxococcales bacterium | reverse complement strand
GGACCGATCTCGATCCAGGGTGGCGCGAGCGAGGTGCGATCGCCCGCCGCGACTTGGCCCTCGCCCTCGTCGGCGGACGTGTAGCCGACGACCGCGATCACCACGTCGGCGTCGCGAACCCGGTCGCGCGTGGTGTCATCGAGCGCCGTCACGTGGGTGACCGTGCTGTCGCCGGCGGCAGCTTCGATGCCCTCGAGCATGGACACGACGTCGGGCGATCGCACGCCGCTGCTGCCGGTGTCCCCCGTGTTCTCCGCGGTCGCGAGCGCGCCGAGCACCACGATGTTGGGCGCGTCGTCGCGGTCGATGGGGAGGGCGTCGCGGTTCTCGAGCAGGACGGCGGCGCGGGCGGCCACGCGCTCTGCCAAGTCCAAGGTCTCGGGCGCCAGCGTGGTGTCGCCGTCCGGTGCCGTGATGCGCTCGGCGAAGCACCACTGCGCGCGTAGGATTCTGCGCACGGCGGCGTCGATCAGCGCAACATCGACCGTGCCATCTTCGACGGCGGCGATGAGCGGTCGGCCGTAGATTTGCGGCACCGGCATCTCGATATCGCGGCCGGCGTTGATCGCGTTCAGCGTGTCGTGCGTGCCCCAAGACCAGTCCGAAACCGTGAAGCCGGGGTAGTGCCACTCGTCGCGGAGGATGTCCTGAATCAGGTGCCCGCTCTCGGACGCCCAGTCGCCGTTGATGCTGTTGTACGCGGTCATCACGCCGGCGGGCTGCGCGTCGCGCACGATGGCGGCGAAGTGCGGCAGGTAGGTCTCCCGCAGCGTGCGCTCGTCCACCTGAACGTCCACCACGAGCCGCGTGTTTTCGATGCTGTTCACGGCGTACTGTTTGACCACCGTGAGCGTGTGCTCCTGCGCGCCGAGCACAAAGCCGGTGCCCATGACGCCCAGGTGGAACGGGTCCTCGCCGTAGGTCTCCTGCGCGCGGCCCCAGCGGGGGTGGCGGAGCACATTGACGGTGGGCGCCAGCAGGGTGTCCGCGCCGGCGATGCGCAGCTCCGCGGCGATCTCGCGACCAACCTCGGCTTCCAGCTCCGCGTCCCACGTGGCGCCGCGGGCCATGCCGACCGGAAACGCGGTGCCGTTCATGCCGGAGAACCGGCTGAGGCCGCGCGGCCCGTCGAGCATGCGGAAGCCCGGAATGCCGGCCTCTTCTAAGCTGCCGGTGGTCCACGTGCCGTCGAGCGGGAGCCCGGAATCGCCGTGCATGAACGCCACCTTCTGGGCCAGCGTCAGCGTGGTCAGCACGTCGTCGATGCGGCCCTCGACGGCGTCTTCGCGGCCATCGCAGTACGCGGCGAGGGCGGCAGAAAACGCGGGGTCGCCGGTATCGCCCGACGTGTCCGCGGCGGTATCCGCCGTCGTGTCACCCGCGACGTCCGCCATCACGTCCGCGCTGGTGTCGAGTGCAGCGTCGGCGCCCGGTTCGGCCGGTGAGTCGCCGCACCCGAACGCGACCACGGTCAGCAGGGCCACGGCCGCCGCGGAGGCCGGCTCGCGCAGGTGGGAACCGAGCTCACGCAGCATGCCGTGGGCCGCCATTAGCGCTGCCGCCGGCGGAGCAGGCCGAACGCCAGCAGTCCGAGCCACAGCCCGCCGCGTCCGCCTTGGGCGCTCGCGCAGCCGCCGCCGCTGCCCCCGCTCACGTCGCCGCCTTCGTCGCCCGCGTCCCCGCTGGTGTCCATGCCGGTGTCGGTGCCCGCGTCGGGCTCCACTTCCGGCTGCTCTTCGCAACCGTCCGGGCCGTCTCCGGCGACCATCGGGCAGGCGTCGTCCGCGTCGTCCACGCCGTCGTTGTCGTCGTCGTCATCGCAGGCGTCGCCTTCGCCGTCTTCGTCCAGGTCCTCTTGGTCGGCGTTCGCCGCGTCGACGCAGTTGTCGTCGGTGTCGGGCAGGCCATCGTCGTCGCCGTCGGTCACGCAGGTGGAGGGCGCGCCGTCGTCGCAGACCCAGCCGGGCTCCACGTCGCAGAGGGCGTCGCAGCCGTCGTCGGCCGCGTCGTTTCCATCGTCACAAGCCTCGCCGTCGTCGCGCGCGCCGTCGCCGCAGAACGCCTGCAGGGTGCACGTGGAGGGCACGCCGTCACAGACCCAGTTCGCCTCGACGCCGCACGCCGCGTCGCAGCCATCGTCGGCCTCGGTGTTGCCGTCATCGCAGGCTTCGTCGCCGACCACGACGCCGTCGCCGCAGGTGCCAAAGCAGTTGTTGAACGGCGCGCACGTCCAGCCGGTTTCGACTTCGCAGATCGGCGAGCAGCCGTCGCCGGCGACGATATTGCCATCGTCGCAGATCTCGCCCGGGCCTTCCGCGTTGTCGCCGCATGACTCCGTGCAGGTGGAGACGAAGTCGGTGATCGTGCACGCGAAGCCGGCCTCGGGCAGGCAGTCGAAGCAGCCATCGCCGCTCGAGGTGTTGCCGTCGTCGCAGCGCTCGCCGCCCGACGCGACGCCGTCGCCGCAGGTGGGGATGCACACCGACGTGCCGTCGACCGCGCTGTTGCACACCCAGCCGTCCTCGACCGTGCAGGTGTCCGTGCACCCGTCGTCGCCGTCCAAGTTGCCGTCGTCGCAGTCCTCGAAGGCGTTCAGCGTGCCGTTGCCGCAGGTCTGGGCGCAGTTCGAGGTGGCGCGCGCGATGCCGTCGCAGGCCCAGCCGGGCTCGACCATGCAGTCCAGGTCGCAGCCGTCGTTGATGAACGAGTTGCCGTCGTCGCAGACCTCGTCGCCGGTGGTCAGACCGTTGCGGCAGCAGCGCCCGTCGGTGTCGAACACGTCGTCGCTGTTGCTCACGTATCCAGCGGGCACCTCGTCGCTGCAGATCTGGAGGCGTGCGGCTGGGTCGCCGCAGCCGTCGTTGTCCGCGTCGGCGAACCACACGTTGGCGCCGGTGACCGCTGCGTCGCTCGTCGCGATGTCGCTGTCGTCGTCGCCCTCGGTGCCGTCGCAGTCCTCGTCTTCGCCGCCGCACAGCTCCAAGTTGTCGCTGGTGACGTCGTTACAGGTCATCTCGCCGTCGGCGCAGATAAGGTTGCCCTCGTCGCAGAAGTCGGCGTCCGCGCCGTCGCATTCTTGGCCGAGCGTGAACTCGTGCGCGCCGTCCAAAGTGTCCGGGTCGCAGTCGTTGTCGACGCCGTCGCACAGCTCTTCGTTGTCGCCCGACAGGTCCGTGCACTCGAGCGTCGCGTCGGTGCACACGATGGCGCCCTCGGCGCACAGGTCCACGTCCTCGCCGTCGCATTCATTGCCCAGCGTGGGCTCTCCGGAGCCATCGTCGGTGTCGGGGTTGCAGTCGTCGTCGACGCCGTTGCACAGGTCCAAAATCGCCGTGGCGTCGTCGTCGCAGGCCAGGACGGCGTCGGTGCAGGCGATGGCGCCGTCGGTGCACAGGTCGTCGTCGTCGCCGTCACACACGTTGCCGAGGGTGGCCTCATCCGCACCGTCAGCGGTCGACGGGTTGCAGTCGTTGTCGAGGCCGTCGCACAGGTCGGGGATGGAGTCGGCGTCGTCGGTGCATTGCAGGACGCCTTCGGCGCAGATGACCTCGCCGTCCAAGCACAAGTCGGTGTCGTGTTCGTCGTCGCAGTCGTCGCCGAGGGTGGGCTCGGCGGAGCCGTCGTCGGTGGCGGGGTTACAGTCGTCGTCCAGGCCGTTGCAGATATCGACGGCGTCGCCGGTCTCGTCGGTGCAGACCATGACGGCGTCGGTGCAGGCCATGACGCCTTCGGTGCACAGGTCGGAGTCGGGGCCGTCGCAGGCGTCGCCAAATCCGGGCTCGCCGGCGCCGTCCACGGTCGCGGCGTCGCAGTCGTTGTTGATCCCATCGCAGAGGTCGTCGGCGCCGGGGTGGACGGCGCCGTCGAAGGGCGCGCAGTCAAAGAAGACGTTGCCGTCGCCGTCGAAGTCGAGTCGCCGGGCGCCGCTGGCGAAGTTCCGGATAAGCTCGTTGGCGGTGCTGTTTGGGGCGTCGGTGGCGGTCCACGACGGCACGGGGCCCACGCCGTCGCCATTGCTCAAGAACGCCACCCAGCCGAGTCCGAGACGCCGCAGCGTGAGCTGGGCGTGCGCAGCGTTGTTGCTCGACGCGGAGAGCACCGTCACATCACTCCCGCAGCCCGTGAGCGCGTCGCGGTCGGTGGTCAGTCCGACGATGGACCGCTCGCGCACGTCGAATTCGCGGTGGGTGAGGAAGTTCCCCTCGTCGGCGATGTCGGTCGGGGGGGACGTGGTGTCGACGCTCCCGGTGCAGCCGAGCAGGGCGATCAGGTTGGGGTCTGCGGGCGCGGCGACGGCGTCCTTGCCGGTCACGAACAAGAGCCCGCCCTGGGTCACGAAGGTGGTCAACGCGTTGGTGGTCGCCGCGTCGTGTGCGCTGCCCGCGCCGCTGCCGGACGCGCTCCAAAAGACGGCGTCATAGGCGGAGAGGTCCCCTTCGAGCACCGCGGTGCGGCCGTCCATCTCGAAGGCGCCTGACACGGTGGTCACGGTGTGGTCGTCGACCGCGAGCGCGTCCACGATGTTCAGGTCTGCGCCGTTGTCCGAGACCACGAGGATGTTGTTGACCCGGGCGTCGACGGCGTTGCGGGTGAAGTTTCGAGCGGCCGCGTTGTACAGCGCGTCTTCGAGCGGGGAGGTGACGCTCCACTCGGGTCGCTCGCTCGTGTCGCCGGGAAATCCGATGCCGGCGAAAGCCACCACGCCGCGGCCGAATGCGCGCTCGGTCAACACCGCCGCGTCGGGGGCTCCGAGGACGACGCGGGCGCTCGGCGTCAGCCCGCCGAGCACGGTGACCGGGGACGTCGCCGCCGGTCGCCCAAACCCGGCGATGTCGATGAGCCCGCGGACCATGGGGCTGTTGAACGATGCGACGGTGGCTTCGCCCGGCGCGACCACATTGATCGTGGTCGCCCCGATCAGGTTGAGGATGTCTGGGTTTCCACCGTTGCCCGTGATCATCAGGTATCCGCCCTGGTGGACCCACTCCGTGATGGCCTCGATGGTAGACGCGGCGTATCCGTTGGAGGACCGCGTGGCGCTCCAAAACACGACGTCTACTGTGGGGTCGAGCGTCTCCAATGCGGCTACGGTCTGGGTTCCCACATCGTACGCGTCTGGTGTCCCCGAAACGCCGGAGACTCCGGTGCCCGAGAGCGCGCTGGTGAGCCACGGGTCCGGTGCTCCGGCGTCGCTGACTACCTGGGCCATGCCGGCGTGCGCCGACGTGGAGAACGCCGTCGCGCCGACGAGGCTGAGAAGGCAAAATAGGACGCGCAGACGCGATTGGAACATGGAGAACCCGCAATCTTGGAGACGAACTGTTGGACGTCCGTCAAGGGTATCCAATCCGCGAGTTTGCGTCCAGGAACGGAGGTCCGAGGCGCGCCCGCGATGACGGTTCGGATCAAGGAGTTCCACGTATGTCGTTCACGAGCGACGCTGGTCTCCACCCCTACGGCGCTCGGTCTCCACCCCCTACGGCGCTCCAGTCCTTACGGAATCGGGTTTGCGCCCAGGCGCACCAGACGGGTCTGTGTTGGCGCGAGCCCTTGCCGCGAGCGAACGACCAAGTCCGCGCCGACGCCGGCGCGCTCCGACGAGACGAACTTGACGGTGACGTCGCGCGTCTCGTCCGGGCCGAGCACGAAGGGCTCGTCGAACTCCTCTCCCTCTGCGATCGCGAAGTCGTCGTCGCCTTCGACCCCGAAGTGCTCGATCGTGAGCGGTCGATCGCCAATGTTCACCAGCGTCGCCGTACTGTAGGCCTCGTCGGACGCGGGGATATCGGAGAACTCGAGGGCTTCGGGCGTGACGTACAGGCGCCCGATCGGCCCATCCGCGATCAGCGGCAGCGAGAAGGTCTCTCTGACGCTCCCCTGACGGAGTCTGATGACGAGCGCCCCCTCCACCATCTCGCCGCTTGGCCGTCGGAGAATCTCGAACGTGAAGGACGCGCCTGGGGCGACGCTGGCGCTGAGTATGGGACTCGGCATCCCATTCGAAGAAGAATCGAATCGTCCTGGAATCTGCACGATCTCATAGCCCGCGGTCAGCCTGCTCGGCATGTCGACACTCAGCTCGCTCGACCCGGTGTTTTGTACGGTGAACGGCAGCGTCTGAACGCTGTCGGGCATGTCGAACACCAGCGACGTGCTGGAAAGCTCGTAGGACGTTCCGCCGTCGGATGGCTCGTCTGCGCCGCAGCCGAAAAGCGCCACACTAAAGAGGGCGAGCGAGAGGCTCAACGTACGAATCGGGGACATGCTGCGCTCCTTGGGGTTTGGCCCTTGCGATAGCAAACGGGCCAACTGTTCGCGTCGGGTGGTTCACGGTCGGGGCACAGAGTCCCCCTGCGGACGATACCAGTGGGTAAAGCATACTTGCTCCGAAAATGCGTGGCAAGGCCCGGAGGTTAACGAACGCGTGAAAACACGGTGTTCCGTGCGTACCGGCGCGGCGACCAAAATCGACCAGCCGTCCTTCACCCGCGGAATGTTCCCCCGCTCGCCGAGGTTGGCCAACCCAGTCGCCCGAAATTCGCGCGGTACACATGTAGGTGCTACGCCGTAGTCTGAAGTTGTGTAACGTGCCGCGCTGTATTCGGCCGCAAATCGCCGGCGGACTTTTCCGCCCGGCTGCGCCCGATCCCTCACAAGTGCCCTGCGTCGCCGACCGCTTCCCGCGCTCCGCGCTCCCGACCGCGCCCATCCGAAACGAACGATGAACAAACTCCCTGTCTCTCTGTTGGCCTTCGTCTTCTGCGCACTGATCGGTGTGCTGATCGGGGCCCAAGCTGTGGCGCAAACCACCGGAACGACCGGCGCAGGCCCGGCCGATGGTGCCATCGAGCTGCCGCCGATCACCGCGGGTGGCGGCCGGTTCATCACGCCGATCGCCGTGCCGGATACCTTCGACCTCGGCGCGTCTGACCCCGACGGCAACCGCGCGATGATCGCGAACACGATTCGCTCGTGCCTCAGCATCGCCGGCTACTTCGACGTGTACGGCCCCGACCGCTACTTCTTCGACCCCTCCACCGAGGGCATGAACACCGCGTCGATCAACTTCCAGAACTGGTACAACGTGGGCGCCCAGGCGCTCGTCAAAACCGCGTTCACCGTCGCTGGAAACCAAGTCTCGATCGACTTCCGACTGTTCGATATCGACAACCAGAGCGAGCTCGACATCGGCTTCACCAACGGCGTCGTGCCCCGCGACCAAGTGCGCGACAAGGTCTACGAGTTCGTGAACCTCGTCATCAACTACTACACCGGCTCCAACGGCATCTTCGGGTCCCGCATCGCCTTCGTCGGCCGCGACAGCGCCAACCGAAAGCAGATCCGCGTGATGACCATGGACGGCTCCGGCGTCGGCTCCGTGACCAGCAACTCGTCCATCAACCTGTTGCCCGCCTTCGGCCCCGGCGGCGAGATCATGTACACCTCGTACGCCAACGGGAACCCGGACATCTTCATCGGCAACAACAACGCCCGCGTGCTCTCCGCCCGACCCGGCGTGAACTCCGGAGCCGAAGCCTCGCCCAGCGGCGGCGAGATCGCCGTCACGCTCTCCATGCACGGCAGCACCGAAATCTACGTTCTCAACACCGCCGGCGACATCGTGCGCCGCTGCACGGACAACACGGCCGAAGACGTCTCGCCCACCTGGTCCCCCGATGGCTCGCAAATCGCCTTCACCTCTGACCGCTCCGGCGGCCCCCAGATCTACGTCATGAACAGCGACTGCTCCGGCCAGCGCCGCGTTACCTTCGCCGGAAACTACAACACCTCTCCGGACTGGTCGCCCAACGGCGATCGCATCGCGTTCACCGGACGCGACAGCCGCGGACGCTTCGACATCTTCACAGTCGAGCCCGGCGGCGGCTACATCGAGCGACTCACCCAAGACCAGGGTGACAACCGCGAAGCGAGCTGGTCCCCCGATGGGCGCTACCTCGTGTTCACCTCGTCTCGGGGCGGAAATGCAGGCGCCGGTGGTGCGCTCTACATCATGACCGAAGACGGCCAAACTCAGACCGAAATCCTCTCCGGAACCTATGAAACACCAGCTTGGGAGCGTTAACGCATGAAACACCTGCTTGGGAACGTTAGCATTCTAGCGCTTGCGCTGTTCTTCGCGGCGTGTGGCGGCAAGCCCCCCACCGACTCCATGGACGCCGCGCGAGCCGCGTTCGCCGATTCCGCGGACGCAGAGCGCTGTGCCGCCGCCGAATACCGTGCCGCCCGGAACCTGCTCGAGCAGGCCGAGGCCGCCTACGCATCGCGCGACTACCCGCGTGCTCGGCAGCTCGCCGACGCCGCATCACAACAAGCCGCCCGCGCCCGGGAGCTCGCCGCCGCCAACGCCGAGGACTGCGAGCGCGAAGCGAACGCGACACAAGAAGTGGTCGAGCGTCAAACCACCCGCGACCAGGGCGAAGCCGTCGTCACCGACTACGACTTTGTGACCGTCATGTTCGAGTATGACGCCGCCACCATCGACCCCTCCGCGCAGCGTGTCCTCAACGCGCACGCCGAGCAGATGGTACGCCACCCCTCGTGGCGGATGCAGATCGAAGGGCACTGCGACGCCCGAGGCTCCACGGAGTACAACCTCGCGCTCGGTGACCGCCGCGCGCGCGCCGTCAAAGAGTACCTCGTGCGCATGGGCGTCGACCCGTCGCAGATCACCATGATCAGCTACGGCGCAGAGATGCCCGTCTCGAGTGACCACACGCGCAACCGCCGGGCCGAGTTCCGCGTCCGGAGGTAGTCGGTGCGCGTTGCTAGCTACGACATCGGGTCCAACTCCATCATCCTGCTCGTCGCCGAACGCGACGGGCAGGGCGTTTGGCAACCCATCGAAGACCACGTCGACGTCGCCCGGATCTCCGAGGGCCTCGACGCCCACGGGGTGCTCGGGGAACCCGGCATCGCCCGCGCTGAGGCCGTGCTCCGGCGCTTCACAGCGCGCGCCCGTTCGCTCGGCGTCGACGAGGTCGTCGTGACCGGGACCGCACCGTTCCGCCGCGCCAACAACGGCCCGGACGTCGCGGTTCGGCTGGCCCGAACCATCGGCACCGCCGTCGACGTGATCAGCGGTGAACGTGAAGCCGAGCTCGCGCTGCTCGCGACCCAGCGGGCGTTTCCGGACCTCAAAGAGATGCTCGTCGTCGACATCGGCGGCGCATCGACGGAGCTCATCCGAGCGAGCGAGAACACGTCCGCGATGGTGTCCATCGACATCGGTTCGGTCCGCCTCACGGAGCGCTGCGTTCGCAACGCGCCGCTGAAGCCGAACGACCACTCCGCGCTCGCGCTGGCCCTCGACACCGCGCTGTTCACGTCCAAGGTCGAGGCCATCCTGTCGGGGCCGCCCGTGCCCATGGTCGGCATCGCCGGCACCGTCACCACCGTGCTGACCGCGGCGCTCGGCATGGACGTGTATGACCCCACGGTGGTGCACGGCAGCCGGCTGTCGCTGTCCGCGATCGACGACGTGTTCACGCGCGTCTCGTCCGTGTCGTTGGAGCGTCGCAAGGGCATCGCCGGCGTCCCGCCCAAGCGCGCCGACGTGCTGCCCGCTGGCGCCGCGCTGCTCGGCGCCTTGGTCCGCCGCGCGGGCGTGGATCACATTCGCGTCAGCGATCGCGGCACGCGCTGGGGCCGGCTGCACGCCGAGTTCGACCGCCCGTAGGAAGGACGCGGGGGCATCGCGCACCCGGTCGACCGCCATCGCGTGCACACGGGTTGGCCGTCGACCCAACTATCCGCTAGGCTGGGTCCAAATGACGCGGCGCGGCATTGTCGCGCCGGTCGTCACAGCGTACACCCCCGAAAGAACACGATGTGCTCCATCCTCGGCATTCTGAATCTCCAGTCGGACGCGGAAGCGTTACGCGCGCAAGCGCTGAAGCTCTCCAAACTGCAGCGCCATCGCGGCCCTGACTGGTCCGGTGTGTATGTAAACGAGGGCGCGATTCTGGTGCATGAGCGCCTGGCGATCGTCGACGTCGAGAGCGGCAAGCAGCCGCTCATGAGCCCCGACGGCAAGTGCGCGCTCGCGGTCAACGGTGAGATCTACAACCACCGCGAGCTCCGCGCGCAGCTCAAGAACAACTACGCGTTTTCGACCAAGTCGGACTGCGAAGTCATCCTCGCGCTGTACCAAGAGCGCGGCGTGGAGTTCCTGGACGACCTCCGCGGCATGTTCGCGTTCGTGCTCTACGACGAGACGAATCAGAGCTACATGATCGCCCGCGACCACATGGGCATCATCCCGCTGTACACGGGCTACGACGAGGCCGGGAACTTCTACGTGGCCTCCGAAATGAAGGCGCTGGTTCCGGCCTGCGAGACCATCTCGGAGTTCCCGCCCGGGCACTACCTGGACAGCCGCGACGGCGAGCTCAAGCGCTGGTGGAAGCGCGACTGGGAAGACTTCGCCAACGTGACCGGCACGCCCACGTCGCCCGAGATGATTCGCGACGCGCTCGAGAACTCGGTGCACAGCCACTTGATGTCCGACGTGCCCTACGGCGTGCTGCTCTCCGGCGGGCTGGACTCGTCCATCGTCGCGGCCGTCGCGGCGCGCTACGCCGAGAAGCGGGTCGAGGACGACGACAGCACCCGCGCGTGGTGGCCCCGCCTGCACTCCTTCGCCATCGGCCTGGAGGGCTCGCCCGACCTGGTCGCCGCGCAGCTGGTCGCCGACCACATCGGCACCGTGCACCACGCCATGCACTTCACCGTGCAAGAGGGCCTCGACGCCCTGTCCGATGTCATCCACCACATCGAGACGTACGACGTGACGTCGATTCGCGCCTCCACGCCCATGTACTTGATGGCGCGGATGATCAAAGCGATGGGCGTCAAAATGGTGCTCTCGGGCGAGGGCGCCGACGAGATCTTCGGCGGCTACCTGTACTTCCACAAGGCGCCGAGCGCCGAGGCGTTCCACGACGAGACGGTGCGCAAGCTCAAGAGCCTGCACCTGTTCGATTGCCTGCGCGCCAACAAGTCGATGTCCGCCTGGGGCGTCGAAGCCCGCGTGCCGTTCCTGGACAAGCAGTTCATGGACGTGGCCATGGGCATCGACCCGCAAGCCAAGATGTGCGGCGGCGGCAAACTCGAGAAGCAGATCCTGCGCGACGCCTTCGCGCACCTGCTGCCCGAGGCGGTCGCCAAGCGTCAGAAGGAGCAGTTCTCCGACGGTGTCGGCTACGGCTGGATCGACACGCTCAAGGCCCACGCCGAAGAGCAGGTCACCGACCAACAGATGGCCAGCGCGGCGGTCCGCTACCCGCACAACACGCCGGACACCAAAGAGGCGTACTACTACCGCTCCATCTTCGCGGAGCACTTCCCGAGCGCGTCGTCGGCGGCGTGTGTGCCCGGCGGCAAGTCGGTGGCATGCTCCACCGAGACCGCGCTCGAGTGGGACGCGTCGTTCAAGGACATGGCCGACCCGTCCGGCCGCGCCGTGCGCTCCGTGCACGTGGACGCCTACTAGCGCGAGCGCCAACCCGTGTGGGGGCCGTGCACCGAGCCCACCGTTGCTGGTCCGCACGCTTCGGCGGTGTCGGGCCCACGCGCTGGTGTGCGCCCGACACGCAATGCGCTATCCTCGCGGCTCACCTACAAATGAAGGGCCCGCATGGCGCGCTACGATATCGACTCGCTCGACAACCGGAACCCCGAGTTGTTGCGAAAGTTCTCGGCTACCTTTGGCCCGTGGATCGATGCGTACTTTCGACCGCAGGTAACCGGCTTGGAGCGCATCCCGTCGGGTCCGGCGCTGTACGTGGGCAACCACAACGGCGGCATGGTGAGCCCGGACACCTTCGTGTTCTGCTATCGCCTGTTCAACGCCCGCGGCGCCGAAGATGTGCCCTACGGACTGGCCCACGATTGGGCGGTGCGCGCTCCGCTCCTGCGCGACATCGTGATCCCGCTGGGCGCCATTCGCGCGGGCCACGACAACGCCGCGCGGCTGTTTAAACAGGGCAGCAAAGCGCTCGTTTACCCCGGCGGAGACGAGGACGCGTTTCGCGCCTACTCCGAGCGCAAGCAGATCCACTTTGGCGGGCGGAAGGGCTACCTGCGCCTGGCGTTGCTGCATGGTGTCCCCGTGATTCCGCTGGTCACCGCCGGCGCGCACGAGGTGTTCTACGTGCTGCATCATGGCCGCGGATTCGCGCGGCGGTTCCCGGTCGCGCGGTGGCTGCGGCTCAAGTCGTGGCCGGTCACGTTGTCGATCCCGTGGGGGCTCACCCTGGGCCCCATGCCGCCCTTCATCCCGATGCGCTCGCGGATCTTCCAAGAGGTCCTGGAGCCGATCGCCTTCGAGCGTTCCGGCAAAGAGGCCGCGGCGGACGATGCGTACGTTGCTGCGTGTGATGCGCAGGTGCAGGTGGCGATGCAGGTCGCGCTGGACCGATTGTACGCCGAGCGCGACGCGTCCTAGCGCCGGCCCGCCCGCTCTTGGATTGGGGACGTTGCACAGGACGTGATCCCGCGCTCCCGCTGATCGACCTCTCGTGACCACCTCGCGCCGGAGCGGGGTCGGTTGGAGCGCCGTGGGCGCACGGTCCGTGGTTATCGTGCGCGCTTGAACACTGAAAATGATCACGAGGATCATTTTCGGATCTATCGACAGGGTAGGGGAAGCGCCATTCGCCGGTCTGAAGGGTCGCGAGTCTGAGTAAATCCCTTGCCAATCTAGGTTGTGGGCAGATCTGAACCGGTCACCGGCTCGCGTTCCGGTCCGTATCTAAACCGTCTTGATATCCATTATCATTTAGAATAGACGGACGGTCCCCGCGCTAAATCACTTTGACCGGAACCACAGATCATGCAGCGCAAACGAATCACAGCTTCTCGCCTCTCCTTCTCCCTCCTCTCTGTCGCGCTCCTCGCTGGATGCGCCGACGAAGACCCGCAGGTGCAGCTCGACACGGGCGCGGCCGATACCGGCTCCACGGATTCCGGAGCGGGTGATGTGGGCGGCCTAGATGCCGCCGAAGCCGACGCTGGCACCGACGTGCTTGAGGGGGACACCGGCGCCGAAGATGCCACCGCGACCGACACTGGCGCGACTGACACTGGCGCGACTGACACCGGCGAGACCGACACCGGCGAGACCGACACCGGCGAGACCGACACCGGCGAGACCTGCGATGAGGTTGCCGCCGCCGCCGAAGCGCTCGGCGCCGTCGACGCCGTCTCCACCGGCACCGTCGAGGCCACCGGTGACGCCGAGTCCGGCTGGACCTTCACCATCGACGCATCCGCGGGCGGCGCCGCCGGCGCGGCCACCGAGCCGTACGTGTACGTGGACATCACCACCGGGGAGGCGGTGCCCATCACCGACCTTGAGGCGCTCGAGTCCGGCGCATGGTGGCTCGCGTTCAAGCGCGCGACCATCCGCACCAACAGCGCCGACTCCGGCGGCGCGGGCCTGATGCTCACCCGCGCGGACGGCGTGCCCTTCGACGACGCCGCCATGCCGGGCCGCGACGCCGAGTGGGCGACCGACGACTTCATCGACGAGGCCTGCGAGGTGGTGACCGAAGGCCGTGACACCCCGGTGACCGCGTTCAGCGTCTGGTACGACTACAACCCGGAGACCCACGCGGTGACCCCCACCGAGAACGCCGTGTTCTTCGTGTACGAGCCCGTGAGCCACGCGGTGCATCAGATCGCGATCACGGGTTGGGACGACGGCGTGTTCACGCTGCGTGTGAAGGCGCTGTGATCACCCTCCGCGCTTCATCTCGCTCCCGCTCGCTGCTGTGCACCGCGCTCCTGCGCACTGCGCCGTCGCGGGCGTGTGCGGTCGTCTGCGCGCTGGGCTGGGGGGCATGTGCCCCCGAGCCTAGCGCCAACGACACGCCGCTTGGCCAGCAAGACGCCGCGCACGCCCCAGACGTCGGACTCACCGACGGCGGCGCGCTCGACGGTGGCGCGACCGCGGACGCCGGCACCCCGACGCCGTTCACCCCGTCGCCAGCGTTGACCGCCTTCGTGCCCGAAGCGCTCGGCATCGCTAACACCTGGTACGACTACGACGAGCAAACACACGTGCTCACGCCCAAACCGGAGCGCTACGGCGCCCGGTGGGGCGACACCGCCGCGCAAGTTCGCGTGCTGTCGTACTACAATATGGACGGCGCGAGCGGCTACTTCTCGCTCGCCGTCTCCAACTGGGACAACGGCTGGGAACCCGCCCAGATGCTGGAGCTCGAAGCCTCCGTTAAAGATGGATGGGTGTGCGTCAATGTGCAAACATTGTCGGAGGCCGACTGCAGCCAGCCGCACCACTTGGTATTACGGACCGACCGCCGCGTCGTGCCCGCCGCTGGGTTCTCGGTCGCTGAGCCTTCTTTGTATTGGGTCGGGGACCGGGGCGAGGGTGTTACGGTTTGGCGCGCGCCGTTGGACGAAGACGTAGACCCGTTCGCGTCTCTCGAGCTCGCCGCCTCCGCGCTCGCAGTGCCCTCCGCGCTACGAACCCCATCGTCGAGCGTGCTGCGCGGCGTTCTCAACGACGCACTCGGCACGACACACGGCACCTTCGGTGGCGCGGCCTCCGCGTCCTCGGATGCGAGCGCCACCGATTGTGGCAGCGGGTGTGAATCCGAGTCCGAGCCGCTGCTTGTCCTTCAGGCTATGGCCGACTTCCGGGTGTGCGCGTGGACGGCTTCGTCCCCCACGATGGACACGCTCACGTTGTCGTCGCGCTGCGTTCCGCTGTCCGCGAACCCTGGCAACCAGACCCCGCTGCAGGACGGAGAGCTGCACGAGGTGACGCTGGAGTTCGGTGACTCCGCAGCGGCCAGCTACCTGGTCGCAGGGGGCGTGGCGAGCGTCCAGATCGCCACCGGTGCCCCGGCCGCTGTGGTCCAGATCAGCGACCGGCCGGAGATCGCGCTGTGGGCACCCGACGTCCCGTTCTCGCTGTTTGTTGTCCGGGATGAACGTGGGGCGCTGGCGCTGAGCAGCGCGCCTGGGACGTTGGTGCATCTGCGCCCCGGAACGCTGCAAGACGCGTCCGCTCTGGCCTTGCCCGCGGAGCTGTGGAATTGAACACATTCATAACATCTTATGACTGTGTTCGCTTGCAGGCGCTGTTCTGTACTGGCCTTGCGGTCTTCGTCATCACGTTGGCTGCCACCCTAATCCCCGGGCAAGCCGTCGCGCAGAACGTGTCGATGACCATCGGTTCGGCGCCTGACTCCGCGTTCGAAGAGGTCACCCGCGACGAAGCCGAACGCGCTGGCGCCGACCGCCTAGATGAGGCGCTCGAGGACATCCCCGGAGTGGTCCTCACCCGTCGCTCCGGACTCGGTACCACCGCGACGGTCGATGGCCTGCCGGCCTCACAGGTCGTCATCTTGGTCGACGGCGTTCCGGTGGGACGCGCGCTCAACTCCCGCGCCGGTCCCGCGACGGATCTGGCCTCCGTGCCTGTCGACCCGGCGAGCATCCGCCGCATCGATGTGCACCGTGGAGGCGGTCCCGCCGGCTCGGGAGACGCCGGCGGCGTGGTCATCAATATCATCACGCGGGCGTCCGACAACCTGCGGGTACGACTCGGCGCCCGCACCGGCGTCGCCGCCGACCAAGGCAGCACAGAGCTCGGCCTCGACGGCACCGTCGAAGGCCCCGTCGGCGACTCTCTGCACATGGGCATCGGCGGCAGCTTCTCGAACGAAGCGTCAGTGGACGTGAATGACGACGGCACCCCCGATCGCCCCGCCCAGTCGCTCAGCGTGGGCCGCGCGCACATGCGCTGGCAGCGTGCACCCGGCGAGTCCCTCACCCTGCGCGCCTCGTATGCACACACCGCGACGCGCCGACACGCGCTCACCGACGACGCACGCGACCGCCTCTCCGCGGAATCTCCGGTGTTGCTCAATGGGCTCTTCGACGACCGCACGAGGCTCGGCGTGCTCGACCTCCGCCTGGCGGGCGACTGGCGGCCGGACCGCGACTGGCGCGTGCAACACACCACCGCGCTGACGCAACAGCGCTACGTATTCGACAAAGAGCGCGTCCGCGACAGCGTCCAGATTCCCAACAGCGAGACCGTCGACTTGGGCGTGCGGCAGACCGTGCTCGCCACCGTCTGGACGGGAGACCACACCTTGCAGCCGGAGCTGGTGCTGCGCGGCGGCCGCGCCACGCGTGAAGGCGAGCCCGTAGGCAACTCGGAAGACGACGCGCCGTCGGACGATGGTGCTTTCGCGCGGGGATTTGCCTCGGTGGGGCTGGGCCTCGCCGACGTATGGCAGTTGTCGAACCGGGTGGCCGCAGACGCGCGTGTGTTCGGAGAGCATCACTCCGAGTTTGGGCTGGGCGGCGTCGCGAGCCTCGCGCTGTCTTACGAACTGAGCGATGTGTTCGCGACATTTGTAAGCGGCTCGGTGACGCGCCGAACTCCGACGCCTGAAGAGCGCTACTTTCGATTCGACCACACCGAGGTCGGCTACATTGTCGACGGAAACCCCGACCTTGAACCGGAGCGCTTGCTCGGTGTTCGCGCGGGAATCCGGGGGCAGGCCGGCGTGTGGTCCTACAGCCTGGAGGGGTACCGCCAGTCCCTCGCCAACGCCGTCACCGTCACCCCCCTCAGCACCGACACGCTCGGCGCGACCACATTCGAATATGCAAACACGGACCGTGTAGACAGCGCCGGTGTTAACGCTTCGTCGCGCTTGGATGGACTCCCCGGTGGCCTGTCGCTACGCGCGAGTTACGCGTGGTTGCCGTACAGCCACGTGGCCGAGACGGATGCGCGTCTGGCCTTTAGCGCGGTCCACGATGGTGCGGTCTCGGTGCTGGGTGAGTGGGCCGACGATCGTTTCAGCGCCTGGGCCCGCGCGCGCGTCCGCGGCGCCATGACCGTACCCATCGGTTCACCCTCAGCCGACGCGGTCACCACGCTCGATGCCGGCGTGGCGTGGGATTTCGACATGGGCCTACGCGCGCAGGTCGACGTGGAGAACCTCACGGGCACCTCCGACCCGAACTGGGGGCCCTTCACCCGACAAGCCGTCTTCTTCAGCCTCTCTTACCAATTCGAATCCTCTGCCTCCGAGCCGTTGTGAGTGTTTTGTTTTCACTTCCCGCCCCACTGTTCTCTCAGCGGCTTACGCCGTTGATTTCGCAAACATCTCGCGTGGCTGTGTTGTCATTTCTGATCTGCGCCGCGGCCGCTGGCTGTCAGCCCCAGGCAGCGGACGACTCGAGCGAAAGCGCGGCAGAGTCCGCCGCTACCGCGGAGGCCGCTGCGTCTGGCGAACAGGTAGAGGGCTCGACGCTTGAGGACGACGCTCAGCGGCTTGTCACCTTGGGTGGTGGTGTGTCCGAGGTGGTCGCCGCGTTGGGCTTCGAGGAGCAAATCGTGGCCGTCGACGTGTCTAGCGTGCATCCCCCATCGCTGACGGAGCTTCCGCAAGTGGGCTATCATCGGGCGCTGTCCGCCGAGGGGATTATTGCGGTGAACCCGACGGCCATCTTTGGTTCGGAGACGGATGGTCCGCCGGCTGCGGTCGCGTCGCTGGACGGCCTAGAGATTCCGTACTTGCGGGTTCCCGAGGTCGCGACGGTCGAAGACGCGTTCACCCGGATCCGCACGCTGGCGACGGCGTTGGAGCGACAGGAGGCCGGCGAGGCGCTTATCGCCGACATTCAAACCAAGCTCGACGCGGTGGCTGCGACAGTGCCCGACGAAGCCTCGCGTCCCAAGGTGATTGTCATCTACGCCCGTGGACACGGCACGCTGCTGGCGACCGGCACCGCGAGCGCGGGCGACACGATGATCACGCTGGCGGGCGGCCGAAACGCGATCGCCGGCTACGAGGGCTTTCGCCCGCTCACGCCTGAAGCGCTCGTCGCAGCGCAACCCGATGTGATCGTGGTGCCCGAGCGCGGGCTGGAGAGCCTGGGCGGCACCGAAGGCCTGCTCGCGCTGCCGGGTATGGCAGAGACGCCCGCGGGCCAAGCGTCGGCGTTTGTTGTGATGGATGACGCGCTGTTGTTGTCGTTTGGGCCCCGGCTGGGCGAGGCGGTCGAGGCCCTGGCGGCTGGCCTGCAAGCCGCGCCACGCGGTGCGGGCCTTCAAGCCGTGCCACGCCAGTGATTGGAAGCGCCGCCATCGCAGCTGACCCGCGCCGCCGGCGTGTGGCGTGGGCACTGATCGCGCTCGCCCTCCTGTGGGTCGGCGCCGTGGCGCTCGGTTTGTGTGTCGGCGCGCTACGCGTCAGCGTGAGCGACGTGGTCGCGGCGCTCTGGGACCGCAACAGTGTGAGCGCCGCGTTCGCTGCGGTGGTGCGCGATATTCGCTTGCCCCGTGTCATCTTGGGCTCGCTCACCGGGGCGGGCCTCGCGGTAGCCGGCGCGGCGCTCCAGGGTGTGGTGCGCAATCCGCTCGCAGACCCCGGGCTTATCGGCGTCTCGAGCGGCGCGGCGCTCGGCGCGGTGCTCGCCATCGCCGGCGGTTGGACCACGCTGCCAGGCTTGTCGGCGCTTTCCGGTACGCTGGGCATCGCCGCGTGCGCGTTCGCGGGAGCCATTGTGGTGGCCATGCTCACGTTGCGGTTGGCCACCCACGATGGGCACACCTCCGTGATGACGCTCCTGCTCGCGGGCATCGCCGTGAACGCGGGTGCGTTCGCGATCATCGGTTACTTCATGTACGCCGCCGATAACGCCCAGTTACGAAACATCACCCTGTGGACGCTCGGCAGTCTGGCCGGCGGCACATGGCAGACCAACGCGGTCGCGGCCATCGCGGTCGCTGTGGGTGTGGGTGTCCTGTTTCGCGACGCTCGCGCGCTCGACCTGATGTTGCTCGGCGAATCCGAGGCGTTTCATATGGGTGTGAACGTGCAGTCCCTCAAGCGGCGTGTGGTGTGTGTGAGCGCGCTCATGGTCGGCGCGGTGGTGGCGTTCGCTGGGCTCATCGGATTCGTGGGCTTGGTGGTGCCGCATATGGTGCGGTTGACGCTCGGGCCTACGCACCGCGCGTTGATTCCGGCGTCTGCGCTGTTGGGCGCGGCGCTGCTGGTGCTCTCGGACGTGGGGGCCCGCACGCTCGCGGCGCCGGCGGAGCTGCCGATCGGCGTGCTGACCGCCGCCGCCGGCGCACCGTTCTTTCTGGGTTTGTTGCTGGCCGCGCGACGGCGCATGGAGTTGTCATGATTACGGTTCAAGATGCGGACTTTTGTTATGGTTCTCGCGCCGTGCTGCAAGGCGCGCACTTGCAGGTCGAACGCGGCGAGCTCGTGTGTGTTGTTGGACGCAACGGCTCCGGGAAGTCGACGTTGTTACGAATGATGTCCGGTGAGACATTGCCGACGCGTGGTTCGGTGCTGTTCGACGGCGTGGACACCCGAGCGCTCTCCGCGGCGCAACTCGCCGAGCGTCGCGCCGTGCTGCCGCAAGCGAGCCGCCTGAACTTTAACTTTGCGGTCTCCGACGTGGTCGCGATGGGCCGCATCCCCCATCGGGCGCGGAGCAGCGCAGCCGAGGACCAAGACGTGGTGCAAGCGGCCCTCGAGGCGGTCGGCCTGTCGGGCTTTGGTGATCGACGTTACACGCGCTTGTCCGGCGGCGAGAAGCAGCGTGTGCACCTCGCGCGCGTGCTCGCACAGGTGTGGCCCACCGCCGACCGGGCGCCAGGCTTTGTGCTGCTCGATGAGCCCACCAGCGCGCTCGACCTGGCCCACGTTTACGGTGTGTTGGAGCGGGTCAAGGTGCTGTGTCGAGCGGGGCTCGGTGCCGTCGCGGTACTGCACGACCTGAACGCCGCCGCCCAGTTTGCCGACCGCATCGTGATGCTCTTCGAAGGCCGCGTGGTGGCCTCGGGGGCTCCGGCGGCGGTCATCACCGCCGCAAACCTACGCAACTACTTTGACCTGGAGGCCCGCATCGAGCGCGGCGCCGCCGGTCGTTTGTTTGTTCTCCCATTGTCCCCTTCATCGTTCCAAACCCCTCAGGAGGCTACATGCTGACTTCATCCGATTCTGCGCGTCCTGCCGACGCGTCGTCGCCCGTTTACGAGACCCCGGAAGCGCTGTCGAAGGCGTGGGCAGAGCTGACGGAGCGTGAGCCCAAGTTACGGATTCGCGATGCGGCCAAGCGCCTAGGCACTACGGAGGCCCAGCTGCTGGCGACCGAGTGCGGCGATGGTGATGTGCGTCGCTTGCGGTGCGAGCCCAAGGCGCTGTTGCCGGAGCTCACAAAACTCGGTCGCGTAATGGTGCTCACGCGGAACGAGGCGTTTGTGCACGAGCGCGAAGGTACGTTTGAGGACGTGAGCGTAGATGGCCACGTGGGACTCGTGTTGGGCCCGGACATCGACCTGCGCTGCTTCTTGAGCTTCTGGAAGTCGGCGTTCGCGGTGCGCAAAGACTCGGCGCGTGGCGAGCTGAACTCGCTGCAGTTCTTCGACGGGCAGGGCAACGCGGTGCACAAGGTGTACCTGCGGGATCAGAGCGACCGCGCGGCGTACGATACGCTGGTGGCGGCGTTCATGAGCGACGACCAGAGCAAACAACTCGACGTGGTGCCCGCACGTAAGAAGCCGGCGACGATCGCGGACGAGCAGGTCGACGTGCTCGGCTTTCGGGCCGCGTGGATGGACATGCAAGACACGCACGACTTTTACGGGCTGCTTCGCAAGTTCAAGTTGTCGCGCACGCAGTCGTTCCGGCTGGCGCCCGAAGGACACGCTCGGCAAGTCCCGGTCGACAAGTTCGAGGAGCTGCTCGAGGCGGCTTCGCGGTCGGAGACTCCCATCATGGTGTTTGTGGGCAGCGCCGGCTGCATCCAGATCCACTCGGGCCCGGTGAAGCGGCTCAAGCGTTTGGGGGATTGGTTCAACGTGCTCGACCCCGACTTTAACTTGCACGCCAACACCGCGCTGATCGACTCGGCGTGGGTGGTGCGCAAGCCGACCGAAGACGGCATCGTCACCTCGTTGGAGTTGTTCGATGCCGCCGGCGAAAACCTGGCGATGCTGTTCGGCGCCCGGAAGCCCGGAATTCCGGAGCTTCAGGACTGGCGTGCGCTGGTGGCCGCGCTCTAGGGAGCTGACCCATTTGAGGTCTCCACACCCGATCGACCCTTCTTGAGCGAAGTCGAAGGACAGTTACAACCCGCCCCGCGTGCTGATCGATACAAACCGGTCGGAACCCTCGGTCAACTCGACGCCAATCTCGCGTGATTGGTTAGTTCTCTAGCGGCGTTCGCGGGTCAGGGGCTGAGCACGGGGTTGTACTCCGTGGTCGCGCCGAACATCGAGACCACTAGGCGGTACTGGGAGGTCGAGGTGGAGGCCGTGTCGGTCCGGCTGGGGGTCGAGGACGGCGTGGCGAGCGAAGTCCACGCAGATGTGGAGGTCGTTCGTCGTTGCCAGTCGTAGTAGCGGGTGCTGGCCGGTCGCCCTTGGCTCGTTGTCGCGACGGCGCCGGGCACGGGGCCGTTCACCGCGCGGACACGGTAGCTGACCGTTGCGCCGCTCGTGGTGGTGGTGCCGGAGCACGTGAGCGTCACCGAAGTGCTCGACGAGCGGACGGCGGTGTAAGCGGTCGCACAAGGATTGATGCTCGGCGCCGGCGCCGAGGTGTCCACGTACCGATTTGTTCCGACCGTGAGCCACGGGCCGGACGCGATGCTGATCTCATAGCCCGTCGCGGAGTCCACGACCGGCCAGGTCAGCTCCACGCCGGTTGTGATGGCGGAAGCGGTGACGACCGGAGCCGCGGGCACACGGTAGCAGGCGGAGCCACCCTCGGCGTAGCCCGTTTCGCAGGTGGTGCAGCCGGCGCTGGGGCCTGAGTCGTCACAGCCGCGGTGGAGCTCGTCGCACAGGAGCAGGTCGCAGGAGCGGACCGGCGCTTGGCGCACCAGGCGGAAGCCGCGGTCGTAGTTGCGGGCGCTCGCGTGCGACGAGCCGCGGGTGGCGGCGCGCACGTCGTACGGGCGGCTGCCCCAGTATCCGCCGCGGTGGTCGC
>CBDUJZ010000081.1:0-22533 GCA_965367675.1 uncultured Myxococcales bacterium | reverse complement strand
CCATGGACGAAGGTCTGCGCTTCGCTATCCGCGAAGGCGGCCGTACCGTCGGCGCTGGTGTTGTGGCCAAGGTCCTTAAGTAGCTTATTCCGCGTGAGCGTCCCGGGTACGGGGCGTTCACTTTGCGTTCACACGCGAGAAAAGATGGCGAACGATAAGATTCGAATCAAACTCAAGGCGTACGACTACACGCTCCTTGACCGCTCCGCTGCCGAGATCATCGACACAGCGAAGCGTACGGGTGCTCAAGTAGCCGGGCCTGTCCCACTGCCGACCTCGATCAACCGTTTTACGGTTCTTCGAGGACCCCACATCGACAAGAAGTCGCGTGAGCAGTTCGAGATGCGTACGCACAAGCGACTCATCGATATTCTTGAGCCGACTGAGCAAACGCTCAACGCGCTCATGCGACTCGACCTGTCCCCTGGTGTCGACGTCGAGATCAAGACCTGACAGGCGCCCTTGAACCATCGACCCCGCTAATCGCGTCAGACGGATTACGGGAGCAATTCGGAGAGTCCAAATGAAGCTGGACGTGTACAATTTAGAAAATGCCAAGGTCGGGACGGTTGACGTCTCGGACGAGGTGTTCGCAGCGCCGGTCAAGCCGCACCTGCATCACGAAGTGGTCAAGTGGCAGCTCGCACGACGTCGTCGCGGTACCCACAAGATCAAAGGCAGGTCCGAAGTGGCTGGCTCAGGCAAGAAGCTCTTCAAGCAGAAGGGTACCGGCCGAGCGCGTCACGGTGACATTAAGGCCCCCATCTTCGTAGGTGGCGGCCAGGTCCACGGACCGACGCCGCGTGACTACAGCTACAAGCTGCCCAAGAAGGTCAAGCGAGGCGCACTGCGCTCCGCGCTGTCCCAAAAGGTCGCTGAAGGCCGTGTGAAGGTCGTCGACGCGTTCGAACTGACCGAAGCGAAGACAAAGGCGGCTCTCGCTGCGCTGGCCGCCCTCGGCGCCACCAACGCACTCGTGGTCGACATCGAGAACGAGACGCTCAAGCTCTCGGTTCGCAACCTGCCCAAGAGCAAGTTCGTCCCGACCGTTGGAGTCAACGTCCGAGACCTCGTTCACCACGACTACCTCGTCATCACGCGTGGCGCGATCGAGGCCATCGACGGAGTACTGAAGTCATGAGTGTCTTCTCAATCATCAAGCGTCCCGTTGTCACCGAAAAGACGACTCTCGGCGCCGATCTGCAGCAGTACGTGTTCGAGGTCTCCCTCGAAGCGAACAAGCACCAGATTCGCAGCGCAATCGAGTCGCTCTTTGACGTCCACGTCACGAAGGTGCGGACGGCTGTCATGCAAGGCAAGCGCAAGCGCTTCGGCCGAAACATGGGCAAGCGCTCGAACTGGAAAAAGGCGGTCGTAACCCTGCGAGACGGGGAATCGATCGAGTTCTACGGCGACGAGCTTGCGGAGCTCGAGGAATAGCTCGCGCAAGCGAGTCACCCGAGGAAAGGAACTATGGGTACGAAGAAATACAAACCAACTTCGCCGGGCAACCGGGGAACCGTGCTGTCAGACTTTGAAGGCATCTCTAAGGGCAAGCCCGAAAAGAGCCTCCTGGAGTCGACCCACAAAAGCGGCGGACGTAACCACCACGGTCACATCACCGTTCGCCATCGCGGCGGTGGTCACAAGCGGCGGTACCGTCAGATCGATTTCAAGCGCGACAAGATTGGCGTGCCCGGAAAGGTCGCGACCATCGAGTACGATCCCAACCGGACCGCTCGCATCGCCCTGATCCACTACGCCGACGGTGAGAAGCGATACATCCTCGCTCCCATCGGCCTGGTCGTCGGAGCCGAGATCCTGTCGTCGCCCCACGCGGACATCAAGCCGGGCAACTGCATGAAGCTCAAGGCCATGCCGCTCGGTACGATCGTGCACTGCGTCGAGCTTCGCCCCGGAAAGGGTGGGCAGATGGTACGCAGCGCCGGCGTTGGCGCGCAGCTGATGGCCAAGGAAGGACGCTACGCGACCCTCCGACTCCCCAGCGGCGAGTTCCGCAAGATCCTCCAAGAGTGCCGCGCGTCCATCGGACAGGTCGGTAACATGGAACATGCGAACATCAAGATCGGAAAGGCTGGCCGTTCGCGCTGGCTCGGACGTCGTCCGTCGGTTCGCGGTGTAGCCATGAACCCGGTCGATCACCCGCACGGTGGTGGCGAAGGCCGCACATCCGGTGGTCGCCATCCTGTGACGCCGTGGGGCTTCCCGACCAAGGGCAAGCGTACGCGGAAGAACAAGTCCACTGACAAGTTCATCGTGAAGCGTCGACGCTAATCTCGACTAGGGAGTTCAACATGCCACGTTCAATCAAGAAAGGACCGTTCGTAGACGGACACCTGCTCAACAAGGCCCACGAAGCCGTTGAGACGGGTAGCAAGCGGGTCATCAAGACCTGGTCCCGTCGCTCGGTCATTCTGCCGACCTTCGTCGGCCTCACCTTTGCCGTTCACAACGGCCGCAAATTCATCCCGGTGTTTGTCACGGACCAAATGGTCGGTCACAAGCTCGGTGAGTTCGCCCCCACGCGGACCTACTTTGGTCACGGGGTCGACAAGAAGGCCAAGAGGCGCTGAGAACATGAAGAAGAACGAATTTGGAAACCGCGCGAACATCGTCCACCTCAATGGTGTACGTGTCGCCCCTCGCAAGTTGCGCGTCCTCGCCGATCAAATTCGGCACATGGACGTCAACGAGGCTATCGCGACGCTGTCGTTCTCCGATCGCGGAGCTGCTGGCGCGCTGATCAAACTGCTCGAGTCGGGCGTCGCGAACGTTCGAGAGAACATCCGCGACTGGAACGTCGACGAGCTGTTTGTGGCCGCTGCCACCGTGGACGAAGGTCCCACGCTGCGACGATTCCGTCCGCGCGCTCAAGGACGAGCGACCCGGATCAACAAGCGGACGTCGCGCGTGACCATCGAACTGCGACCCGAAACTACTGAAGAGTAGGCGCTCGCGCCCACCCACAACAAGGACACCCCATGGGTCAGAAGGTTAATCCAACCGGGCTTCGCATCGGTATCATCGAGGACTGGCGAAGCAAGTGGTACGAAGACAAGAACTACGCAAAGTGGCTTCACGAGGATCTCGCGATCCGAAAGTACGTGAAGAAGAAGCTCTACGCGACCGGCATTTCCCGAGTCGAGATTGAGCGCGCCGCTAGCAAGGTGAAGGTCTCCGTCCACACCGCTAAGCCCGGGATCATCATCGGGAAGCAGGGACAAGGCGTTGAGCAGCTCAAGGACGAGCTCCAGCGTCTCACCGCCTCCAACGTACTGCTCAACATCGTCGAGGTCCGTAAGGCCGAGATGGATGCGCAGCTCGTTGCCGAGAACGTGGCCCAGCAGATGGTGCGACGTGTGTCGTTCCGTCGCGCGATGAAGAAGGCCGTCTCGACGACCATGCGCTTCGGCGCCAAGGGCATTCGCATCAACTGCGCAGGCCGTCTTGGCGGCGCTGAGATGTCTCGTCGCGAATGGTACCTCGAGGGACGTGTCCCGCTCCACACCCTGCGCGCCGAAATCGACTACGGCTTTGCAGAGGCGAAAACCACCTTCGGCGTCATTGGCGTCAAAGTCTGGATTTTCAAGGGAGAAGTCCTCGACAAGCAGAACAAAGCGCGTTAGGGGAACGCCCCCTTCGCCTCCGCCTCTACGGAGCAGGCCATGTTGAGCCCAAAGAAAACTAAGTTCCGCAAGTCCATGAAAGGACGGGTGCGCGGAAAGACCAAGCGCGGTGCACGCATCTCGTTTGGCGATTTCGCCCTCATCACGACGGAGGCAGCCTGGCTGACCGCCCGTCAGATTGAGGCGGCGCGTATCGCAGCCACCCGCCACATGAAGCGGCAAGGCAAACTCTACATCCGGATCTTCCCGGACAAACCCATCACCAAGAAGCCGCTCGAAACCCGTATGGGTAAGGGTAAGGGTCCGGTGGAACTCTGGGTGTCCGTGGTCAAGCCTGGACGTGTTCTGTACGAACTGGAAGGCGTGACGCTTGAAGTCGCGAAAGAGGCGTTCCGCCTCGCCGCGCACAAGCTGCCCGTCAAAACCAAGTTCATCGTTCGAGGTGAGTTGGTATGATTGCCGCAGAGATCAACGAGAAGACCGACGCTGAGCTTAAGGAGCTGGGTACGACCCTGCGCGACGAGCTGTTCCGGCTTCGGATGCAACACTATACGGGGCAGCTCGACCGCCCGAGCCGTCTTCGCGAAGTGCGTCGAGACATCGCTCGAGTCGAGACCATCCTCAGCCAGCGCTCCTAACGGAGTCCAGAGGTCCAACCATGTCCGATACACCCCACGTCAAAACCCGAACCGGGATCGTCGTTAGCAACAAGATGGAAAAAACCGTCGTTGTGATGACCTCGAAGAAGGTGAAGCATCCCGTCTACAAGAAGTTCGTGACCCGTCGTGTGAAGTACAAAGCACACGACCCGGAGAACGAGTTTCAGATCGACGATGTGGTCGAAATCGAAGAAACGCGTCCGCTTAGCAAACAAAAGCGCTGGCGGGTGTCCAAGCTCATCGAGCGTGTGGGCTAGCCCAGTCCATCCCGCTGTAGGAGTCCTACTATGATTCAGATGCAGACCCGCCTTGCGGTCGCAGACAATTCCGGCGCGAAGAAAGTCCAATGCATCAAGGTGCTTGGAGGCTCGAAGCGCAAGTACGCCCGCATCGGCGACGTCATCGTCGTCTCCGTCAAGGAGGCCATGCCCCTGGGCAAGGTGCGAAAGGGTGACGTTCACCAGGCTGTCGTCGTCCGAACCCGAAAGGAAATGCGTCGTGAAGACGGTACCTACATTCGGTTCGGTGAGAACGCTGCCGTTCTTCTTAACAAACAGGGTCAGCTCATTGGCAACCGCGTGTTTGGACCTGTCGCCCGCGAGCTTCGCGGCGGTGGCTTCATGCGGATCGTCTCGCTGGCTCCCGAAGTACTCTAGGTCGTCCCATGCACGTAAAGAAGGGAGACACCGTCAAGGTCATTAGTGGCCGAGACCGTCATCTTGGACCGGCAAAGGTTCTTTCCGCCTTCCCCGCTGATAACCGCGTGATCGTCGAAGGACGTAACCTGGTGAAGAAGCACAAGAAGGGCAATCAGGCGCTCGGAACCGAGAGCCGGATCGAAGAGACCGAAGCCCCGATCCACGCCTCCAACGTCCAGCTGTGGTCCGAGAAGGCCTCTAAGCCGGTGCGTACGCAGCTCCGCTGGGTGGGTGCAGACGATGCGCTCTTCTCGAGCGAAGACGCTGCACGGACGAGTTTCGACGACGCACCCGCCAAGATCCGCAAGGTTCGGTGGTGTGCTGCGACGGAAGAACGCTTCGGGTGATCCGTTGCGCGTACGTTTTAGACTGACAAGCCCAATTTGTGGCGCTAACAGCGCCCGTCCCTCCGCCCCCGATTGGAACCGGGGCCTCTCCGGAGAAGAGACGTGAGACTACAAGAAAAGTATAAAACCGAAGTGTATGCAGGACTCCGCGAGGAGTTCGGCTACGGCAACATCCACCAAATCCCGAAGCTCACGAAAGTGGTCATCAACATGGGACTCGGTGAAGCCGTCCAGAACGTAAAGGTCGTCGACCACGCCGTCTCAGACCTGACGAAGATCGCGGGCCAAAAGCCCGTCGTCACGCGCGCCAAGAAGAGCATCGCGGGCTTTAAGCTCCGCGAAGGAATGCCGATTGGTTGCATGGTGACGCTTCGCGGCGAGCGTATGTGGGAGTTCCTTGAGCGTCTGCTCACGATCTCCCTGCCGGCTGTTCGAGACTTCCGCGGCCTGTCCGCGAAGGCATTCGACGGTAGCGGCAACTACACGCTCGGCCTGAAGGAGCAAATCATCTTCCCTGAGATCGAGTACGACAAAGTCGACAAGATCCGAGGAATGAACATCTCGGTCGTGACGACCGCCCATACCGATGAAGAGGGGCGTAGCCTCCTTCGCGGATTGGGTTTCCCTTTCCGTACCTGAAGAGACACCGGAGCCTAACGTGGCACGCAAGTCGATGATCGCTAAGGCGAACCGCAAGCCCAAGTTTGCCGTTCGCGCAAAGAGCCGCTGTAAGCGCTGCGGCCGCCCGCGCGGCTACTACCGTAAGTTCGGCGTATGCCGTATCTGCCTTCGCGAACTTGCACACGCTGGCGAACTGCCCGGCGTCGTCAAGTCGAGTTGGTGAACCGCGCCTCGCGCCCCGCACCTAAGAAACCGATATGGTAACCGATCCTATTGCTGACCTCCTTACGCGTATCCGGAATGCCGGCGCCGCAAAGCACTCGAGCGTATCGATGCCCAGCTCTACCAAGAAGCTGGAAATCGTGCGCGTGCTCAAGGAACAAGGTTATGTCGAGGACTTTGGCGTGGTTGAGGGCGGCGTGCAGCCGACCCTGACCGTCAAGCTGAAGTTCAATCGTGAGTCCCACGTGATCACCGGCCTGCGCCGGGAGTCCAAGCCTGGTCAGCGCCGCTATGTCGGCTCCGACGAGTTGCCGACGGTACTCAACGGTCTCGGAGTCGCGATCATCACGACCTCGCAGGGCGTGATGTCTGGAAAAGAAGCTGCCAGCCGAGGCATCGGCGGCGAATACCTCTGCTCGGTCTGGTAACAGACTAGCGACTTCAGGAGTCACTCGATGTCACGCATCGGAAAACTACCTATCACGATCCCCGAGAAGGTGACCTATTCGATCTCGGATAGCGTCGCGACGGTCAAAGGCCCCAACGGCGAGCTCAACGCTCTCATGCCGTCCGGTGTCTCCGTCGAGTCCACGGGAACGGAGATTACGGTTTCGCGTAACGACGACAGCCGACCGTGCCGTGCAGCCCATGGGCTCGCACGCACCCTCATCGCCAATATGGTCGAGGGTGTCACGACAGGCTACAAGCGTACGCTCATCATCAACGGCGTCGGCTACCGCGCAGAGCTGAAGGGCCCCCAGTGGGTCATGTTCACGCTCGGCTACTCGCACCCGATCCTGTTCGAACTCCCCGAGGGGATCAGCGCGCAGATCGACGGAAAGGCGAAAGAGCCCACGGTAACGCTCTCCGGTTCCGACAAGCGCCTCTTGGGCGCAGTCGCTGCCGAGATTCGTAGCCTCCGCCCGCCCGAGCCCTACAAGGGCAAGGGTATTCGCTACTCCGACGAGACCATTCGTCGCAAGGAAGGAAAGGCGGCCGGCAAGTAGCCGGCGGCTAGGAGTATATCGATGGGCAAGACCTCGAAAAAATACCTCGGATGGCAACGGCGTAAGCGCCGCGTCCGTAAGAAGATTTCCGGAACGACCGCGCGTCCTCGCCTGTCGGTGTTCCGGAGCAGCAAGCACATCTACGCTCAGGTGATCGACGACTTGTCGGGCGTCACCCTGGCGGCCGCCTCCACGCTGGACAAAGAGTTCGGCGAGAGCGCGGATCTGGATAAGACGGCGGCTGCAAAGCGCGTAGGCGAGTTGGTCGCCGAGCGTTGCAAGGCCGGCGGTGTCGAACAAGTCGTGTTCGACCGTAACGGTTACCTCTACACAAGTGGGCGTGTCCACGCGCTGGCGGAAGCCGCGCGCGGCGCGGGCCTCAAGTTCTGAGAGCGCGAAGATGATGAACAGACCCCCCCGCGGACGTCAGCAAGAGTCCGAATTCGTCGACAAGGTTGTACACATCAACCGCGTCGCGAAGGTAGTCAAAGGCGGCCGTCGCTTCTCCTTCAGCGCGATCGTAGTCGTCGGCGACGAAGGCGGACGCGTTGGCGTCGGACATGGCAAAGCGAACGAAGTTCCCGAAGCGATTCGCAAGGGCAACGAGCGTGCGCAGAAGGCCCTCCAAGTTGTGCCGATCGTTAACGGCACCATCCCCCACGAGGTCATCGGTGAATTCGGCTCTGGCCGCGTTCTGCTGAAGCCGGCCGGGCCCGGTACTGGCGTTATCGCCGGTGGACCTGTCCGCGCGGTCATCGAGGCGGCGGGCATTCACAACATTCTGACGAAGTCGTTGGGGTCGAACAACCCGCACAACATGGTGTTCGCTACGCTCGAGGGCCTCAAGGCACTCCAGAGCAAAGAGGCGATCGCCGAAAAGCGCGGAATCTCGGTCGACGAGATCTGAGCGTAGGAGCACGATCATGGCAAAGGTACACGTAACATTGCGTCGCAGTGCAATCGGTCGTCAGGGCACCCAAAAGCTTACGCTGAAGGCACTCGGACTCCACAAGATCAACCAAACGGTTGAGCACAATGACTCGGCTGGCCTTCGAGGCCAACTCAACAAGGTGCACCACCTGGTTGAGTGGGTCGTCGCGGACGCCTAAGGCGGCAGCCGGACTTCCGGCACCATCGCGGGCGCGTCCCGCTTCATGTTTTCCAGAATGAAGGGGAGCCGATTCGTCCGCTCCCCTTGGTGTCCTAGACACCGAAACCCCAAGCGAGTTCACAATGGGACTTCACGATCTCAAACCATCCCCCGGATCCACCAAGGCGCGCAAGCGCAAGGGGCGCGGTCCCGGTAGCGGCAACGGCAAGACCGCCGGCAAGGGCCACAAGGGTCAAAAGGCGCGTTCGGGTGGCTCCACGCCGCTCGGCTTCGAGGGTGGCCAGATGCCGCTCTACCGTCGCGTGCCCAAGCGTGGCTTCCGTAACACGCGGTTCGAGACGACCTATCAGGTCGTGAACCTCCGTGACCTTGCGGGAATCCCGAGCGACCAGGTTGTAGACCTCGCCTTCCTCGTGGAGAGCGGGCGTATCAAGCTGGACCGTGCAGCGAGTGGCCTCAAGGTGCTCGCGAACGGTGAGCTCGAGTCTGGCCTGACGATCCGTGCGGCGAAGTTCTCCGCTGGAGCACTCGCCAAAATCGAAGCGTCCGGCGGAAAGGCCGAGGTAGTCTAAAGTGGCGAGCACGATCGCGAACATCACCAAGATCCCGGAACTTCGGAACCGGATCTTGTTCACGCTGGGGCTCCTCGCGGTCTATCGTCTCGGCATTTTCGTGACGACGCCTGGTGTCGACCGTACGGTCATGGCCCAGGTCATCTCGTCTGGAAACGGCTTCCTGAGCTTGTTCAACCTGTTCTCGGGCGGTGCCCTTGAGCAGAGCTCGATCTTCGCGTTGGGCATCATGCCCTACATCTCGGCGTCGATTATCCTGCAGCTGCTCGCAGTTGTGGTGCCGACGTTGGAGCGCCTCCGCAAGGAGGGCGAGACGGGCCAGAAGAAGATCAATCAATATACGCGCTACGGCACGATCGGTCTGTCCCTGATTCAGGGCACGTTCATGGCGATGACGCTTGAAAACTGGAACGACACCAACCCCGGGCTCGTCGAGCACGGCGGTGTCGGTTTCCGTTTGATGACGATCCTCGCGCTCACGACAGGCACAGCGTTCCTGATGTGGGTCGGCGAGCAGATCACAGAGAGGGGCGTCGGCAACGGCATCTCCTTGATCATCTTCGCTGGTATCGTCGTGGGTCTGCCGTCGGGGGTCTTGAATACCCTTCAGCAAGCCTCGAGCGGTGAGTTGAGCCCCCTGAAGGGTGTGATGCTCGTCCTGGTCGCGGTCGGTGTGGTCGCAGCGATTGTCTACATGGAGCTGGCGCAACGCCGGATCCCTGTGCAGTACGCCAAGCGCACCGTCGGACGTCAGGTGTACAGCGGCAAGTCGTCGTACTTGCCGTTGAAGCTGAACACGGCTGGCGTCATTCCGCCCATCTTCGCGTCGTCCTTGCTGTTGTTCCCGACTACGGTCGCGAACTACTTCCAGGACAGCGCTTGGGCCGCCAGCGTGATGCAGGCGTTCAACCCGACCGACTGGCGTTACAACGTCGTCTACGTCGTGCTGATCGTATTCTTTACGTACTTCTACACGGCTGTGACGTTCAATCCCGTGGACGTCGCAGACAACATGAAGCGCAGCGGCAGCTTTGTGCCTGGCTACCGGCCGGGTAAGAAGACCGCCGAGTACATCGACTTCGTCCTGACCCGTATCACTACGGCAGGCGCGGTGTATCTCGCACTCGTGTGTGTGCTTCCGGCGCTGCTGCAGCAGTGGTTCCCAGTGAGCTTCTTCTACGGCGGCACGAGCCTCCTGATCGTGGTTTCGGTAGGTCTTCAGACAGTGCAGGAGGTCGAGGGACACCTCATCACTCGGCACTATGAAGGCATCACCGGCGCCAAGACATCACGCATTCGCGACCGCGTTGGCGGAGCGGAGAGCTAGCGATCCTTCGGATCGCGAATCCTCAGATTCTAGAGTTGCAGACCCAGGGGTCTCCCTGTATAGGAGACCGCCCCTGAGTCGGGCAACTGTTCCCGAGCCTCGAAAGGGGCGAATTTACTGAGCCCTTCGGGGCCAACCGAGCGCCACGAAATGAAAGTTCGACCGTCGGTTAAGACTATCTGCGATAAGTGCCGGGTCATCCGCCGCAAAGGCGTCGTCCGGGTGATTTGTGAGAACCCTCGCCATAAACAGCGTCAGGGCTAAAAGGAGTTTCGAATGGCACGAATTGCGGGCGTTGACCTGCCAGCGCGTAAGCGCATCGTCATCAGTCTTACCTACATCTTCGGAGTAGGTCGGACGCTTTCTGAGGAGATTCTCCGCAAGGCGAACATCGACCTCGATGTTCGTACGAGCGACCTGACGGAAGGCGAAGTTCGCCGAATCCGTCAGCTCCTTGAGACCGACTACAAGGTGGAAGGTGATCTGCGGCGTGAGAACGCTTTGGACATCAAGCGATTGATGGACCTCGGTTGTTACCGTGGACTTCGTCATCGCCGGCACCTCCCCTGCCGCGGACAGCGGACGCGGACCAATGCGCGTACCCGTAAGGGACCTCGCCGCGCCGCGATCAAGAAGAAGAAGTAAGCACCCACCACGACCGAGTACGCTCGGCGCTTGGAGATACCGATGGCGAAGCCTCAACGGACCGCAAAAAAGCGTGTCAAGAAGAACATTCAGAGCGGGATTGTGTACATCACGTCCACGTTCAACAACACGATGGTGACGATCACCGACGTCCAGGGCAACACGATCTCGTGGTCGAGCTCCGGAGCGCGCGGGTTCAAGAACTCTCGTAAGAGCACCCCGTTCGCTGCGCAGATCGCTGCTGGCGACGCGGCCTCGAAGGCACAGGAGCATGGTCTTAAGACTGTGCAAGTGTTCCTGAAGGGACCTGGCTCGGGTCGTGAGGCCGCGCTGCGCGCCCTCGCGGGTGCGGGCCTCAAGGTGACCTTGATCCGTGACATCACGCCGATTCCGCACAACGGTTGTCGGCCGCCGAAGCGTCGCCGCGTCTAACCCAGACAGCGCGCACGCATCGGGCCTATGACTAGGCTGGATGCCACCGACCTAACCCGCGACAGCGGAATCCCTAGCGAGCAGGACTACATGGAGACCATCTGGAAAAACTGGCGTGACCTGATCAAGCCGCGCGATGTGCGCTTGGATCCGGCTACTCGGTCGGAGACCTACGCCCGTTTCATTGCGGAGCCGCTCGAGCGCGGATTCGGCCAAACGCTCGGCGCTTCGTTGCGTCGCGTGCTTCTTTCGTCCCTCCAGGGGACGTCGGTCACGGGCGTGAAGGTTGAGAACGCGTTGCACGAGTTCCAGACGCTGGATGACGTTCGTGAGGACGTCAGTGATGTAATCCTTAACGTGAAGGACCTGCGACTGCGCTCGAACAGCGTAGAAGAGCAGATCTTGAGCGTTGATGTTGAGGGTCCTGCGACGGTCACAGCTGCGGACATCCGTACGAGTGGCAACGTCGAGATCCTGAACCCCGACCAGATCCTCGCGACGTTGTCCGAGGGTGGCCGTCTCCAGATGGAGATGCGCGTGAATGTCGGTCGTGGTTATGTTCCGGCGGAGCAGAATCAGCGTGACGAGTGGCCCGTCGGTTGGATCCCGATCGACGCGCTCTTCTCGCCGATTAAGAAGGTCAACGTTACGGTCACGTCTTCTCGCGTTGACGCCCGTACTGACTACGATCGTCTTTCGCTCGAAGTGTGGACGGACGGATCGGTTGCTCCTGAGGACGCCGTGGCGTTCGCAGCGAAGATTGTGAAGGACCAGATGTCGGTCTTCATCAACTTCAACGAGTCGGCTGAGCCTGCGCCCATCGAGCGTTCGGAAGAGGTCGAGGAGTTCAACGAGAACTTGCTGCGCACGGTCGACGAGCTTGAGCTCTCGGTCCGCTCGGCGAACTGCCTCCAGAACGCCAACATCCACTACATCGGCGAGCTCGTTCAGAAGACTGAGGCAGAAATGCTGAAGACGAAGAACTTCGGGCGCAAGTCGTTGAAAGAGATCAAAGAAATTCTCGCAGAGATGGGCCTGTCGCTCGGCATGAAGCTCGATGGCTGGCCGCCGAAGGACCTCCGCGAAGTCCCCGCCGTTGAAGCGAGCGGAACCTAACTTTACCAAATTGGCGGTATAGCGACCGCAACGGAGAACCCTCATGAGACACCGCAAGTCCGGGCGAAAGCTCAACCGGAAGCCAGCGCACCGCAAGGCGATGTTCGCCAACATGGCGACCTCGCTGTTCGAGCACGAGCGCATTCAGACCACCACGCCGAAGGCGAAAGAGCTACGCTCGCACGCCGAGAAGCTCATCACGCTGGCCAAGTCGGGCACGCTTCACTCGCGTCGCCAGGCGGCTCGAGTGATTCGTAACGACGCTGTCCTTGCCAAGCTCTTCTCTGAGCTGGCTGAGCGTTTCGCGACCCGCCCCGGCGGCTACACGCGTATCATCCACCTCGGACCCCGCAAGGGTGACAACGCGCCGATGTCCATCATCGAGCTCGTGGATGCCGCTGACGCGACGGTCGAGGCGTACGTCGAGCCGACGGAAGACGGCGACGAGAACGTGGAAGGCGAGACCGCAGAGGCCTAGCCCTGTCGGTAGACCTACAACGAAGGACGCGTGATTCGGTTTCGACCGGGTCTACGCGTCTTCTTCGTTTTTGTCGCTTCACCCGTGTGGTGTTGGGGCGAAGGCGCGTTGTGGGCCTCGTGGCGTACCGTGCGCTAAGGGGCGCGGGGTCGCTTGCGGGGACGCTCGGCGTCGCTACGCTGCTCGCGGCCATCGTGTCAGCGTGTGGAGTCGGTTCCGGTTACGTGCGCGAAGGTTCCGGTTCAGCGGTTCTCGTGGTCGACGGGCCACCGGGGTCTGCGTTTCTGTGGGTCGACGGTGTTGCCGCCGGGTCGTGGGCGCGGACGGGCGGCGCGTTCGAGGTGGGTGCGGGCCAGCATCTATTGCGGGTCGAGGCCCCTGGGTACCTCCCCTACCGTACGTCCGTCAGCGTCGCGGCGGGGGAAGTGTACGACTTTAGCGTTGAGTTGTGGCCCTGCTACGTAGGCGTGGACCCCGGGTGCGTGGGCACGCAGCACTAGCGTGGACTGACGGCGGCGGGGAGTGTTTGTTGAGCCACGTGTGCCGTCTAGCGCCGGTAGGCAGTGGCGTGGTTGGTGGCCATGCGCCGGTGGCTGTCTACCTGCACGGCCGGCTGCTGTTCGGTCGCGCGTGTCGCGCGCTCATGTCTTGGGTTGTCGGCGCCGCGCCCTGCCGATTTGTTGGCACATCAGAAATGTTACGGGTTCTACGCAACGTGCCGGCGGTTCGTCCGAGTATGGGTCATGTCTGTAACCCATGAGGATGCAATGCGTGCGATGGCAGCTGAAGTTGGTGAGGGAGGTGGCGTCCGGATGGGCCCCGGTTCGGTCGACGGTGCGCGGCCCGGGAAGGGGCGCAGGTCGTTCTCGCGTGCGGTGGACGAAGGGACGAAGTTCGGGGCCGGGAGAGAGCGTGGGAGGAAGACTAAGGGGTCCGCCACCGGCCTGTCCTTGCCCGAAGCTGTAGATGGGATGTCCGCGGGAGCGGTACACGTCGGTCGTAACGGGAGTTCGGTGAACTTCGCTGTCTCGGGTCCGACGGGCGCGGTGGATGTGCTCGCGGCGCGGACAGTGGCCGTTCCGTCGGCGGAAACGGTGGTGGGGCCGTCCGATCGGGTGGCGCGCGCGACGCTGCGAGTGCCCAACACGGTGGAGGCCACGTTCGAGGGGCGGGTCGGGCAGGTTGGCCGCGTGGATGTTGCTTCGAAGGTGTCGCCGCTTGCAACTGCGCGCTTGGTAGGAGAACTTGGGTCTCTGGGCTGGACTGTTCGGGAAGAGCGTCCGGCGGTGCGGCGGCGATTGACAGAGTTGGATGTCGAGCGAGGAGGCGGTGGTGGACGCGGTAGACGACGCGGTGATGAAGGTCTGGGTGAGCACGGTGTTTGAGGCCGTCTACGGTAGTCGGTGCGCGCAGTTGCGCCGGACTTCGGCGCCGCCGACCTCGCGCGAAGTCTGCTTGGGATTGGCGGCTTCGGATGGCCGGCTTGCACAGGTCCGGGTGCTGGGTGTCGGTGATGTTGTGCCTGGCTATGCGGAGGCATGTGCGCTGGCGGATCGGCTCTCCGCCGGTCTTTCTTCCAACTCTCAAACCCCGATTCGGGTCGTGCCGTGGTCGGCGGTGGAGCAGGCTAGCGTTGTGTCATGCTGGGAAGCGGTGGGGCCGTTGGGGTCCGTTGTGCTTGCGGCGGACATCGACTGGCTCGTCGCGGCGGAGATTGCGCCGCCGAGCTCCGGGGTCGCGGGAGTCCTCGAGGTGGTGTTGCCGGCTGGGCTTCTCGCGGAGGGCGGGACGCTACGGGCACCGGGCTCGATGGACGCGCGTTTGGTGGTGGACGGGTATAGTGTGGTGGGGACCCTGCGGTTGGGTGCGACCCGGGCGGTGTTCACTCCTCGTACGCGTGGCGTCGGGCCGAGCGGTCCACGGGCGCGATTCTCGTGCGCGCTGGATGAGGCGACGTGCGAAGGCTGGTCGCTGGTCGTCGATGACGAGGGCGTGGTGGCGTTGGCTGAGGGCGTGCACGCGTTGCGTTGGGTGACGCAGGGCGACTCGTTCGGGCTCTTCGCAGGTCCTAGAGAGGCTACTGGAGTCCGAGGGGCGATCTTGGAGCCCACCGTGACGGCGGCACGCGAACGGGGAGATGACGGCGCTGGGACGATCGCCGTTGAGCCTGGGATGATCGAGGAGGAGTTGGGAGCGGAGCGGTGGGCCGGCGGAGCGACGGCTGGCGATTACGATGATGAGGTCACTGTCGCGCTTCGGCGTCCGACAATGGGTTCGCGATCCACGGGGAACGAATGACTGATCGAGTGACAGAGACGGAAGGTCGGCCTTCGCTGCCGGCGCAGATTCACGGACAGAAGGTCGTGGACCTGGAGAAGCTGGTGCATTCTGTGGCGCGTCGCGTGCGGAACCGGTTCGCGCTTCGGGTAGAACTCGATGACCTCATTCAGTTGGGAATGATCGGGTTGTTGGAGGCTGCGGAGCGCTACGACCCGGAGAGCGGGGTGCTGCTCAGCTCGTTCGCGTACACGCGCATCCGTGGTGCGATTCTCGATGGAGTTGGCGACCTGACAGGTGTGAAGCGTTCACAGCTGCGGCGGTTGAAGCGGCAGGCGGCAGCGAACGAGTATGTGGAGTCGATGGACCACGCGAACTCGTACGGGGGTGACGCGGTTGATATCGCCGGGATGGTGCAAGGCGTGCTGTTTGCGTGCGACCTCTCGGACGCGATGGTGGCTCGGAATGACGCTGAAGAGGGGCCATCACCGCTGAAGTCGACCCCGGAGAAGTCGCTGGCGCGGACACAGATGGCTGACCTGGTGAACTCGGTGGTTGATGAGTTGCCTGAGAACGAAGCGGAGCTGTTGCGTGCTCACTACGCCGAGGGGCGTTCGCTGCAGTCGCTTGGGGATGAGCTCGGGGCGAGTCGGTCGTGGATGTCTCGGATTCACAAACGGGCGTTGGGGCGGGCCCGGGACATCTTGGAGACGCGCCACGGTGTGACGCCGGAAGACCTGTCGAACGCGAACTTCCCCTAGGGGCGTTTCCATATCTGGAGGATCGAAGATGAGAGTACAGCAACAGTATGTAACGTCGGGGATGCGCGGTGCGGACGGGGCGGCATCCGGGAACGGGTTCGGGGCTACGTTGACAGGAGGAGCCGGTCTTCGTCGTGCACCCGCTGGCGGTGACGCAGGAGAAACGTCGGCGGGGATTGCCGAGTGTCGTTTGGTCCCAGGGACTGGCGTTCGGGTTGCCGAAGCGGGCGAGGAGCGGACGGAAGCGCGCCCCATGGTGCGATTGGTGGAGCGGCAGTTCGACGCGATCTTGGCGGACGAGAACGCGATCAACGATGCGATAGGTCGTGCGGAGGATGGCGAGGCGCTGGGTCGCGCTGAGATGCTGCAGTTGCAGGCGCGCGTGTACGCGCACAGCCAGCGGGTGGATGTCGCCACGCGGGTGATAGACCGCACGGCGAGCGCGCTTCGACAGTTGCTGAACACGCAGCTGTGAGGGTGTTTGCTGCGATGGTGTGTGCGCTGCTGTTGTTGGGGCTGAGCGGCTGTAGTGAGGCGTTGCAGCGCGATCTGGAGGAGCGCGCGGCGAACGAGGTGGTGGTCGTGCTGTCGGCGGAAGGGGTGGCGGCCAGAAAGGTGCAGGGGACCGGGGACGGTTGGAGTGTGACTGTGCCCCGGAGCCAAGTGGGACGGGGTTTGGCTGTACTCACGGACTATGGATTGCCCCGCCGAGAGTCGGACTATGCGGCGTTGTTGGGGGAGTCGGGCGGGTTGGTGCCGTCTGAAGCCGATGAGCGCGCGCGTCGGGCGGCGTTGGTGGAGGCGTCGCTCGCGGGGACGTTGTTGGCGCTAGACGGCGTGTTCGATGCTCGGGTGCACGCGGTGTTGCCGACTCCCACCCGGGCGCTTGGTTCCACCGCCGCGGTCGCTTCGCCGCGGATGTCGATCGTGTTGGTGACGCGTAGCGAATCGGGTGGTCCGCCGGACGACGCGGTTCGGGCCATCGCGATGGGTGCGGTGGAGGGGCTGTCGAGCGGCGACATTTCGATCATTCGGAGCGTCGTGCGGCTGCCGGAGCTGTCGGAGGTGGAGGTGGTTCAGTTTGGGCCGTATGCGGTCACGTCGGGCTCGCTGGCGGGTCTGCGCGCGGTCATAGGGGGGCTTGCGGGGGCGTTGATGGTGTTGAGTGCGGTGCTGATTGGCTTGGTGGTTCGCCGTCGAGGTGGCCGGTGATTCCTGGCATGCGCCAAGAGTTCACGCTGGCCGAGTCGGACGACGCGGTTGCGGTTTGGTCGGTGGCGTTTGCGCCGGAAGCCGCGCGGTGGGTGCGTGAAGGGGGGGCTGCACCCACGTTTGGGGAGTCTCCTGGGGGCGTTGTCGGGTCACAGGTGCCCGATGCCGCGTACTTGGCGCAGCTGTCGTTTCGGTTCGGCCGGATCCCCGCGCGCTGGATACTGCCGAACGCCGGGCCTTTTGAGCGTGGGTTCTGCGCCGCGGTTCGGGACGACGGCGCGTTGGTGGACTGGATACTTCCGTTGTTGGTGGCGGGGCTGTTCGGTACGCCACGCGATGAGCGGAGGCATGCACTCGAGGCGACGGGCGCGGTCCGTGGGCGTGTACGTCGAGGTTTTGAATCGATGCGTATGTTGGGTCGGCCGTCGGAGGCGACGACCGGGGGTGCGCAGGTGATGTTGCAGGCGTATTGCGCGGCGTCGGGGCCGCCTCGTGCGCGCGCTTCGGCGATGTTGGCGGGGACGGTGGGGTCGGCGTGGGTGGATGAGCTGACGGTGTTGGCCCACGGCGCGTGGCGTGGACCCCTGCGGTTCGAACCGATGGCGGAGGAAGTGGCCTGCGCGGTTGCTTGGTGGACTGGTGCGGCGGCGTGGGGCGAGAGCCCAGGAGGTGCTCAGTGACGGAGTGGCAAGTCGCGGATGACGGGGAAGCGTGGGTGCTGGCTTCCGAGGTTGTCGGGTGGGTCCGTCCCGAGGAAGCGGAGCGGGCACGTACGCTGACGGACGAGGTGGCGGCGCTCGAGGCGCGTCGTGCTTCGTTGGACGCCGAGATTGGTGCGGCGGTCGAGGCAGGCCGAGCGGCTGGTTTCGCTCAGGGCGCGGGTGAGGCTTCGGAGTTGGTCGCTGCGCTGCGGCTGGTGCGTTCTCGTGATGTGGCACGTGCGGCGGAGGCGGCGTTGTTTGCGGCGGAGGCGCTGACGGCGGAGTCGCTCGCTGAGCGCGGTGCGTTGGCGCGGGCTTTGGTTGAGCGTGCGCTGTCGTCGTCGGCGCCGCGCGAGGCTCGTCGAGTGTTGGTCGCGCCGTCGTTGGTGCGGCCACTGAGCGCGGTGTTGCCGTCGCTCACGATTGAGGTTGGCGCCGAGCTGGCGGTCGGCGACGTGGTGCTGGAGTTCGACGACGGGCAGCAGGTGCAGACGTTGGGTGGACTGCTCTCGTTGTTCTTGGACGACATCGCTCGGCACCTGGTCGCGCTATGACTGATGCACTGCGTGAAGCGATGGCCGCGCGGCTGGCGTCGGCGCCCGCGCAGGTTGCGGGGCGGGTTACCTCGGTGGGTGGTGGCGTACTGCGGGCGCGCTTGCCGGATGCGCAGGTGGGGAGCTGTCATGCGGTGGACTGCGGCGACGCGACGCTGGTGGCACAGATCGTGGGCTTTGACGCGGACGAGAGCACGTTGCTGCCGTTTGGTTCGATGGTCGGGGTACGTCCGGGGGCTTTGGTTCGCCCGACGTCGTTGGGGGCAAAGGCGCCTGCGGCGACGTCGGTGCTCGGTGACGTGATCGATCCGCTCGGCGTTTCGCTGGTGGATGGGCGTCAGCACGCATGCGACGGCAGTCTGCTGACGCGATCTCCGCCGTCGCCTCTGACTCGGCTGCCGATCGATGCGCAGCTTTGGACCGGAGTCCGAGCGGTGGACGGGCTGCTACCGCTGGGTGTGGGTCAGCGTGTGGGGCTGTTCGCGGGGTCTGGCGTGGGCAAATCGACGTTGCTGGCGCAGCTGGCGCGGGGTGCCGACGCGGATGTGTGCGTGGTGGGTTTGATCGGCGAGCGCGGGCGCGAAGTTGCGGAGTTTGTACAAGATGTGCTCGGTGAGGCCGGGCGTTCGCGAACGACGGTTGTGGTTGCGACGTCGGATGCGCCGCCGATGTTGCGGGTGCGGGCGGCGGAGACAGCGACGGCGTTGGCGGAGCAGTGGCGAGACGCGGGGAAGCACTGCCTGTTGCTGGTCGACTCGTTGACGCGCTACGCCCGCGCCTTGAGGGAGGCGGCGTTGTTGGCGGGGGAGCGGCCGGCTCGGCAGGGGTATCCGGCGAGCGTGTTTGCTGAACTCCCCAAGTTGCTTGAGCGTGCCGGTTGCGGCGATACGGGCGCGATCACGGCGATCTACACCGTGCTGGTCGCCGGCGGGGACATGGAAGAGCCGGTGAGCGATGAGGTGCGGGGTATCGTGGACGGGCATTGGGTGCTGAGTCGTCGCCTGGCGGAGCGACAGCACTTTCCGGCGTTGGACATTCCGGCGAGTGTGAGCCGGGTGGCGCAGCGGGTGGCTTCGGAGCCTCAGCTGGCGGCGAGCGCGTTGGTGCGTCGTGCGCTGTCGTTGTTGTCTCAGCACGCAGACGCTATCGATCTGGGAATCTATGAACACGGCAGCCACGCGCTGCTGGATCGATGTATCGAGACGACGCCGATGTTAGACGCATTCGTACAGCAAGGGGCGACGGAGCATGCTTCGCAGGACGCGATCCTGGGTGACTTGGACGCGTTGGCCTACGAGCTGGATGTCTGATGATGGGCAAGGAGCGCTTCGGGTAGGGTTGCTGGCGAAGCGGACTGCGCGGGAGCGAGCGGAGCGGAACTTGTCGCGTTGTGTGGCTGCTCGCACGACCGCCGAGGCGTCGGTGTCTTCGGCGGTGAAGTCGGCTGAGGCTCGTCGCGCGGCGCTGACGGCGGAGTGGCCTACGGAGGGCGGTGCACAGCGCATGCGTTTGGAGCGCGCGGGACTTCGAGATTCCGCCGCGGCTGCCGATCGCATGGTGGGAGCGGCGCAGTCGGCGCTGCAGGCTTGCCGGGCGACGGAGGCGGCGGCTCGGGCGGCTTGTGAGGCGGCGCGCGCGGCGGAACAGGCAGTGGAGCGGGCGCTTGAGCGTCGGGTGTCGTTGTCTCAGTTGGAACGCTCGCGGCGCCAGGATGACCCGTGATGGCGATGCTCGGGGTAGGCCTGTGAGCGTGTTGCGAGAGGGCGAGTCGCTGTCGTTGAAGGGGCGCGTCGAGCGCATTCGGTACGAGGCGGAGGACGGCGAGTTCCAGGTGGTGTTGCTGGGCGTGACTGCGCGTCGGATGGTGCCGGTGGTGCTGCGTGGGATTGGCGTGCAGGTGGGTGAGCAGATCGCGCTGACAGGGACGGTGAGCCGGCATCGGTCGGGGGAGCTGCAGGTCGCTGCGCAGCGTGTGGACCGGGTGCTTCCGAAGACGCCGGAGGGAGTTCGCGCGTACCTGGGCTCGGGGAGCGTGAAGGGCATTGGGCCGAAGATGGCGGGCGACATCGTGGCGCACTTTGGTGAGGATACGCTGCGCGTGCTTGATGAAGCACCTGAGCGGCTGCTCGAGGTGCCGGGGGTGGGCAAGGGGCGGGCGGAGGCGATTCGCGAGCAGTGGGCGAAGTCGAGCGCGATGCGGGAGGTGATGATCTTTTTGCAGTCCCGTGGGATCAGCCCGGCGTTCGCGGGGCGGATTCACCGGGAGTACGGCGCGCGTGCGGTGCGGATCGTGGAGTCGGACCCGTACAAGATGGCGCGGGATATTCGCGGGATTGGGTTCCGTATCGCAGATCGGATTGCACGTGCGGGAGGCATGGCTGCGTCGGATCCGCGGCGGCTTCGGAGCGGGGTGGAGTTTGTGCTGCGCACGGGCTGGGACTCGGGCCACGTGCTGCTACCGGAGGCGGTATTGACGGCGGAGTCGACGGCGTTGCTCGAGGCGCCCGAGGCTGGCGTCGAGGCGGCGTTAGGCGAGCTGGTTGATCTGGGGCGCGTGGTGCGGGTCACGTCGAGCGAAGGCGATCCGGGTTGCTACCTGGCAGCGGCGCTGGAGGATGAGATTGAGTTGGCGTCGCGTTTCACCGCCCTGTCGCAGGCCGAGGTGGGGTTATCGGTGGCCAGCACGGCGGATGTTGCCGAGGTGGAGCGCTGGCTGGGCTTCCCGCTCGCGGAGGGCCAGCGGGGAGCTTTGGAGACGGTGTTGGGGCAGGGTGTGGCGGTGCTGACCGGCGGTCCGGGCACGGGCAAGACGACCATCGTGAAGGGCGTGGTGCGATTCGCAGCGTCGCGCGGGAAGAAGGTCGCGCTGGCGGCGCCGACGGGGCGCGCGGCGAAGCGGCTGTCGGAGAGCACGGGGCAGGAGGCGAGCACGGTGCACCGGTTGCTGGGTTGGGATCCTCGGCTGGGTGGGTTCACGCGGGGGGCGGACGCGCCATTGGAGGTGGATCTGCTGGTGGTCGACGAGGCGTCGATGTTGGACCAAACACTGGCGCTGGCGCTGGTTCGCGCGCTGCCGTTGGGCAGCTCGCTGGTGTTGGTGGGCGACGTGGAGCAGCTGCCGTCGGTGGGTGCTGGCGATGTGTTGGCGGACGTGATCGCGAGTGGGGTGATTCCGGTGGCGCGGCTGGATCGCGTGTATCGTCAGGCTGGCGATTCGGAGATTGTGACGTGTGCGCACGCGGTGCGGGCGGGGGAGCTTCCGGCGCCGTCGGTGTCTCCGACAGGTGAGTTTTTCTTCATTGAGTGCTCGGACCCAGAGCGGGTGATTTCGACGCTCGTGAAGGTGGTGACGGAGCGGATGCCCGAGGCGTTTGGGCTGTCTCTGGAGTCGGATATCCAGTGTCTGACGCCGATGAATAGCGGGGCGGTGGGCACGCGCGCGCTGAACGCCGCGTTGCAGTCCGCGATGGGGCTCAAGGGGCCAGCGCTGGTGAAGGGCGACCGTCGGCTTCACGTGGGCGATAAGGTGATGCAGACGCGCAACAACTACGACTTGGATGTGTTCAATGGGGACATCGGGGTCGTGCGTGGTCTGGACGCTGAGGCGGTGCGGGCGGTGGTCGAGTTTGATGGGCGTCAGGTGCGGTACGACGCGAAGAGTCTAGATGACCTGTCGCTGGCGTACGCGGTGACGGTGCACAAATCGCAGGGGTCGGAGTTCCGTGCGGTGGTGCTCGTGCTCACGACGCATCACTTCAAGATGCTGCAGCGCAACCTGCTGTACACGGCGATCACGCGGGCCCGGGAGCGCCTGGTGATCATCGGGAATCAGCGGGCGTTGCGGATGGCGATCGACGGGGTGTCGGAGACGCGGCGGCACACCCGGCTGCGTCTTCGGCTACGTGAATCGGCGACGAAGACCGATTGAGGGGGCGTCTGGCGCGCCGTTTTTGGCGGGATAGAGCACGCGGGTTGGTGCAATTTGGGGCCGTCGGCGTTGTGGGGTGTAGCCTGTCCTTCGACTTCGCTCAGGAAGGGGTTGGTGTATGGACGCGAATTGGGTTGGGGGCATGGCCCGAATTGGGTTGGGGGCATGGACCCGAACTGCGCCAATGGGTCGGCGTTATAGGTTGCAGCCTGTCCTTC
>CBDUJZ010000080.1:0-22575 GCA_965367675.1 uncultured Myxococcales bacterium | reverse complement strand
CTACCTCAACCGGGCAGGTCCAACGTCTACCTCAACCGGGCAGGTTGAGCGTTGGCTCGCCTTGGAAGCGCAGCACTTCGTACTCGGTGAGCGTGTACACGGTGCGGTACACCTCCGCTTCGGTCCAGTTGTAGCGGTCGGCGAATACCCGGACGATGTCGGCGATGTTGCATGCCGTCTCGAGGCTCGAGACGATGCGCATGGCCCGCGCGGAGAGCCGCAGTCGCACGAGGTCGTCGCCCTGAAGCCGCCGCACGAGCGGGGTGCGCCGTTGGGCCTTGTAGAAGCGTCGGAAGTAGCTGTTACGGGCGCGTTCTGTGACCGCGCGCGCCAGCAGGTCGCCGATGTTGACGGTCACGGAGAACGCGTCGCGTTCGGTCTGATCGTCGGCGAACCACTGCCACGTTCCAGCGTTCCAGAACGCGCTGGTGATCGCCTTCTCGGCCAGCTGTTCTTGCAAGAAGTGGAACAGCTCGTGGGGCGCCACGGCCTTGAGCTGCAGCAACACGTTGCCGATGGCTACGCCGTTGCGCGCGTGGATCTGCGAGGCGTCCTCGGCTTGGTCAAAGGTGATGGCTTCGCGGGCCCGCAGCAGCTCGATGAGCGAGTCGGTGCCGGCGGTGCTCTCGGCCGCGTTGAGCAGGCTGTCGGCGAAGTACAGGTCCTTGATGACGCCTTCTTCGTCGGTGACGCGGAGGCGCCCCTTGAGGCCGCCGATGTCGATGCGGTGCATGAGCCGGAACACACTCACGTCGCGCAGGCTGCCGCCGAGGTCGGGCTCGCGTTCAGCGTGCTGGGTAGTGAGCGGGACCTCGGCGAGGTCGTTCACCGGGTGCGACGCTTCGGGCGCGTGGGGTGCGGGCGGGATGTAGGCGTTTGAGGGCGCTTGGGCGTAGCCGATAGGCGGCGCTTGGCCGTAGTCGTTCTGCGGCGCTTGGCCGTAGTCGTTCTGCGGCGCCTGGGCGTGGTCGCTTGGGGGACGCGTGGGTGGCCGCAGTGGCTCGTCGGTGCTGGCGATCCCGCCGGGTGCGGGGAAGGGCCGCGACGCGCTGGTGGCGGCGCTCGCTGTGCTGGGCGCCGCTGGTGCGTACGGCGTGGCGTTGGGCGTGGCGCCGGTATAGTCGGGCGAGCTTCGGACGGAGGACTGCGGCCGTCCGAACGCGCTTGGAGCCGGTGCAGGCGGCGCGCTGGAAGGTGTGAGTGGCGCGCTGGAAGGTGTGAGCGGCGCGCTGGAAGGTGCGATCGCGGTGGCGGTTCCGGCGGCGACGGCGGCGGCGCTGGCGCCGGCTTGCACGATCGGGTTGGCGGCGGGCGTGGCGGCCGCTGGGACGGGTGTGCCGACGCTGCGGCCGGGCGCGGTGAGGCTGTTTCCGCTGGTGGCGGCGCGGCGACTGCCGGTGGTCAACCAGCCGGCTCCGGCGCGCTCGGCGGCGGCGTTGTCGACGGTGCGCTGTCCGTCTTCGGGGAAGGGCGTGTTGTTGGAGTTGTTGTCGGTGCCGCCGTTCGGGCCGATCCCGGGCCCGACGTGTGTGTTCCCGCTGGCGCGGCCGCCGTCGGTGAGCACGCGGTTGGAGGCGGTCTGGCCTTGGGTGTGGCCGGGTCGTGTGCCGCGCCGTTTGCGCCGTGAGTTGGGGTTTCTGCCGGCGAGCGACAGGTCCTCCCAGTCGGAGCCGGTGTGGATGCGCAGGCCTACGTCCGAGTCGTCGGGGCCGGGCGGTGGGTTGCTCTGGTCGGGGCGGCCGACGTCGGCGAATTGTGCGAAGCCGGTGAGCGTGCGCCAGGGGCCCGCGTCGAACGAGATCGCTTCGGCGGCGTTGCGCGTCCGGCTCTCGAGCAGCTCGACGAGCATGGCGGCGGACATGGGGCCGTGGATGCTGCCTTCTTGGTCGCGGTACCGGAAAATCGGCTGCTGCGCGCTGGGCATCTCCTCGAAGTGCCCGGGCTCGATGGGGTCTTGGCTGCGCTGCTCACGCTCCGCTTCGATCTTGTCCTGGAAGAGGTCGCACACGTAGTCGGACAGCGCGCCGGCGCTGGTCTTGATCCGTCGGTCTTGCACGTAGTCGCGCAGCTGGTCGAGGAACTCTTCGGCGGTCTGGAAGCGCTCGTCGGCGTTGGGCTGCAGCCCCTTTCGGATGATCTGCGCGAGCCCTGGCGACACCCGCGCTGCGCGCTCCATATCGGCGTCGATGTCGGCGTCGCGGATCTTGATCATCACGTCGAGGTCGCTCTTCGCCTTGAACAGCCGCGTCATGGTGAGCAGCTCGAACAGGATGACGGCGGCGGCGAACAGGTCGGAGCGGTGGTCGACGGGCTCGCCGGTCACTTGCTCGGGGCTCATGTAGCCCGTCTTGCCCTTTTGGGTGCCGATCTCGGTCTTGGACGACTGCATCTGCGACTTCGCGATGCCAAAGTCGCCGACTTTGACCTGCCCGTCGTACGAGATGAGGATGTTCGACGGCGACACATCGCGGTGCACGATGCCCATCGACACGCCCTTGGAGTCGAGCGCTTTGTGGGCAAAATCGAGCCCCTTGAGCATCTCCATGACCACGTAGAGCGTCAGCTCGATCGGCACGCGGATGCCGCGGCGTGCGGAGCGGGCGAGCACGTCCAGCAGGTCCTTGCCGGGCACGTACTCCATCGCGATGAACAGGTGCCCGTCGATCTCACCCAGGTCCAACACCTGCACGATGTTGGGGTGCGTCAGGAACGCCGTCAGCTTCGCCTCGTCGACGAACATGCGGACGAACTGATCGTCGTCCAAAAGCGACGACAAGATCTTCTTGATCGCGCACTCTTTGACGAACCCCGCTGTGCCGAACGTCTTCGAGCGGAACACCTCGGCCATACCGCCGCGCCCGATACGCTCGAGCAGCAGGTACTTGCCGAACTTCCGTGGCGTGGGGTTCGTTGACGAGGTGGCCAGCATGAAAGCGACGCTGGAGAGAAAAACGCGGGAGTGTCACCATTGTGGCACGGCGCGGGGCCATGCGCAAACGCGGCGAGGCCGAAGCGTCGGCACTTTGCACCCCTTCTACCCCCCTCTCAGCGGCGTTCCTTACTTGCACCAGCGCCCGCGCAGTGGTAGCCGCACGGCACCTTACATTGACCCAAGATACCCTTATGAGCACCGCAGAACCGCACGGACCCACGCTCCCTGACGAGATCCTCGTCGTCGGCTTTGCCGGAGCCATGGTTGGATTGATCACCGTTCTCGTCGGCCTCGCGCTCCTCGCGAACATGTGGTCCGCCCAGGCCACGCCCGACATGCGCGAAGTGCATCCGCCGGCGCCCATCGAAGTGCACCACTAGTGGAGCCCCGGCGCACAGCGACCCGCTGACCGTGGCCTCCCGCCACGCAGTGGTTGCTTTTCCCGGTGCGTCCCATCACGCGTCGGCGCTCTGCGATCGGCTTGACGCCAACGCGTTGGAGCTCACGGTCCGCGATTTTCCCGACGGCGAGACTTATTTGCGCGTGAACGGCGATGTCGCCGGACAACATGCCTTTGTGCTCGCCTGCTTGGCCCAGCCCAACACCCGGCTCGTGCCCGCCCTGCTCGCCGCAGAGACCCTACGCGATCTCGGCGCGCGCTCCGTCACGCTCGTGGCCCCCTACCTGCCGTACATGCGCCAGGACCGGCGGTTTCAGCCCGGCGAAGCCATCAGCGCGCGCTACATCGCCCGCACCCTGTCGAGCGCGTTTGACGCCGTCGTCACCGTCGACCCGCACCTGCACCGGCTCGGCGACCTCACCGACATCTTCTCCGTGCCCACACGGTGCGTCGCCGCCGCGTCGGCCATCGCCCGCTGGACCCGCGCGAACGTTGCGAACCCGATCATGGTCGGGCCCGACGAAGAGAGCGGACAGTGGGTCCGCGCCGTCGCCGATGCGCTCGGCGTGCCCGCGCTGGTGCTCACCAAAGAGCGGCACGGCGACCACGAAGTCGACGTCACCGGCGGCAGCCGCGAGGCCCTCGAAGGCCACACGCCCGTGCTCGTGGACGACATCATCTCCAGCGGCATGACCCTCGTGCAAGCGGCCGACCGCCTGCGCGAGCTCGGCGCCCCCGTGCAGCACTGCGTGGGCGTGCATGGCCTGTTCGCCGGCCCTGCGCTCGACCGCCTCGCCCAAGCCGGCATCCGTCATGTGGTGTCGAGCGACACCGTCGTGCACCCCACAAACGCCGTGGCCGTGAGCGCCGACATCGCCGACGGCTGCGCGTCTGTACTCGAAGAACTGAACGCATAGGACCGCAATGCTTGAGTGGATCGCGACCCAGGTTACCGAACGTCGCGGACTCACCTTTGTGTTGATCGCGCTCGCGCTCGCCGCCGCCGTGGGCACTACCGTCGTGCGCGGCGTGCCGGTCGACTTCTCGCCGCAGGCGCTGTTCCGCACGTTCGAGGTCCAGCAGGACATCGACGACCGGTTTGTGCAGCACTTCGGCAGCACCGACAACGTCGCGTTTGTGGTCGTGCGTGGCCCCGATGTCACCGACCTGCCGACGCTCCAGTACATCCACAGCCTCGCGCAGGTGCTCGGCCAGCAGCCCTACGCCGACCGGGTCGAGGCGATCACGGAGTCCGCGATTCCGCGCAGCGGTGGGCCGGGCGAGCTGCTCGTCGATTCGCCCATTCGTGGCGACCAGGTCGAAGCGGCGCACGCCGAGGCGCTGCGCGACGCCCTGGCCGGCTCCACGTTGTTCGATGGTGTGCTCATCAGCGACGACCGCGACACGGCGGTGGTGGCGGTGTTCTTGGCCCGCGGCATGGAGTCGCTGAGCGCGCTGCAGCCGATCATCGCCGACATGCAGGCGCAGCTCGTCTCGCTGCCGCCGCCCACCGGCGCGACGGCCGAGGTCGGTGGTCTGCCGTACACGCGCGTGTACATGGTGGAGTGCTTCGTGCGCGACCAGACGGTGTTGATTCCGGCGGCGTGCATCGTTTGTATGTTGCTGTTATTTCTCACGTTTCGGTGGATTCCCGCCGTGGTGTTCCCGGCGGTTACCGTGGGCTTCACCGGCGTGTTTGTGGTCGGCGGCATGGCGCTCGTCCAAGAGCCGTTCAACATCATCAACCAGGTGGTGCCGACGCTGATCATCGTGATTGGCATCAGCGACTCAATTCATCTGATCAGCCGCTACCAGGAGGAGCTGCGGGTGCACGGCGAGCGCAAGCAGGCGGCGCGGCGCACGCTCGTGGCGATGGCGTCGGCGTGCTTCCTCACGTCGTTCACCACCGCGGTCGGCTTCGGCTCGTTGCTGGTGTCCAAGACGAGCATCCTGGCGCGGTTTGGCGTGACGGCGGCCATGGCGGTGATGATCGCGTACGTGGTCACGGTGCTGTTTCTGCCGCCGGCGCTCACGCTGGTGAAGGCGCGGGTTTCGACGTTCAAACACACCACCGAGGGCGCCGCTGACGGCATCGTCGAGCGCTTCACCGTTCGCGCGGTGGGCGTGTCGCTGCGCCATCCCTGGAAGGTGCTCGTGGGGTCGGTGCTGGTGTGCTCCGCGTTCGCGGTGCTCGCGTCGGGCGTGCGCGTGGACACCTCGCTCATGGAGAGCTTCCCGGAGCAGGACCCGATCTACCTGCAGACGCAGATGCTCGAGACCGAGCTCAACGGCGTGCTCCCGCTCGAGGTGAGCCTGAGCGCGTCGGCGGCCGGTCGGTTCGATGACCCTGAGGTGCTGAACGCGCTCGCCGAGGTGCAGGTGTGGCTCCGAGCGCAGCCGCAGGTGCTGAGCACGCGGTCGTATGGCGACGTGCTGCACGAGGCGTGGGCCGCGTACGCCGACGACGCGAGCAAGCGCGATGAGCCGTTCCGAAACCGCGCGCAGGTGGCCCAGCTGGCGTCGCTGCTCGAGGGCGGGCGGCCCGACCCGATCGCGCCGTATGTGACCTCCGACCGCCGCCACTTGCGGCTCAACGCGCAGCTTCGCGACGACGGCTCCATCGCCACGCTCGCGCTCGCCGCTGCGCTCACCGAGCAGCTGGAGTCGGCGCTGGACGGCGTCGAAGACCTGACGATCGAGCTCACCGGCGACGCATACTCCGGCTCGCTCGGCCTGGACTCCCTGATTCGGGACATGGCGGCGAGCCTGTCGCTGGCGTTCCTGATCATCTTTGGCATCATGGCCGTGCTGTTCCGTAGCGTGCGCATCGGGCTGATCAGCGTGCCGGCCAACGTGATCCCGCTGCTGATGACCGCGGCGTACATGGGCTTGCAGGACATCCCGCTCAACGCGAGCACGGTGATCATCTTCTCGGTGTCCATCGGGATCGCGGTCGACGACACCATTCATATGCTCGCGCGCTATCGCGAGGAGCGGGCCGTGGGGCACAGCATCGACGACGCGCTGCTCGCTGCGGCGCGCGGAAGCGGTCGCGCGATCGTGGTCACGTCGATCATGCTCGGCGCCGGCATGTTGGTCATGTTGGCGAGCTCATTCATGCCGGTGCGGCTGTTCGGCGAGCTGATCAGCGTGACGTTGGTCGCGTGCTTGTTCGGCGACCTGCTGCTGCTGCCGGCCATGCTCAAACTGTTCGCGAAACGCTAGCCGCGGGCTGGCGCAATGGACGCCGAGCCCCGCTGTACCCCCACTAACTTGCCCTCGCGGCGACGTTGAATAGGGTGGGGGCCTTGAGAGACGCCACATGATCGACGACGACCGAATTCGCGAGACGCTGCTGGTAAGCGGGCTCGCTAACCCGGAGGAGCTCACCGACTACGAAGGTGAAGCTGCCGCCCGCGGACTTACGTTCTACCGCGCCGTGCTCGCGGTGGGCCGTGTCACCGAGACCGACCTGGTCGCGCACTTGGCCGGCGCGCTCGAAGTGCCGAGCGTGTCGCTGGCGAACTTTGGCGCCAAGCCGCAGCTGGTGGAGTTGGTCTCTCCGGCGATCATCAAGAAACACCGGGTGCTGCCGGTCGGGCTCAAGCCGCGCGACGGAGAGGAGAAGCTCTTCCTCGCCATGGAAGACCCCCACGATCTGGACGCGCTCGGCGCCGTGGCGGCCGACTGCCCCGCCTACCCGCTGGTGCCGCTGCTGGCCGGCCCGCTGGACCTCGACGCGGCGATCACGCGCGTGTACTCCAGCGCCCCGCCGCTCCCGGCGCTGCCGCCGCGCTCGGTGCCGGCCGATATCACCGGCCCACACGCCGCGGCCGGCACGCTCGACATCCTCGGCGTGTCCGACCTGTTCGGCGATGTCATCGACCCGATCGACCTGGGTCAGCCGTCGGATATGCATTCCGCGCTGAGCCTGCTGGACGACATTCCACGCAACCGGCACGAGGAAATCACCTCGCCGACGGGCTTCGATATTATCGCCGCCGGTGAGTCCGTGCTCGGTCGGTCGCGTTTGTCGCCGCTGCGCCCGGAGACCGCCTTCGGAAAGCCGGCGTCGCACGATGTGAGCATGCTTCAGACGGGCTTCTCGCGGTCGAACCTGGGCGTGACGCTCGAGCGCGGCGCCGGTTGGCGGTCGCGTCCGATTCGTCAGGTGCTCGAGGCCCTCGTCCGGGTGCTGATCAAGCGCGGCTTGGTCACGGAAGACGAGATCAACGCGGCGCTCGACGAGTAGTCGCCGCGTTGAACTTCCTGACTTGGCTGAGCCACCGAGTCTGAGCGGTCGGGCCTAGACTCGGGGCCTAGACTCGGGGCCTAGACTACTCCGGGTCAGCGCCTTCGGGCGGGTGCGACGGGTGCTCGGTTTCCGCTTTGGTTTCCGCGAGTTGCGCCTCGTGCACGGCGTCCATTCGCGCTTCCATCGCCTCGACCACGTCCTTGAGCTTGCGCACTTGTTCGCGCAGGTCGGCGATGTCGTCTCCCACCGCTTTCGCCTTCTTGTCCGCCGCGCCGCGTAGTCCGTCGACCACGCGCATGATGTTCACGCTGTCTTGTGCGGATACGGTGGCGGCGAACGCTTCGAGCGCCGCGATCGCGCCGTTGGCGTGCATGGCGCCGAGCGCGTGTGCGGCCGCGAATTGCACCCGCGGGTTCGGGTCGCGCAGCAGGTCGACCAGGCGCTCCGCGATGGCCTCTCGGTCGGCGGAGCGGGCCTCCAAGTAGCGGCTGATGCCGCCGAGGGCGGACACGGCGTGGGCGCGGGCGCGCTCATCGATGGTGCCCAGCACGGTGGCCTCGCGCAAGCGCTCGCGGGCTTCGTCGGAGCGGGTCCGGGCCAGCCCGTTGAGGGCGCCGCGCTGGGCGATGCCTCCAAAGCCGGCCTCGTGGCTGGCCTGCAGCAAGCGGTCGAGCGGAGCGGCGTCGCGTTGGGAGCCGAGCGCCTCGTAGGCGGCCTGTTGCGCGCGGTGCGGTAGGCCGGCGTCGAGCTTGCGCTGCAGCCCTTCGGTGATGCGCGGGTCGCGGACGTTGCCGAGCTGCGTGTACAGCTTGTGAAGCACGCGCGGGTCCTCTTCTTCTTCGAGCGCGGCCACGAGCACGTCGACGGCGGCTTGCGAGGTGGCCAGGCCGAGCGCCCGCGCGGCCTCTGCGCGCACGCCCCAGAACGGCTCGGCGGAGCACGCGCGGCCCACGGCCTCGACGTTACGCCGGCGGCCGGTTGCGACGAGCTCGTTGGCGGCCAGGATGCGCCCGACCACGTCCGGCGCGTCGGTGAGCTGCCGCAGCAACTTGTCGTCGCCGGGGTTGAAGTTCAGGTGCATCAACATGTCGTTGTTTTCGTTGATGCGCACCTGCTCGGGGTCGGCCTCCATGGGCACCGCGAACGAATGTTTGCTGTTCTCGACCCGCACCGTCCGCGTGTTTGTTTGTCCGTCGCTGACCCACGAGAGTTGCAGGTCGAACGTAAACAAACCGACGTCGGCTTTCTCATCGACCTGCTTCTGCTCGATCGTGAACACGCCCTGCTTGAGCGACGCATTCCACGAGAACGAGGCGTCGATGATCGGGTAACCTTTGCTGTGGAACCACTGGTCGAAGAACGCGCCGAGCGAGCGGCCGGAGGCCTCTTCGATGGCGTGCCGGAAGTGGTCGGTCTCGACGGTGTGGCCGGCGTTGTCGACCAGGTATTGCTGCACGCCGCGCCAGAACGCGTCGTCGCCCACGTGCTTGCGCAGCACGTGCAGTCGGCAGGCGCCGCCGGGGTACAAGTGGCGGTCGTACATCTGCCACGAGGAGTTGTACTCGCGCGTCACGATGGGGCGCTTGTAGTGGCGGTCGGCCTCGAAGAAGTACGCCTTGGCGTTGAGGTAGAACTCGTACTCCCACTCGCCGGGCGCGGCGCGGTCCTCGAACCAGCACTGCTCCATGTACGTGGCCCACGACTCCTTGAGCCAGACGTGCGCGAAGTCGCGGCACACGACCAGGTCGCCGAAGTAGCTGTGCGCCATCTCGTGCACGTTCACCTGGTCCACGAGCCGCGTGAGCTCGGTGGCGAGTGAGGCGTCCATCACAAACTGGTCGTCCCACGACACCAGCGAGATGTTCTCCATGGCGCCGCCAAAGCCGGGCAGGGCGAACTGGAAATACTTGGGGAACGGGAAGGCCACGGCGAGCTTGTCGGTCATCCATGACAGCATCTCGCCGGTGCGGCCGAACGAGCGCTTGAGGTCCTCGGGCGTGAGCGGCGGCGTGGCGTAGTAGGCCACCGGGATGTCCTCGAAGTTGTCGTCCTCGTAGGCCACGAACTCGCCGACCGCGATGCACGTCAGGTAGCTCGGGCAGGGCTGCTCCAGACGCCAGCGCACGGTGTGCGTGCCGTCGGCGTGCGCCGTGTCGTCCACGCGCTCGCCGTTGGCCAAGATGGTAAAGCGCTGCTCGGTGTTGATCGCGAACTCGAGCGTCGGGCGCACCGCGGGCAGGTCCACGCAGGGCAGCCAGTGGCGCGCGCGCTCGGTCTCGTTATCGGTCGCCGCATACCACGCGGCGTCGGGCAGCGCGTCGGTCGGCTGCGAGAAGAACAGGCCGGTGACCGGGTTGAGCACCTCGTACGCCACGCACACGTCGCGCTCCTCGTTGGGCCCGATGGGCTCGTCCCACAGCAGGCGCAGCGTCTGGCCGTCGTACACGCCGGATACGCCGGGCGTTTGCACTTCGCAGGACTCGAAGTCGACCGCGTGCAGCACCAGCTCGGAGCCGCCGCTGCCCATGCCGCGCACGCGCAGGGTGTTGGTGCCCGAGAGCGAGCGGCCGGCGATGTCCACGTGCAGCTCGAGCGCCATATGCACCGGTGTGAGCCGCATGTCCGGCGGGTAGTGCGAGGTGGCGCCCGGTCGGGTGAAGGTTCCGGCGTGGTGGTGCTTGTGGTGACGGCAGGCGTGGCGCATGGCGGCTCGTGTACGCGGAAGGGCGCGCGTGATGGGCGCGATGAAAATGGTCGGCGTAAAACGCGGGACGGTTCCTCCATAGTCGCCCCGCGCGGCGCTGGAAATCGCAGTGTGCTTCGGGCGGCGGCATCGCGGCGACGTCCTCAGCCCCTCGCCCGCCCGTGGCCTTTGGCAGCGTGCTTAGACGCACTGCGGCATTGGTCTTGTCCTGAGCCGTTGATCTGGCATAGTCACGCGCCATGAAAACACGCACCACAAGCTCCCTACTCGCCCTCGGTTTGCTCTTCGCCTGCGATGAGCCGCCGCCAACGGACAACGAAGCGGACACCAGCGTCGAGCAAGACGCTGCCGGTGATGTCGCCGCCGACACGGTCGAGGCCGACGTCGCCGAAGAGGTCGGCGTGGACGCGTCCGAGGATGTGGCCACCGACGTGGTCGAGGACACCGCGCCGGACGTGGAGGAAGTGGGCGTGGATGTCGCCGACGTGGCGCCCGACGGTTCCGGCGATGCCGGCTCCGAAGACGTGGTCGAAGACACCACCGAGGACGTCGAGGTCGAGGACGCCGGCACCGCATGTGACGACGACCCGAGCATCTGCGTGGCGCCCTACACCTGCTTGGACGAGGTGTGCCGCATCCCGCTGTCCGGCACCACGTGGGCCGAGTCGGAGTTCGACATCGTGGAGCCCGAGGAGCTGACGCGCTTGTTCACGACGCTCAAGTCGTTCACCGGCGACGTGCGCTTCCTGGTGTTCGACATCGGCGAGGGCACCACCGCGCTGGGCGCCGAGTACGGCTCGGCCGACCTGGTCGAGGGCGAGTCGGAGCTGCCGCTTGTGTCGTTCCAGAACGGCGGCGCGTTGACCGGCAATGTGATCGTCCGCGCGTTGGAAGACGCCGAGGACCCGCTCAACGGCGACGGTTGGATCACGGACCCGTTCTTGTACCAGCTGCGCGCCGTCGCGACGGTCGCGTTCCCGGGCACGGAGCCCGTCACGGCCGGCTTCGGGCTCGACGCCGAAGACGTCCGCGTGACCATGATCGTGGGCCAGGAAGAGGACCCCGCGCTCGCGACCGCGCTGCTCGTCGGCGTGGTCACCCGCGAGGAGACCGAGGGCCGCTCGATGGTCGACGAAGAGGAGCTCCCGGCGTTCCGCACGCTGTTCTGCAGCCCCGGCTCGGACCACGATCCGGAAGGCACCTGGCACCTGTCCGACCTGCTCGACTGCAACGGCGCCGAGATGGACGCAGACTACGACGGCGACGGCGAGAACGACGCGTATGTGGTCGTGATCGAAGCGGAATTCGAGCCCGCCATCCTCATCGAGTAGCGCGTCGAATCGCTCCATGGCGCCCGCTCCGGCCGGCGTCGACATTCGTATTCTGACCGGCCTGCCCTGCGTTCGCTTCTGGACGCCCGGCGCGGCCGCGGCAACCGCAAGGCATCATGGGACTCAACGACGCGCACGCGCTCACTCCTTCTATCGCTCGAGTGGGGCGCGGTCTGTTCGCCCGCAACACCTCGCCGCGCGCCACGCCCGCGCTGCCGCTGGAGCTCTACGAGTTCGAGTCTTGCCCGTTCTGCCGTAAGGTGCGCGACGTCCTCTCTGAGCTCGACCTCGGCTACGTCGCGCGCACGTGTGCTCGCGGCTCGGCCAAGCGCTCGCAGGTGCTCGCGTTGGGGGGCAAGGCCATGTTCCCGTTCCTGGTGGACCCGAACACGGGGCGCCAGATGTACGAGAGCGAGGACATCATCACGTACCTCATGGAGACGTACGGCTCCGGCCGCTCCGGGGTGTCGAAGGCCCTCGCGCCGCTGAACCTGGTCTCCGCCGCGGTCGCCTCGGCGCTGCGCCCGCTGGGTGGCGCCGTCAAATCGCCGCGGGCCGAGCAGCCGGAGCAGCTGTTGGTGCTGTGGCAGTTCGAGGCCAGCCCGTTCTGTCGCAAGGTCCGTGAAGCGCTCGCGGTCCTCGACCTGGACTATCACGTGCGGAACGTGGCAAAGGGCAGCCGGCATCGCGAGGAGTTCAAGGCGCTGTCCGGCCGAATGATGGTGCCGTACCTGGTGGACGATAATACCGGGGCGGCCATGCACGAGTCGGACGACATCGTGGCGTATCTACACGAAACATATGGTGTTTCGGCATAGAACCTCGTGGTGGTTTCTCGCGAAAACTCTTCGCGGGCGACACGCTCACCCATCCTGCACCCCAAGCTCATGACCCTTCTCGCTCGGCTTCAAGCCCGTGCCAACGATCGCTGCGAACTCTGCGGATCCGACTCCGACCTGACCGCTTTCCACGTGCCTCCCCACGAGGACCAGAACGACGATCACGCCGCCCTCGTGTGCGGTGTCTGCGCGCCGCAACTCGACCCGTCCGCTGAGCTGGATGCCAAGCACTGGTTCTGCCTGCAGGAGTCCATCTGGAGCGAAGTCCCCGCCATCCAGGTGCTCAGCTGGCGCACCGCCACCCGCCTCAGCGGCGAGGGTTGGGCCGCCGACCTGCTCGGCCAAGCCTACCTGGCCGACGAAGTGCTCGCCTGGGCCAAAGAAGGCCAAGCCGACCCGAACCGCGAGCCGACCCGCGACAGCAACGGCGCCGAGCTCAACTCGGGCGACTCCGTGACCCTCATCAAAGACCTCGACGTGAAGGGCGCCAACTTCACCGCCAAGCGCGGCACCATGGTCCGCAACATCCGCGTCACCGACGACCCGGGCCTCATCGAAGGCAAGGTCAACGGCACGCAGATCGTGCTCAAGACCGAGTTCCTGAAGCGCGCCACCTAGCGCAGAGCCGCCTAGCCGAGCGCCTGGCGCACCACGCGCGTCGCGTACCGACGCCGCTCGCTCGGCGTCGCGAACCCCTGGGCAAACAGTCCGCCGAAGAAGGCCGGGAAGAACGTGGCCGATAGCAGCGCGTTCACCCGTCCTTCAGCCTCGTCTCGTGACAGCGTCGGCCGCACCTCGCGCAACAGGTCGCGCAGGTGCCGCGCGATGTCGCCAAAGTGGCCCGCGAACGGCCCCGTGTAGTCGCCGCTCGCAAGCACCGGCTGCAAGTGCGCCTGCGTGAGCCTGGGGTAGCGGGCGGCGCCCTCGAGGAAGTACGAGACGAGGTCGATCAGCGCCGGCTCGGGCGCCAGCGCAACGCGGCCCAGGTACGCGTTCGCGTCGGTCATCATATTCGAGAGCGCCCCCCGCATGGCCGCGTCCACGAGCGCCGACTTGGAGCCGAAGTGATAGCTCACCGAGGCCACGTTCATCTCCGCGCGGGCGACGATTCCGCGCACTCGAACGGCGCCGAGCCCGACGGCCTCGATCTCGGCGATGGTCGCGAGGATCAGGCGAGTCTGGGGGGCTAGGGCGCTGAGGTCTGGCGCCTCGAACGGGTCTGTAGCCTCGGGTGGAGCCCCGCTCGCGTCGCCGTTCGCTGGGCGGGCCGGGGCCTTCGATGCGTCTGGCGTGGGTGGTTTGGCTGAGTCGGTCACGTTGGTCTTGTTGACTTGAAATCGCAGAGAGGTCAAGACCGGTTAAACACATGTTTCAAACAATTGTTTATGCCCAGACTGCTGCCGCTTCCCATCGTCTTCTTGTCGCTCATGTTCGCTCTCCCGGCGTACGCGCAATTCCCTGATTTGTTGGAGCTTTCTGGCCAGTACGTGCCCAACGCGGAGCTCGACGATCCCGACGGATTGCGGGTGCAGATCAGCTCGTACGACGCCGCGCTCAACGTGCCGATCGTGCTCTCGGACACCTCGTTCTTGATCCCCGGGTTGGCCTACCACGTGGACTCGGCGTCGTTCGCGGACATGCCTCCGGGCTTCGTCGACCTGCGCGCGTTCCACTCTCTGAGCGTGCCCCTTTTGTTCGTGCATCTGTTCCCCCGAAACTGGTCGTTGTCGGCCCGCGTGGCACCCGGTTTGGCGGGTGACTTCCAGGCGTTCGACCGCAAGATGGTGCACGCGAGCGGGATGGTGATGGCGACCAACGGCGTGTCCGACCAGCTGGTGTTGGGCTTCGGCGCGCTGGCCTCGTACGCGTTCGGCGACTTGCTGCCGCTGCCGTGCGCCTACCTGGATTGGACGCCCAACCCGTGGTTCCGCGTCGAGGCGTTCTTGCCGGCATTCGCGCACGTGGATTTCCGGGTCGGCGATCGCTTTGAGATCGGCCCGCGCGTGGACATTGCGGGCAACGAGTATGCGGTGCGTGACGAGCGGATTCGCGACCTACCGGTGTGCGAGTCCGGCCGTCAGTCGGCGGACTCAGATTGCCTGGATCACGTGGCGTACTCGGTGGGTACCGCGGGCTTGCAGGCGGGCGTTCGCATTGCGCACACGCTGTGGGCGACGGTGTACGGCGGCGCGACCATCTACCGGACGTTCGAGCTGCGAAACGCCCAGGACAACCCGGTGCAAGGGGGCCTGCAGGACCTGCCGATGAGCGGCTTCTTCCGTGCGTCGTTGATCTGGCGCATTCCGATGGGCGGCGGCGAAGAGTAGGGCGCGAACGAACGTCGAGAAACCGCGCGTTGTAGTGGGGCCTAGATTCCGCTAAGCGGGCGCGGCTACTGCCTTTAGAGACCCGCCCTACAAGAGAATCGCCATGGCCCTTAGCGTCGGAATTGTTGGTTTGCCCAACGTTGGAAAGTCGACCCTGTTCAATGCCCTGACCTCGTCGGCCGCGGCCGAGAGCGCCAACTACCCGTTCTGCACCATCGACCCGAACGTGGGCGTGGTGATCGTGCCGGACAAGCGCATGGACGAGATCACGACCTACATCCCGCCGCAGAAGGTCATCCCGGCGACCGTCGACATCGTCGACATCGCGGGCTTGGTCAAAGGCGCGTCCAAGGGCGAAGGGCTCGGCAACAAGTTCTTGGCGAACATCCGGGAGACCGACGCCATCCTCATGATGGTCCGATGCTTCGAGGACGAGAACGTGGTCCACGTGGACGGCACGGTCGACCCGATGCGCGACATCGAAGTCATCGAGATGGAGCTCATCTTCGCGGACATGGATACCGCGCAGAAGCGCATCAAGCGCTCGCAGGGCCTGGCGCGCACCGGCAAGGCCGAGGCCAAGGCCGAGCTGGCGTTCGTGGAGCGCGTGGCCGCCGTGCTGGAAGAGGGCAAGCCCGCCCGCACGATTGAGGTCGAGTCCGAGGACGAAGCCAAGCTGCTCCGCGAGATGCACCTGCTGACCTCCAAGCCGGTGCTGTACGCCTGCAACGTCAGCGAGGACGACGTGGCCGACGGCAACGCGTTCGTGGACCTGGTCCGCGTCAAAGCCGAGTCCGAAGGCGCCGGCGTGGTCGTCGTGTGCGCCAAGATCGAAGAGGAGCTGGTCGGCGTGACCGGCGACGACCTCACGGAGCTGCTCGAGGCCTACGGCCTGGAAGAGCCCGCCCTGAACATCCTCATCCGCGCCTGCTACAAGCTGCTCGGCCTGCAAGCTTACTTCACGGCCGGCGAGAAAGAAGTCCGCGCGTGGACGGTCAAGATCGGCGCCACCGCGCCCCAAGCCGCCGGCGTCATCCACGGCGACTTCGAGAAGGGCTTCATCCGCGCCAACATCTACAGCTTGGAGGACCTGCGCGAGCACAAGTCCGAGGCTGCGATCAAGGCGGCCGGCCGCATGCGGGTCGAGGGCAAGGAGTACATCATGAAGGACGGCGACATCGTGCACTTCTTGTTCAACGTCTAGCTCAAGCTCTGCGCCGGATCCCCGCTGTCGACGAAGCGCAGCAAAGCTTGAACCACTGCGAAGGCTTCGGCCCGTCGCTCGTCGTCCGTCGCATCGCCAAAGAAGGTGGCGTAGCGGACTGGGCCGGTGTGGGCGACGCTCGCAAAGTCGCGCCTTAGCACCTTGATCGCATGGGCTGCAGACTCGTGCTGCTCCCCTAGTCGTCGTAGGCGCACGCCGATCGCGTCGATGGCTTCGCGATGGTTGGTCAGGATGTACACCAGATCGTACGCATCCTTGAACTTCACCCTGCCATCGATCGCGTGCGCCTTGAGGGCAACGAACGCTCCTGCTCCACAGACCTTCACCTCCCGTTCGGTGCGACCCAAGCCTTCGATCTCTTCGTCGAGTCGCACCATCTCGAAGTCGAGGAAGGCCAGAGGGAGGGCGTCTGCGATCCAAGCAGCGAAGTCGCCTTCGAGGCTCTTCAACTTCCCCGGCGTCGGTTCGCCATCTGCCGGAGCAGGAGGGATGAGGAAGTCGATCGTAGCGTTGTAGTCCGAGTGCTCCCACGTCTGACGGCTTGGGTTTCCCTTGTCGCTCAGCGACGGTCCGAACCCATGCTCCCGGAGGCGCTTTGAGACCTGCTTGTACCTTTCGTTGTCTAGAAATGCGAGCGAGAGGCCGAGGTCTAGGTCGCGCGTTCCGATGTGGAGTTCATCGACCTTCGACTGGTCTACAGTCAGATACGGCACGAGCCCGCCGACGATCACGATGTCATCTCTCAGGTCGCCGAGAATGGATGCCACGAGCAAGCTTATCCGCTTAGACTCCTCTGCGATGCTGGCGGAGTAATCATCTATTGAGAGAGCGTCGCTCATCGTTCGAACTGAAGGCATTTGGCGCGCAGTTCGGCGGCCGCTTCTTCCGATCGCTCGGGATGCAAGGTCAGATCTACGTATACCTGTGTCGGCTGAACGCAGGGCGTCCCAGACCGGGACGTCACCCCGTAGAAGACTCCTTCGTCCTTCGGCACCACCAGCCAGACGTTGCCGCCTTTCGGTACCGGGTATAGCCCCAGTGATTCAGGGTCGAGTGGGGGCGTCTCGACGTAGAAGGTCGAGAGACGGAAATCACTGAACGGAGCCCACAGCCATGCCGCCGCGAGGCCCGTGGCAGCCCACTGTGTGTCGAGCGAAGCACCCAACTGGTCGGACACAGACCGGAGAACCTTCTGACCCGAACGCCCCACGTGTCGGAACTCGATGACCTCGGAGCGGTCGAACTGACCGTCTTCGGCCCATGCGTCCAGCAGGAGTGTCGGGTTGGATGGCCGGATCCACCGGTCTTTCGCTCGGCGCTCCACGAGACCGCGTTCCTGCATTCTGCTTACAAGCTTGCTCACGTATCCGTCGCTGAGCCTGGTCGCGGTCGCCAACTCGGTTTGCTGCCACCAGCGGTCAGGTTCGACCAACATGGTGCGGGTGACCCTTGAAGCCTTCGGGGCGAAGAACGAGGAGGGCCGTCCTCGTTCAGCGAACCGGTTCGGCTTTCCGTCAATGAGAATCCGAAAGCCTTCTGCCTTGATGTCCGCGTTTCCTGAAAGGTCCAGCCAGTTCAGCCCAATCTTCGCGGCCTCTTCGGCGGCGCTCTTGGTCATGTAAGGCACCGCGAGCAGTGGGATGACTTCTGGGCGTCCTTCGATCAGACGCTCTAGCTGATGGGCTGCGCTCCTAACGGCGACGACATCGGAGGTAGCCTTCAGTTCGACGAGGAACTGGTGCGCCTCGCCTCGGACGTAGAGATCCGCACCGTTGACCTCATGGTCGCTCGATACCGGCTCTCCGGTCCACAACGACAACTGGTCGCGGATCTGTTGGTGGTGCTGACGGGAATGCATTTTTCCTAGAGGACCGAGTTTCCGCCGCCCCCGTTTTCCTAAAAGGGGTGAGTTTCCAGTTTTGGAAACTCGCAGAATTTAGGAAACCGAGCAACCATGTTTTCCTAAAAGGGGCGAGTTTCCAGTTTTGGAAACTCGCAGAATTTAGGAAACTGCCGCCCCGAACACCCTTCGAACGACCAAAACGGCGACAGATGGGGACAACCGCCCCGCATCCCCAGTGCTCATGCGGGTGCCTATCTGATTGTTCAACGTCTGAGTCTGAACGTCGAGGTAACGTTGTTTCAGTAACTTAGATGTGCCGCCTACAGTTGCTACGGATCGTCTGACGGCCACTAACGGCCCCCAACGGCCCAGATCGGCGACAGAATCAGGTGGAGTAGATCCCGTTATTGTCGCTCGCGACAACGCGCCGGACACTATTGTCGATCGGCGCTGGTTTCGATAATAACGTTCGACCTGCTAGCGCGAGTGAAAACATGTCGACCGTCAAGCATCGGGCAGGCCAGTACATTGCCCAGCCCACCGGATACTCCGCCTTTGTGCCCGCCGCGCTGCCACCCAACCCGTCGATCGATCGGGACGGAGAGTTGGACGACCTTCACTTTCGGGCGACGCTGGCTCTGGGCCGACTGGACGGCGCGACGGAGACGCTGCCGAATCCGGACCTCTTTGTCTTCATGTACGTCCGAAAGGAAGCGGTCCTGTCGAGCCAGATCGAGGGCACACAGGCGTCCCTCATGGATGTCGTAGAGTTCGAAGCCGGAAGGATGCGTGCGGAAGGCCCGCAGGATGTCGGCGAAGTCGTAAACTATGTCGGCGCGATGAACTACGGCATCCAGCGCTTGAATGACCTCCCCGTCTGCCTGCGCCTGATCAAGGAGATTCATGAACGTCTGCTATCGGGTGTGAGAGGGCAGGAGTGGGGACCCGGTGAGTTCAGGACGAGCCAGAACTGGATTGGCCCTCCCGGCTGCAATCTCCAGACAGCGATGTTCGTCCCGCCTCCCCCGCACGAAGTCGTTCGAGCCCTCGGCAATCTGGAAACGTTCATCCATAGCTCCGATCCGATGCCCGCCTTGCTCAAGGTCGGGCTTGTTCATGCGCAGTTCGAGACGATTCACCCGTTCCTCGACGGGAACGGTCGTGTCGGTCGGTTGTTGATTACCTTTCTGCTCTGCCAGAGCGGCGTGCTCCGACGGCCCCTGTTGTACTTGTCGTATTTCTTCAAGAAGCACCGTGCCGAATACTACTCCCTTCTTCAGAACGTCCGTGACACCGGGGACTGGGAGGCGTGGCTCAAGTTCTTCCTGCGCGGTGTCGCTGAGGTCGCAGATGAGGCCACGAGCACTGCCAGGCGAATCAGCAACATGCGCGAGGACCATAGGGCACGCATCTCGTCTGAGATGGGGCGTGCGGCTGGAAACGCGCTGACCCTATTGGAGCACCTGTATCAGCACCCGATCGTCTCCGTGAACGACGTGAGCCAGCTGCTCGGCGTAGCGTTCGCCACAGCGAACCGCCTCGTAGACGGCCTAGCGGATCACGGACTTTTGACGGAGACGACGGGGCAGCGTCGGAATCGGGTCTTCGCCTACGATCCGTACCTTCTCCAGTTTCGAGACGAGCAGACGGCGGCACCGGAGATCCCTACCCAGTAGGGCTTCATCACGCATGGGGACAAACGGGGACAACCACCCCGCACGCCCAGCAACCACGCGGGTGCCTAACCTATTGTTCAACGTGTGACGCGACTTTCCGAGACCACAGGGCGATGAGCACGTTCAAGTGTTACCCATGTGGCCGGTCTGGACCGACGCTCGCCCACCCAAACACTTATTTTCGCAGCTCTGCCTCCAACCATTCAGCCACCCGATCGAACGGGTCGAACCCAAACGCCTCACCAATCGGCCGACGCAAATTCGAGTTCGCGTTCATGTCGTAGAACACCCGACGGCCATCGACCGTCTCCATGTACTCCAACCCGCCTACATCAAACCCGGTCGCACGAAACAACCGCGTCGCTTGCGCGATCGCCTCTGCCGGAACCTCCGTGAACGGGAGGAACTCAGGCGGTGGGCCGGCGGGAACCTCGCACACGCTTTCCTCGCCGTCCGCGGGGTTGCAGTCCTCCGACGGGCACAGGTTGAACCCTTCGGTGTTGCGGACGCGCATCGCGTAGAGGAACTCTCCGCCGACGAACTCCATGCGCACGATGCCGTCCTGGGTCGGGCTCGCCTCGAGTTTTTCTTGAAGCAGCAGCACAGGATCGGGATGCCAGTAGCTGGGGTCCGCGGCGAGCAACGCGCGCAGCTCGTCGGCGCTCTCGACGACCGCCATGCGGGCGCCGCTGCCTCCCTGGTTCGGCTTGAGAATGGCCGGGAACTCGAACCCGTTCGGCAAGTTGTCGATGTGGTTGAAGGCGACCGTCTTCGGTGCGGCGAGCCCCAGTCGATGCAGCAGCTGCACCTGCGCGAGCTTGTTCAACTCCAGACGGAACGCCGCGGCCCCATTCAGGACGCGCGCGCCGGCCGCTTCCCAATGCTCCATCACCGTCCGCGCCATCGCGACCGCCTGGCCGTTGTCGCGAACGTACGCCGACGGACTCGCTTGACTGAAGATCAGCTCCGACGGCGGCGGACTCAGCGCGTCGACCGTGGCCTGTTTGAGGTCAAACGCCTGGAAGCTGACGCCGCGCGCCTCGAGCGCGTCGAAGAGCGGACGCTGCCAGGTGGGGTGCTCGAAGAGAACGGTGAGGGGGACGTTTTTCATGCTTCAGCGGAGCGTGGGGCAAGGAGTGCGGAACTTCGTAACATACCGAGCCGATGCTGGCTTCGCGCGCTGGATTCGCCAGACCTCTAACCGAAGGCTACCAGTTGGTCAGAGAGCCCAAGTCGTAGACCTCGACGAGCCGGCGGCTAGCTCAGCAAGTCGGCGGCCTCGTGTGGCAGAGGGAACCACCGGAGAGACTCAAAATCCGCCCGCAGTTCGGGCTTAGCGACGTCTCGACGGGCGGATTCTCGGGCGCCCGCCAGCAGGACTTCGTTCGCCTCTTTGAGGTACCTGCGAATCGAACTCTCGGGCTCGGTCGCGTGCCGCGAAGGGTACTCGATTCGACCCGACTCGTAGGTGATGTCCTGGAGGCTCGCGACACGAACCCGGCGCCGATCGCGATGCCGCCACAGCCCCGTGTCGGCCTCGAACTCGTACTCTGGCAGCAATCGCCAGCCGTGCTTCGCGATCAGGTCCACGGCGTCAAGCAGGTAGGTGAACGCGGTCTCGGAGATGAAATAGTTGAAGTTGATTCGAACCCAACCGGGCTTCAAGCCCTCGCAGCCGCGCAGGATCTCTTGTTCGTACTCGCGCGACTTCGCGATCCCGATGCCCAGCAAGCGATGTCCGTAGGGCCCCGCGCACGAGCAGCCGCCACGCGCCTGAATTCCGAACAGGTCGTTGAGCAGCGCAACGACGTAGTTGTGGTGGAGGTACTGGTCCTCGCCGAAGCGCACCATGAACGAGACGATCGACAAGCGCCACGCGTCGCGATTTCCGAGAATCTGAAGGCGGTCGTTGCTCTCCCACTGCGTGATCGCTCGACGGATAAACGCGTGCTCCAGCTCGCGAATGGTACCGGCGCCAACAGCCTGTTTGAGCTGGAACACAAGTCCGGCTCGGATGGATTCGACGATCGCTGGAGTTCCTCCCTCCTCGCGGTGGACGATGTCATCGAGGTACTTGTGGTCCTCGTGATTCACGTAGGCGACCGTTCCGCCGCCGGGCGCCGAGGGGACCGAATTGACGCAAAGGCGACGCTTCACCACCAGAACGCCGGGCGTGCCGGGCCCTCCGATGAACTTGTGCGGAGAGAGGAAGATGGCGTCCTTGTGGGCGCTGGGGTCTTCTTCGGTGCCGTTCATCTCGATGTCGACGTACGGGCCGGCCGCGGCGAAGTCCCAGAAGGAGAGGGCACCGTGTTCGTGTAAAAGGCGGGCGGTCTGGTGCGTCTTCGAGCCAATTCCGGTGACATTGGACGCTGCGGAGAACGAGCCGATCTTGAGTGGCCGATCGGCGTACGTGCGAAGCGCCTCCTCGAGGGTCTTGAGGCAAATCTGCCCGTTCTCGTCCTCGTCGATCGTGACTACGTCCGCGATCGACTCGCGCCAGGGGAGCTCGTTGGAGTGATGCTCGTACGGCCCAATGAACACCACCGGTCGTTGCTCGGCTGGAATCTGCGCGCTCAGCGAAAACTCCGCGTCCAAATCTGCCGGCAGCCGAAGGTTGAGAATGTCGATCAACTTGTTGATCGCTGCGGTGGCGCCAGACCCGCAAAAGATGACGACATCGTCTTCGTTGGCGCCAACGGACTCCCCGACGATACGACGCGCATCGTCACGAAAGCGCGTCGTCTGCAGCCCCGTTCCGGAGGTCTCGGTGTGCGTGTTCGCGTAGAGCGGTAACACCTCGTCCCGAATGAAATCTTCGATGAAATCGAGGCTCCGACCCGAAGCGGTATAGTCCGCGTAAATCACTCTTCGGGACCCGAAGGGGCCGTCGATCGCTTGGTCGGAACCGATGATCGCGTCTCGGATGTTTTCGACTAGATGCGCCATGTTTCTCGGGAAGCGGGGGACGTGAGTCCTTTAGCATCTGCGCGAGGAAGGCACACGACCTCAAGGTCGCTCGGCACGTCGGGTATTCGTCGCC
>CBDUJZ010000079.1:0-22596 GCA_965367675.1 uncultured Myxococcales bacterium | reverse complement strand
CCGCACATCAATACGATGTGCGGGCCTTTGACGTTTTTGGCCACCTAGACGCCCCCGTGGTGGCGCCTTCGCCCGCAACCCTCGGCTGAGCCGCTACACTTCATGACTTCGGAACGCCGCGAGCCACCATGAAGCGGCCGCGCCGCGAGCCACTATGAAGCGGCCGCGCCGTATCCGTTCCGTCGGTCAGGTGAGCTGCAGACGGCCAAGGGTACGTGCATGAGCGGCCATACTTCCAAGCCAGCACCTGCAACCAGCCGACGCCCCACCACAACGCGACTTCTCTAGGGAGGTTCACCGAGCGGAGCTCACGCGGCACAGCGTTGCTAGCCGGGGAGGGCTTGCAATTGCGTTCACCCGAGCCCGCGTGGCTGACCGTGGCGGTTGCCTGGCCTGGCTATTCCGGCCGCCCTATCGCGGCCCCGTGTGCCGTCCCTAGGGCTTCGGCCAACCGGAGTGAGGCCGGCGGGGACGCCGCGCTGACTCTAGCCGCCGAGCATGCGGACGGCGGTCGCAAGGCGACCCATCGACGAAGCGGGTACCGCGATGGTTGCGATTGCTTCATTCTGGTCGATCTCCCACTCCGCGTTGCGGAACGCTCGGAGCAGGCCGGCGGCGGTGAGGGGGAACGTATAGTGGTCGACGACGTCGCCCCACTGGTCTCGGAAGTGCTCGGCAGCGGCTTGGTCGGCAAACACGAATCGGGCGCGGAGCTCGGGGTTTCGTTCGAGCTCAAGCGCGGCGACCAGTTGCTGTGGGGCTTCGGTTCCGCGCCGGAGCCCACCCAAGTTGAATGAGGCGAAGCCGTTGAAGGTCCACAGGATAGCCGGACCGCTGGATCCGGTGCCTGCCAGGTCGCCGACGTCGATGAGGCCGCGGATCCAGGATTCGTCGGTGCGAACGGGCGGCTCGCGGTCGGCGCGATTTCGAATGCCGCTCCGTCGGGCGTCGTTGTACGCCTCGGTGGCAGCGTCGACCTGTGCTTGTGCTTGGGGGAGCAACGCCTCGCGCTGGGTGTCGTAGGCGGCGATGTCGCGATCGCGTCTCTCTCCGCGTTCCTCAGCGCGTTGCTCGCAGCGTCGGCGGGACGGGCCGCTGTTGTTCACGCAGGCGTTCGAGCCGTCGTATTCTTCGGGCCGCTCTTCGGGCAAACCGAGTTCGATGAGAACTGCCTCGAGCTCCGGAGGAGGGGCGGGGGTGTCGGCTGGCTCCAGGGCGCCTTCGAGTCCGCGTGGGCGCGGTGCGTCGGAGAGCAGTGGGTCGATGAACTCTGGGCGGGTGTAGATGAGAAGCTGCTCGGTCGGGACGACGAAGCGCCGGGGCAGGGTGCCCGCTGCGCCGGGTGTGCCGTAGTAACGGCCGTTTCGCTCCTCCCAGTTCACACCCGTCGGGTATCCCCGTGAGAGTTCCGACATCAGATACCCGGCGTCGAGGTGGTGCACCGCGGCGACAAACGTGCGGCTGGAATCACTCACGTCGGTGGACGCCAGCAGCATCACGTCTACGTCTTCGATCGGGTCGATGTTGGTGCGGTCCGCGAGGTCGCGGTAATCGCCGAGCGCCGAGAAGATGGTGGTGACGGCGTCGCGGTGAGGGCTGGAGCGGATGCGGTCGCTGCGGATGAGCGCGACGGATGCAGCGCCTTCGGGCCCCCACATGCCAACATCGGTGGCGACCGGGTTGACGGTGCCTTCGGGGTAGCGTCGTCGGGGTGGGAGGTCCGCGGGGTCTACTTCGGGCTCGCCTTCGCCGGCTTCTTCACCGCCGTTGTTCTCCGTGGATGGCTCGTTACTGTTTTCGCTGTCGTCTCGGCGGGGCGGCGTTGGCTCGCGCTCTTCTTCGGCCGGCGCATTGGAACCGTTGTTGGCGTTGTTTTCGGAGGAGTTGTCCGGCGGGATGACCGGTACGGTCTCTGATTCGGTCTCCGTCTCGGTCTCCGTTTCGGGCGCTTCGGTTTCGGTTTCGGAGTCGGTCTCTGATTCCTCCTCCGTCTGGTTCTCTGTTTCGGACTCGGTTTCGGCGTCCGTAGGCTCGGGAGCGCCACCGCTGCCATCCGACGGCTCGATGTCGTTTTCGCTCTCGGTGTCGTCGCCTTCCTCAGGGAGCTGGTCGACTTCGGCAAACTCTCCTTCGTCGGTTTCGGACGAGGGGGCGTAGCCAATCTGCGCCATGAGCGCGACGCCGCGGGACTCCCGGATGTCGACGTCGAACGTGACGTCTGCGGGCCCGATGGAGTGCGCGCCGAACATGAGCAGAGCGTGCAGGATGAGCGAGAGCCCAACGGCGCGGACGAGCGGGGTGTCGATGCCGAACACGCCGCCGCGGCCGAGCGCTGCGCGTTCGTCGTCGGGGGTGATGGCGCCACCGGAGCTGGGGTTGTCTTTCGCTTGGGTCATATTTCCGATTGAGGACGGATCGTGCGTCGCACGCTGCGGTCCCTGACGCAAGCGCACGCGCGCACGTAAAGGTAGACGCGGCGGAAGGTTTGGCCATTCACCGGCATGGACAAAGCGGGCCTTCGTGGTGACTGCCAATGGAGTGGTTCTGTCGGAGCCACGAGCGAACGACCGGTGGCTTGTCGTCGCATGATCCGGTAAGCCACGGACACCCCATATTTGCAGGTTGAATGCGCCCGAAAGTTCACGGAAATACCCGCTCGATGAAAGCGAGCCAGCGGAAGGCGGTCGAGAAGTTGTGCGACCGTCGGATTCGGCAGGACGTGCCGGTCACCGCTGAGTTTGCCAACCAACTCACGTCGCTTTCACGCGAGTTGAACCGCGCAATCGGCGCGTTGATTGATCGCCGGGGCCGCATCGAGGCGATCGTCGTGGGCGACGTGCGGCGGCTGTACCTTCCGGACGTGGGCCGTGCCCGTGGTGGCGGCTCTCGATTCCGTGGCCTTCGGCTCATTCGAACGCATCTGAGCGGCGAGCCGCTGTCGAACGATGACCTGACCGACCTTTCGAAGCTGAACCTCGACATGATCGTGTCGGTGACGGCGAGTCAGGAAGGGCACGCGGAAGGGGCTACGTGGGCGCACCTGGTTCCGGAGAACCCGGCGCATGAGCTGTGGCGCATCGAGACGGTGGGCCACGTGGGCGCGCTCGACTTCGAGTTCTCGACGTTCATCTCTGAGTTGGAGGGCGAGTTTGCGTCGCGGCGGGATGACGCCGTGGAGCAGGTCGGGGACCGGGCGATGATCGTGTACGTGCGCACGCAGTCGGACTGGGCCCACGCGGCGCGGCTGGCGGAGCTCATGGAGCTGTGCGCGACCGCTGGCGTGGAGGTCGCGGAGACGTATGTGCAGTCGCGTAAAGACCTGGACCCGAAGACGGCGGTGGGCAGCGGCGCGCTGGAGGAGATCGAGTTGCGTTGCCTGCAGCTTGGCGCCGAGCTGGTGATCTTTGGTCAGGACCTGACGCCGTCGCAGATGAAGAACGTGACCAAGCTCACGAGTTTGCGCGTGGTCGACCGCACGCAGCTGATCTTGGACATCTTTGCGCAGCGCGCGCAGTCCAAGGTGGGCAAGCTGCAGGTGGAGTTGGCGCAGCTGAAGTACCGGCTGCCGCGGCTGGTCGGACGCGGTACGGCGATGAGTCGATTGGCCGGTGGTATCGGCGGGCGTGGGCCGGGTGAGGCGAAGCTCGAGATCGATCGCCGCCGTGTGCGCGATCGCATTACGCTCATGGAGCGCGGCATCGAGAAGCTGAGCGCCGAGCGGTCGCTCCGTCGTAAGAATCGGCGCGACTCTCGGGTGCCGACGATCGCGATCGTGGGGTACACGAACGCGGGTAAGTCGACGCTGCTCAACACGCTCACGCACTCGAGCGTGCTCAGTGAGAACAAGCTGTTTGCGACGCTGGACCCGACCACGCGCCGGTTGCGATTCCCCGAGGAGCGCGAGGTGATTCTCACGGACACGGTCGGGTTTATCCGCGACCTGCCGGCGGAGCTCGTTGTGGCGTTCCGGGCGACGCTAGAGGAGCTGGCGGAGGCGGATCTTTTGCTCCATGTGGTGGATGCGTCGGATGAGGCGTTTGAGGAGCACATGGCCTCGACGCGGCAGATCTTGGACGAACTCGGTCACGCTGAGGCGCCGCGTATGCTGGTGTTTAATAAGGTGGACGCGCTCGATGACAGCGCGCGCGACGAGTTGCGGAATGGTTGGCCGGAGGCGGTGTTGGTCTCGGCGCTGGAGCGTGAGAGCGCGCGTCCGCTCATCGAGGCGATGGACCGGTGGCTGGTTTCTCATGGGCGTGGCGACGTGGTCCCTGACGACGCGCCGTGAATGTCCCTGACGACGCGCCGTGTTTGCGGTAGGTCCCGCTCCACGATTGATGCCTGCCTGACGCCCGCTCCGTATGACCTTTGACCTGACCGAAGACCGCGCCCTGTCGGCGTCCCGCTATCCGATCACCGAGCTGCTGTCGGCGCTCACTTCGGGACCCTCGCTGGCCACGGTGTTTGGGGCGAAGGGCGGCTACTTGCCTGTGATCATCTCGGACGTCGCGGAGCGCGCCAAGCGGCCGATCGTGGTGATTCTGCCGGAGGCGGCCCACGCGCAGGCGTTCTACGAGGGGCTGTCGAGCACGACCTCGGCGGGGCATTCGGCGCATCCGCCGGTGCTGCTTCCGCCGCCCGAGATCTCCCCGTACGCTGGCGTCTCGGCCGACCGCAGCACCACCTTGGATCGTGTGGCTGCCCTGCGCGCCGCCGCGTCGCTGGCTCCGGGGCAGGTGCTGGTGACCTGCGCCCTCGGTTGGTCCCGCCGGTCGGTGCCGGCGGCGGAGTTCGAAGCCTGCTCGATGACGGTCGAGGTGGACGAGGACATCGACGTGGACGTGCTGCGCGGCCGCCTGGTGGCGGGTGGTTACGCGAGCGTGGGCTTGGTCGAGGACCCCGGCACGTTCAGCGTGCGCGGCGACATCGTGGACGTGTTCCCGGCCGGCGCGACGCTGCCGGTGCGCATGGAACTGTACGGCGACATGGTCGAGACCATTCGCACGTTCGATGCGGACACGCAGCGGGGCACGGCGGATCTGACGTCGTTCAGTTTCGGTCCGGCGTCCGAGGAGCTGCTCACCGATACGACGCGCACGACGCTGCGGAACCGGCTGGCGGTGCTGGCGAACGGGCTCAAGATCGCGTCGAACCGGGTGAGCGCGGTGCTGCGCGATCTGAACGAGGGCGTACGGTTCTTTGGCGCCGAGTCGCTGCTGCCGGGCTTCCACGAGTCGCTGGAGAGCGTGGCTGATCGTGTGCCCAAGGGCACCGGCGTGGTGGTGGTCGACGCGGACGCGTGCGCGAACGAGCTGGAGCGTTGGCTGGAGGCGCGGCGTCGCGAGTTTGAGCGGGAGATCGAGCACGGCGAGCTGCAGTTCCCGATCGAGGAGTGGATGCTGGAGGAGGGGCTGTTCGAGGCCAGTCTGGACAGCGGCACCTTCCGTTTGGATGTGCGTCAGATCGTGTCGGACACCACCGCGGCCAACACGTTTGGGTTCCCGTCACTCGACAACGCCGACCTGGTGCGGGTTCGCAAGCAGCGCGCGGGTGGCGACGGCGCGGTGCACGCCGTGCTCGACGTGTTGGAGGAGTGGCGCGGCCTGTATGGCCGGGTGCTGTTCGTTTGCGGCAGCCGCGGCACGATGGACCGTCTGGCGTCGCTCATGCGCAGCTATGGCGCCGCTGCGCAGACGCTCAAGAAGCCGCCAGCGCTGAACGTACCGGCGCCGCTGCCGTGTCAGACGTACGAACTGATGCTCGGCGATCTGGCCGATGGATTCCGTTCGCCGGCGCTGGGTGTCGCGGTGGTCACGGACCGCGAATTGTTGGGGCGCGCTGCTCGTCGCTCGGGTCGTGCGGCGGCGCAAGAGGTCGCGTCGCTGACGTCGTTCAAGGAGCTTCAGCCGAATGACTTGGTGGTGCACATCGACTTTGGTGTGGCGCGTTACCGGGGCCTGGAGCGCATGGACGCCGGTGGTGTTCCGAACGACTTCTTGGCGATGGAGTACGCCGACGGCGACCGGCTGTACCTGCCGGTGTATCGCCTCGACCGGGTGCAAAAGTACGTGGGTTCCAACGTGTTCCAGCGGCTCGACAAGCTGGGCGGCACGAGCTGGGAGCGCACGAAGGAGCGGGTCAAACGTCAGCTGGCGGACATCGCGGACGAGCTGCTGCGCGTGTACGCGGAGCGGGCGGCGCAGAAGGGCTTCAAGTACTCCGAGCCGGACGAGTCGTTCGCGGAGTTTGAGGCCGCGTTCCCGTATGATGAGACTCCGCACCAGGCGGCGGCGATCGCGGACGTGCTCGGCGACATGACGTCGGACAAGCCGATGGACCGGCTGCTGTGCGGCGACGTTGGCTTCGGCAAGACGGAGGTCGCGATTCGGGCGACGTACAAGGCGGTCATCGACGGCAAGCAGGTGGGTGTGCTGGTGCCGACCACGGTGTTGGCGGAGCAGCACGGCAAGTCGTTCCGCGCGCGCTTTCGGCATACGGCGGCGCGGGTCGAGGTGTTGTCCCGGTTCCGTTCGGCGGCCGAGATGCGCGAGATCGAAGCGGACTTGGCGGCGGGGAAAGTCGACGTGGTGGTCGGCACCCACCGGCTGTTGTCGAAGGACATCAAGTTTAAGGATTTGGGCCTGCTCATCGTGGACGAGGAGCAGCGGTTTGGCGTGACGCACAAAGAGAAGATCAAGCGCATGCGGACGATGGTCGATGTGCTGACCATGTCGGCGACGCCGATCCCGCGGACGCTTGAGATGGCGATGCTCGGCATCCGCGATCTGTCGGTAATTTTGACGCCGCCGCCCGGCCGTTTGGCGGTGCGTACGCACATTGCGCAGTTCAAGGAGACGGCGCTCAAGGATGCGATCGACCACGAGCTTCAGCGCGGTGGTCAGGTGTACTTTGTGCACAACCGGGTCGACACGATCTACGCGATGGCGGACGAGCTTCGCCGCTTTGCTCCGGGCGCGCGTGTGGCGGTGGCCCACGCGCAGATGAAGGATACGGAGCTGGAGCAGGTGATGCTGCGGTTCCTGAACCGCGACGTGGACGTGCTGGTCACGACGACGATCATCGAGTCCGGCATCGATATTTCGACCGCGAACACGATGTTTGTGAACGACGCCGATCGGTTTGGTCTGGCGCAGCTTCACCAGCTTCGCGGGCGTATCGGCCGGTCGAGCGTGCGGGCGTATTGCTACCTGTTGGTGAAGGACCCGAAGCGCCTGCAGCCGGAGGCCAAGCGTCGCCTTGAGGTGCTGCAGCAACACACGGACCTGGGCGCGGGTATCCAGATCGCGCAGCACGACTTGGACATGCGCGGCGCGGGCAACATCCTGGGCCGCGACCAGTCTGGGCACGTGGAGGCGGTCGGCTTCGAGCTGTATTCGGAGCTGCTGCAGGAGACGATTGCGGAGATGCGCGGCGAGGGTCCGGGGCAGAACTACGAGCCGGACGTGAACATCCCGGTGGCGGCGTACATCCCTGAGAACTACGTGCGCGACGTGTCGCAGCGGCTCATGTTCTACAAGCGCTACTCGATGGCCAAGACCGAGGAGGAGCTGTTCGACGTGCACGCCGAGCTGCAGGAGCGTTATGGCGACGCGGCGCAGCCGGTGGAGAACTTGCGCGACGTGGTGCGCTTGAAGATCGAGATGAAGGCGATCGGGGCGAAGAAGCTGGAGGCGGGCAAGAAGGCGGTGGTGATCGAGCTGTTGCCGACGACGCCGCTGAGCCCGGACAAGGTGATCGGTTTGATCCGCGATTCAGGTGGCGTATACGAGTTCCGCCCCGAAATGACTGTGGTTCGCCGCTTGAAGGGTGTGGAGAGCAAAGATATCCTGGCGGCCGCCCTTCGTGTCTCTCGTGAGGTTGCCGCCTGTGGTTAGTGCGCATCGAGTTCAGCGGCCCGTGCCTCCCATCTCTGTCGTTTTGTCGCGTTGTGCCGCTGCGTTGTGCGTCGCTGCGCTCGTCCCGCTGGCTTCGGGGTGCAAGCCGAGCCCGCTGCCGGGTGAGAACGCGGGCCAGACGGTCGCGGTCACAAACACGGCGGCCTCGACGGAGGTGGACACGGCGTCGCTCGCGCCGTTGCTCGAGATCGGGGGCCGGGTGCTCACGATCGGCGAGTTCGAGTCTCGTGCGGCGCTGATGTCGGAGATCGCGCGTGCGAAGCTCGATGTGACGCAGTCGCGGACGTCGTTGCTTGAGATGTTTGTGTGGGTCGAGCTGCTGGCCGCTTTGGGGACGGACTCCGGGTTGGTCGGTGGCGCCGAGGAGGCGTTGTTCGGACTTGAGGTGGAGGCGCGGGCGAACCTGGCGGACGATGTGGCGCGCTCGCTGGATGTTTCGACGCTGGAGCCGCGCTGGCGTGCGGCGTTCGAGGCGCAGCATGCGGAGTGGGAGCGGCCAGCGCAGCGCAAGGTGCGGGGCATCACGCTGCCGGATCGGGCGCTGGCTGAGCAGGTGCGCGCCGACATGGTCGCAGGGCTGGAGCACACGGACGCCGAGCATGTGTTTCGTTCGTACAATCAAGCACTTGCGACCGGTGATTCCACCGACGGCGCGTGGGGCTGGGTCGTGGATCCGGCGCACGGCGGGCTGGGCGATCCGGCACTGCTGGATGTGATTTTTAGCGTTGAGCCGTCCACGCTGAGCCCGGTTTTCGCGAGCACGCGCGGCTGGGAGATCGTGTACGTGGAGGGCGTCGACGAGGGGCTCACGCTCACGTTTGAGGACGCCGAGGCGTACGTTCGTTCGCGGGTGTTGGCGATGGCGCGGGGCGAGCACATGCGCTCGGTCCTGGACGCGTCGCGCGAGGCCGCAGGCGTTTCTGTAGATACCGCCGCCGTGGCTCGGTTGGCCGCGCTGCGAACGCGAGAGCCGGCGGACACGTCGCGCCCCCGCCGGTACGCGCAAGAAGCGCTCGCGTCGGCGTACGTGACCGAGCTTGGCGTTGACCTCTTGAACGAGGTGAACGAGGAGAGGGCGGCGCGCGTGAGTAACCCATCGGTCCAGTCCGTGGACCCGCCCGTGCATTCCCTGGCGCCAGAAGGATCTGGTGCGCCGCTGATGACCCCATGAAACGACTTGTTTGTACCGCGCTGCTGACCGCAGGACTGACCGCTGTCATGTCCGCGAGCGCTCCCGCCGCCCATGCTGAGCTCATCGACCGCATCCTGGTGCAGGTGAACGATGGCATTGTGACGCAGAGCGACATCTCGCGGTTCTTGCCCATCTACAGCGAAGTGTTCGGCTTGCCGCAGTCGGCGTTTGCGACCCGATCGGCTTGCGAGAGCACTGTCGAGGGGTTCGTCGATTTCCTGATCGAATCGCAGATCCTGCTCGCGTCTGCGACCACGCGTGAGCTGGGTGTAACGCAGAGCGAGATCGACGCGTACGTGAGCGATCAGTACGAGCAGTTGAACATGTCGCGGGCGCAGTTCGAGTCGGAGCTGCAGCGCTCGGGCATTGAGTTCCAGGACTTCCGCGACTTCATCGAGATGAACCTCACGCGGATGCGTATGATGCAGCTCGACGTGGGCGCGCGCGTTTCGATCACCGACGCCGACGTCGATCGGGCGCTCGAGGAGCAGTACCCGAACGGGCTCGAAGAGGTGTTCATCGAGACGCACCACATCTTTGTGCAGGTCGCGTCGGATAGCCCGGCCGCTGCCGCCGCTGCCGAGGCGGAGATCAACCTGCGCGCCGCTCGTTTGGCGGCCGGAGAGTCGTTCGAGAGCATCGCGGCGGAGAACGCTGACGGCACGTCGACACGTGGCGGCCGGTTGGGCCGCATCTCGGTGCTGTCACTGGACGGCGCGTATTCGCAAGCCGCGATGGCGCTTGAAGTGGGCGCGACCAGCGCGCCGGTCCGCAGCTCGTTCGGTTATCACATCATCCGCCTGGACGGCGTCGACCGTCAGCCGGTGGACGACGCGCAAGCGATCCGCGATCGCGCGTTCTTCGACCTGCACCAAGCGCGCGCCGCCCAAGAGCAAGAGCTGTACTTGGATCGCGTGCGCAACGAAGCGTACGTGGAGGCGCTGGTGACGGACTATTCCTGGTACTGCGGCGTGCTCGGCGAATGATCCCGTTGGCGATCACCCTGGGTGATGCCGCAGGGGTTGGACCGGAGTTGACGCTCACCGCGGGCCGCGCGCTCGCGGAAGAGGGGCCGGTGGTCGCGTACGGCCGAGTGGACGTACTGTCTGCGGCGTTACAGACGCTGGTGGACCTGTACCCTGCGGGGGAGCGCTTCGAGCGTGTGGTGGCCGTTTCGGCGCCCGCAGACGTGCTCATGCTGCCGAGCCACGTGCTCGGCGTGATGGAGTGCGGCGACGGCGATTCGCTGGCGTTGGATCCGTATCCGTGGGGTGCGGCGGTGCCTGCGTTTGGCGCGTTGCAATACGCGGCGCTGACGGCGGCGATCGATGACGCGAAGGCGGGCCTCGTGAGCGGGATCTTGACCGCGCCATGGCACAAGGCTCGGCTGCGCGACGCTGGCTTGCCGCCGACTGGTCACACCGAGGTGCTCCAGGAGCGCTCGGGCGCTGAGTCGGTGGTCATGCTGCTGGCGGGTCCGGTGTTGCGTGTGGCGCTGGCGACGGTCCACATACCGCTGCGCGAGGTCGCGGACGCGCTGACGTTCGACGGGCTGGTGCACACGGGGCGGATCGTCGCGTTGGGGCTGCAGTCGCAGTATGGCATCTCGACCCCGCGGATCGCCTTTTGCGGTTTGAATCCCCATGCCGGCGAAGACGGTGTGCTGGGGAGCGAAGAGCAAGAGATCATCACGCCGGCGATCGAGGCGCTGCGGGCCGAGGGGATCGACGCGACGGGGCCGTATCCGGCCGACACGTTGTTCCCGCGGGTGGTCGCAGGGATGCAGCACGCGGACGCGGTGGTGGCGATGTACCACGACCAGGGTTTGGGTCCGCTGAAGACGTTCCACTTCTCGCAGGCGGCGAACGTGACGTTGGGTTTGCCGTTCATTCGGACGAGCGTGGACCACGGCACGGCGTACGACATCGCGGGGCACGGCGCGGTGCGCGCTGACAGCTTCTTGTACGCGGGGCGGCTGGCACGCGAGATGGTCGAGCGTCGCGGGTAGTTTGAGGCGACGGGGTGCTGGTCACGGCCGGCGCGCGGCAGGCACGCTCTGGACGGGTGTGCCGCTTGAGGGTGGTGCCGCTTGAGGGTGGTGCCGCTTGAGGGTGGTGCCGCTTGAGCGTGGTGCAAAAACGAAGAAAGGCGGCCGAGTGGGCCGCCTTCGTTCGTTTCGCTAAGGGGCGATTAGCCGACCTTACCGACGATCTGGAACGCGATGAGAAGCGCGTAGATGACGAGCGACTCGATGAGTGCGAGCGCAAGGATCATCGGGGTGAAGACCTTTCCGGCCGCGCCGGGGTTACGGGCGATGCCCTCGAGCGCTGCGGCACCGGCCTTGGCCTGTCCGAGCGCGCCACCGACGGCGGCGATCGAGATGGCGAGCGCGGCGCCGAGAAGCGCGAGTCCGTCTCCACCTTGCAGGTGCACTACCTCGCCTTCGGCGGCGAAGGCAAAGGAGGACGCGAAGATCGCGGAGAAGAAGGTGAACAGGCTGACGAGATTCTTACGGGTCATTTGAATTGCCCTCCAGAGGGAGCTTCGGGGCGCACGGCCCAGTGGGGTCTGAGAAAGGAACCTCAAAGGTCCTCGTGAATGGTTCGGCGCGGGCTTAGTGCGCTTCTTCCGAATGTTCAATGGCCAAGGCGATGTAAACGATGGACAGCAAGCTGAACACCAACGTTTGCACAACTACGACCACGGTACCGAGCAACATGATCGGCACCGGGAAGACGAGCGGGAAGGCCGCCAGTCCGAGGAAAATCGCGAGAACGGCGTGGTCGCCGAACATGTTTCCGAAGAGACGGAGCGAGAGTGAGAGCGGTCGCGCGAGGTGCGAGATCAGCTCGATGGGCAGCAGGAGCGGGGCGAGCCAGTAGAAGCCGCCGAGCTTGGGCCCGAGGAAGTGCGCAAAGTAGTGCGCGCCTTGCTCTTTGATGCCGAAGTAGTGCGTCGCGAAGAACACGACGATGGCGGGGCCGACCGTGACGTTCAGGTTGTCCGTGGCGGGCGCGAGGCCGGGCACGAGCGCGAGCGCGTTGTGGAAGAAGATGTAGACGGCGAGCGCGCCGATGAGGGGCAGGAAGCGCTCGGCGATCTTTCGACTGCCGAACACCTGCTCACCGAGCCCGATGCACGTGTCGAGGATCGTCTCCATGAAGTTGCGCGGCGAGAAGCCGGCGGCAGGTACGGCCTTTTCGGCGCCGTCCTTTGCCCAGCTGGCACGCGTCGCCATCACCATCAGCATGATGACCGCGCACGAGAGCAGCGACAGGGAGATGTGGGTGATCGACTCAACGGGGATCTTCTCCATGAACGTGTTTCCCAGCGAGTGGGAGACGGATGCGTTCAGGGAGTTGTAGCCCGGGATGAGCTCGAACCAGGTGAATCCGGATGCGAGGAACGTCATTAGGCGTCCGCGTGGGGTTCAGAAGGGGGAGCGCTGAGGTTCCAGCGCAGGAATTCGATAAAGATGGATGCCGGGACGACCGACATGCCAATGGCGAGCGCCATTACGTCGACTCGCACCACCGCGACAAGTAGGAAGATCACAATTCCCATCGCGGCGAACTTGAGCATGAACATTCCGGCGAGCACCGGAGAGGGCCCATCGCCAGACGCCATGGGGCCGATCAGCCCGCCGAGCACGTGTCGGATCACGATCATGTTCAGCAGCGCGACGGTTCCGCCGATCGCGACCGATGCGGCCGAGAGCCAGCCGACGGTCACACCCCACACGGCGCTTACGAGCACGGTGAGGACGAGGCCGGTCAGGTCGACGCGCTTGAGGAAGCGAGAGTTCACGCTAGTCCTCCCCGTGCGTCTTCGCGAGCCGATACAGGTCGCGGAAGCCGGCCGCTGAGCCGAAGAGCACGCCGGCGAGTAGGAGCCAAGGCTCCGAGCCGAACCGCTTGTCGAGCCAGTTTCCGGCCAGCGCCCCGATCGCGATCGAGATGCCGAACTGCAGGCCGATCGACGACGCGCGCGCCATTTGCATCTTGTCCGAGTGTGACTCGGGCGCATCGGTCGCTTCGCCTGCCTCGGAGGGCGGCGTCTCGGTTGATGGCTCGTCGTGCTCGGACAAAATGGGTCACAGACGCGTGGAAAAGGTGGGGATCGCGGCGCGCAGGTAACATTCGACCTAGTGGGGGTCAAGGTGCCGGGCGCGATTCTTCCCACATCGATTTCGCGGATTTCGTGGCAGGTGGGCGCGCGGTGAACCCGGAGCACGCCGCTCGCTGGGATCGCTTCGCCGACCTGTTCCCGCGGAGCTCTGCTCCGAGGTGGAGTTCTTCGACGTGATCCAGCTGGACGGGTCCGGCGGCACCGATGGCGCGATGCGGCTGAGTGCGGCCGACCGACCCGTTTCGACCCGTGCCGCCGCTGTCGTTTGTGCGGGTCTGCTGGGCGCTACCGAGGCGGGCGTCGGTGTGCTGGAAGGTGCCACACGCGGGCGAAACCGAGACGGTGTCGGGGGATGACGCACCGCGGCATCGACACTTGCATCGTGTATCTCAGTGCACTAGGAGGGCGCCTCCATCCTGCTTGGCCCTGTCTTTGTTCGTGATCCGAATGTTGGGGCCTCCCGCCCGATTTCGGATTACGTCATGAACATTCAGCAAGTCTTCTCCGCGCGAGAGTCGCGAACGCCACAGTACCCTTCGCTCCGCGAGCAGTGGTTCGGTAACGTCCGCGGCGACGTGTTGGCCGGTATTACGGTCGCGCTCGCGCTGATCCCCGAGGCCATCGCGTTCTCGCTCATCGCGGGCCTCGCGCCGGCGGTCGGATTGTACGCGGCGTTCATCATCGCGATCAGCACGGCGATCTTCGGTGGTCGCCCGGGCATGATCTCGGCGGCCACGGGCGCGCTCGCGGTGTTGATGGTCGACCTGGTGGCGGATCACGGGCTGGAGTTCCTGCTCGCGGCCACGATCCTGGCCGGCGTGTTCCAGGTTATCTTCCGGATTCTGCGCTTGAGTCGCTACATGCGGTTCGTGCCCAAGCCGGTCATGACAGGCTTCGTGAACGCGCTCGCTGTACTGATTTTCATGGCGCAGGTGCCGCTGTTTACCGGCGACAACGCGACGGCGCAGATGTTCATCCTCATCGGCGTCGGCTTGGCGATCATCTACGGCCTCCCGCGGCTCACCAAGGTCGTGCCCTCCGCGCTCGTCGCCATCGTGGCGCTCGGCGTCGGCGTGTACTTGCTCGGCTGGAACGTGCTCAGCGTGGGCGACATGGGCCCGCTGCCCACGGGCCTGCCGGTGCCTCACATCCCGGTGGTGCCGTACACGATCGCCACGCTCCGTATTATCGCTCCGTACTCGCTGGCCTTCGCGCTGGTCGGCATCGTCGAGTCTCTGCTGACGGCGGCGATCGTCGACGAGATGACGGACACGGTGAGCTGCAAGCACGCCGAGGCGCGCGGACAGGGCATCGCGAACATCCTGTCGGGCTTCTTTGGTGGCATGGCGGGTTGCGCGATGATCGGCCAGTCGGTCATCAACGTGCAATCCGGCGGTCGCGGTCGCCTCTCCGGCCTCGTCGCCGGCGCGTTCCTCATGATCATGATCCTGCTGCTCGGCGGTTGGGTCGCTGCGATTCCGATGGGCGCCCTGGTGGCGGTCATGATCACGGTGTCGGTGGGTACGTTTGACTGGAGCTCGCTCCGCACGCTGCGGACGATGCCGTTCTCGGAGACCCTCGTCATGTTGGTCACGGTGTCGGTGGTGCTGGTCAGCCATGACTTGGCGATGGGCGTGCTCGCGGGTGTGCTCACCAGCGCGATTTTGTTCATGCGCAAGGTGTCGAAGCTCATCGAGATCCACGTCGAAGACCAGGGCACCCGCCGCGTGTTCCACGTGCACGGCCAGCTGTTCTTCGGCTCGGTGGACACGTTCCGCGACGCGCTGCGCGAAGAGGACGAGCTTGAGGAGATCGTCATCGACATGTCGAAGGCGCACGTGTGGGACGCCTCGGCCGTGGCCGCCGTCGACGCGGCCGTCATCCGCCTGCGCCGCCGCGGCGCCAAGGTGACGTTGCTGGGCCTCAACGCCGACAGCTCGTCGCTGGTGGAAGGCCTGTCGACGTTCGACCGACCCGAGCTTCAGCGCGCTGGCGGGCACTAGGAACTGTTAGGGCGCGGGGACTTGGACCCACTTTGGAAAACCCTTCCTGAGCGGAGTCGATGGACGAGCGGAGTCGAAGGACGAGCGGAGTCGAAGGACGCCCACTGGGGCCTCTTCGGCACGCGCCCGTTTCTCCCGATTGGTTCGGCTCCCTAGAGGCGCTCGCGCTCGGGGACTCGGGCGGCATTTAGATTATCGCGTTGTGCGAAGTTTAGATTATCGCGTTGTGTGCGAAGTTTAGATTATCGCGTTGTGCACGCTGCGGACGCTTGTCGGCTACCGGTTCAAGCTGCTGCAGCAACAAACTCTGCGACCAAACCGCCGCCGCTCCGTCTTCACGGGTGCATCACCTTCGATGCGCCTCTGAACCGGAGCTGCCATGAACCGCTTTCACGTCCACGTCGCCGTCCAGGACCTCGGCGCGAGCGTCACGTTTTACACCAAGCTGTTTGGGCAGCCGCCGAGCAAGTCGCGGGATGACTACGCCAAGTGGATGCTCGACGATCCACGGCTGAACTTCGCGATCTCGAATCGTGGGCACGCGGCGGGCTTGAATCACTTTGGCATGCAGGTCGACACGCCGGGGGAGCTTGAGCGTTTGAAGGCGCTGGCGGACGACGCCTCGGCTGGCGCCACGATGGACGAGGGGCAGGCGAGCTGCTGCTACGCCAAGAGCGAGAAGCACTGGACGGTCGATCCGCAGGGCATCGCGTGGGAGCACTTTCACACGCTGGAGGAGGCGGACACGTATGGTGTGGATACGGCGGTCGCGGCTGGCGTAGAAGCGGGCGCGTGCTGCATTCCGTTGCATCCGGGCGGCGCCGAGGAGACGTCGGTCGCGGTCGCGGGGATGGAGCCGGTGGGGGTGTCCGAGGAAGCGGCCGTGGGGTGTTGCGTTCCGCGCGATGCCGCGCGACAAGAGGCGGGTTGTTGCTAACCCAGGTCGTCACGGTGCACACACAAACCAACACCGCGGTGGGCGAGGCGTTCGCGCGGCTGCAAGAGCGCCTGCGCAGCTACCTGCTCAAGCATGTGTCCGATCGGGCGCTGGCCGAGGATTTGCTGCAGGATGTGTTCGTGAAGGCGCTGCGGTTTGAGCGCTCGGGGCGGCGCATCGAGAACTGGTCCGGCTGGCTGTACGCGACCGCGCGCACCACGCTCATCGACCACTATCGCGCCAGCGGCCGCACCTTGGTGGAGCTCGACGAGAACACGCCCAACGACGACGCGGACGACACGCGGCTGCATCAGGAGATCGCGGCGTGCATGGCGATGTTCGTAGAGCAGCTGCCGGCCATGTACCGCGATACGCTCGTGGCCACCGACCTGCAGGGGCAGACGATGCGGGTGGTGGCCGAGCAGCAGGGCGTGTCGGTGTCGGCGATCAAGAGTCGCGCCGTGCGCGGGCGGGCCATGCTCAAGGACCAACTTCTGGCGTGCTGCCACGTGGAGATGACCGATGGGCTGGTGAGCGACTACCACCCGCGCGAGCGGCCGAGTTGCGGCCCTTCGACCGGCTCGGGCGCGGGTGGCAGTTGCCGCTAGAGTGGATTGAAACGCGTCTGGCGCGCTAGTCGAACGACATGATCGGACGTACTTCGCAGCGGCCGGTGAGCGCGCCGGGGCATTTGGCGGCCCAGCGGAGCGCTTCGTCTTGGTCGGCGCACTCGAGCAGGTAGTAGCCGCCGAGCTGCTCTTTGGTCTCTGCGAACGGCCCGTCGGTGATCAGAGACTCGCCGTCTCGCACGGCCACGGTGCGCGCGGTGGCGGCGGCCTCAAGGGCGTTTCCGCCGACCAGCACACCCGCCTCGGTCAGCTCGGCGTCGTAGGCGATCCAGGGCGCCATCATGGCTTCGAAGCCTTCGGGCGTGGTGGGCATGGGGGCGGCGTTGGCTTCACAATCGTAGATCAGGACGAGGTACTGCATGGGTGCTCCTGGGGTTGTTTGTTGAGGGCTACATACGGGTGACGCGTGAAGCGTGCCGCGATCGACACGGGGCTGCACTTTTCCGACACATTTTCGATCTTGCGGCCGAAGTCGATCGATCCGTTGGACGGCATCGGGAAGCGCGGGTGGGATCGGCTCGCAAATCGATCACGCTCTGGCCGGAGAAGCGTTACGCTGATGTACGAGCGGCAACCCAACGGACCACGGATCATGTCATGGCGTTCAGCGAGTTTGAGACCAAGCGAATCGAGAAACTAGTGGGCGCGTTCGTAGCGCGCCGTCGTCCCGCTCCAGCGCTTCGAGCTGAGGTCGACCTGGCGTTTCGCTTGTCGGGCCAGAGCGTGGAGATTTTCGAGATTCGCCCCGCTTGGCGAACGCCGGAGCGCATGATCGAGTCTCCGATCGCGAAGGCGACGTTCGTTCGGACGCGTCAGGTGTGGCGCGTGTTCTGGCGGCGCGCCGACCTGCGCTGGCATAGCGTGCCGGACTCCCCTGAGGTACCGACGATTGAGGCGTTTATCGCATTGGTCGACGCGGACGAGTACGCGTACTTTTGGGGGTAGGGCGCGCTAAACCACCACGCGCAGCCGGCTGCGGCCCGCGCCGAGCTTGTCGATGACCACCTGCGCGCCAATGCGCTCGCGCAGCGCCTCGACGTGGCTGATGACGCCAATCTGCGTGCCGCCCACCGCGCAGATGCGCTCCAGCGCCGACATCGCGATGTCGAGCGTGTCCGCGTCGAGCGTGCCGAAGCCCTCGTCGAGCAGCAGCGTCTCGATCGGCATCTGGGTCTGGCGGTACTCCGACAGCGCGAGCGCCAGCGCGAGCGATACGAGGAACGTCTCGCCGCCGGACAACGTGGTCTGCGGACGCACGCGGTCGCCGTGGTCGTGGTCCATGATCGCGAACTCAAGCTCGGGGTTTCCTTCCCGGTCGGTAGAGACCGCGAGCGCGTAGCGGGGCGCGAGCTCGTGGAGGCGGATGTTTGCTTTCTCGACGAGCTCGTTCAGGTTCAAAATCTGCGCGTATCGCTGGAACGCGCCCCCGCCAGACGTACCGATCAGCTTGCGCATCTCGTCCCACAAGACCACGTCGCGCTCGGCGGCGTCGAGGGCCGCGGTGGTGTCCGAGAGCCGCGCGCGGTCCTCCGCCTGTTGCCGCACTTCGGCGTCGACTTCGGCGCGCTGGTTGCGCAGACTTTCGAGCGCGGCGGCGGTGTCTCGGAAGGCCGCGTTGAGCGTCTCCATGGCCACGTTCTCGGGCTCAAACCCGGGCGGCTTGGCATCGTTGTGCGCATCGAGTTGACGCCGGAGCGCGTCGTGACGTCCGCGGGCCTCGTCGCGGCTCGACGTCACGTCGGCGATGTCCTCGGCCAACGCGCTGCGCTCGTCCGGGCTGAGCACGCGAGCGGCCAACGCGTTGGTGTCCGGAAGCGCCAGCTCGACGACCAGCGCGTCTACCGCGGCGGTCTCCAGCGCCACCTGTTCGACCAGCTTGTCGCGGCGTGCGGTGAGCTCGGCGGCGGCCGTTTGGGTGGCCTCGAGCCGCGCATGCGCGCTCGCCTGCGCGGTCGCCAGCTTGGATTGATGCGCGCGCGCGCGCTCCAACGTCGAGCGCAACGCGTCCTGCCAAGCCGCCGGCGTGTTGAAGCCCATGCGGGCCCGGAACTGCGCGACGAGCTGCTCGCGCGACAGCGTACCAGTGACCTCGTTCGCGTCGGCCGCGTCGGCGTTGAGCGCCGCGATGTCGGTTTGCAGGCCGGCGGATGCCAGCGCGAGCGCCGCCTCGGCCGCGGCGTGTTCAGCTTCGCGCTCGGCCAGGTCACGGGCGAGCGCCTCGATGCGGCCTGTCAGCGCGTTTGCTTTCGCCTGCGCGTCACGGTGCGCCGCCAGATGGGCCTCCAGCGCTTTCGCCGCGCGCTCGCGTGTGGATACGGCGCGGTCCAACGTGCTGGCGTCGGCGTCCAGCGCTGTGCGGGCGGCGCGCTGATGCTCGAGCGCTTGGGACACCGCGCCGGGGGTCGGCTCAAGCGGCGCGTTTGCAGACGCGGCGGCGTTCACCGCGTTGAGCGCGGTCGTTTGTTGCTGCGCCGCGGTGTCGAACGCGGCCTCGTCCCGCGCCACATCTGCGGTGGTGTCGGCGATGCGCGCGCGGGTGGCGGCGCGCTGTTCGGTCGCCGCGCTCAGTTGTCCGCGCAGGTCCTGGAGCGCCTTGTCCGTCGCCCGAACTCTCGCTTCTTGGGTCGCCGCGCGTCGTTCGGTCTCTGCGATCTCGGCGGCCAGCGGGTCCACCTTCGAGTCCTGAGCCGAATCCACCGTCTCGCGCCGATGCCACGGATGCTCCTTGGATCCGCACACCGGGCACTCCACGCCGGTCTTTAACTTTCGCCGCGCGTCGATGAACTGGAGCGCGAACTGTGCTGTGCGCAGGTGGTCGGACTCCGCGGCGAACAACTCCTGTTTCGCCTCAATCTCCGTCTGCGTCGCGGTGCACTTTGCCTCGATCTCGGGGAGCGCGGCCTGGTGTCGCTGCAGCTCCGCTTTGCGCGTTGCGAGCGCCTCTTGTCGCTGCTGCGTCTGGGCGATCGCGGCCCCCAGCGCTCGCAGCGCCTCGGTGCGGGCTTCGATCACCTGTCCACGCTCGCGCAGGTGTCCGCGCAGCGCGCTCGGCGTCGCGTCGGCCAGCTTCCAAGTGGTCGCCAGCTCGGTCAGCGCCAGCTCTGCGGCGTCGCGGGCGTCACCCAGCGCCGCGGACTTGGACTCCGCCGCTGCGATCGAAACACGATACGCCTCTTGCTCCGCCTGGGCGCTGGTCAGCGCAGCGCCAACGCGCGCGACCGCTTGGCCCCGCTGCGCCGCTTGCGCTTGGTCCCGCTCAAGCCCGTCGAGCCGCGCTTGGATGTCCAACGCCGCCACGATTCGCGGCGCCGCTTTGTTCATCGCATCCGTCGCGCTTTCGACCGCGCCGTTGGCCGCAGCGAGCGCTTCGGCGACGTTCTGCGATGCCGCGCGCTGCTCCTCGATTTGGTCTGCCGCGGCGCGGAGCTTGAGCGTGAGGTGCTCGCTATCTCTCCGCAGTGATTGGAGTTTTCGCCACGCCTCTCCGGCGGCAGCGCACCGGTCCGACTCCGCGATCTGTTGGCGTTTGCCCTTGTAGTTGTCCCAGCGCGCCTGCGATTTCTCCAGCCGCTCGGTCGCGTCCACCAGGTCGTTGGCGAGCTGTCCGCGGCGCTCGAACCACGTGCGCTGGGCGCTGGCGGTGGCGTGTGCCTTCTCGGCCGCCTCGACCTGCGTCTGCAGCTCCACGAGCCGCGCGCGCAGCGCCTCCAGGTCCGACTCGCTGAGCACGTCGATGGCGTCGATGCGGGCGCGGATCGTCTCGACCACGCGGGTCGTTTCTTGCCACCGCACGAACGCGCGGGCGCCAATGTCGCGGTAGATCTCGGTGCTGGTGAGGCGCTCCAGAATCGTGGCGCGCTCCTCCACGCTGGCGTGCAAGAATGCCGAAAACTGACCCTGCGCGAGCAGCATCGAGCGCTGGAACTCCTCGGGCGTCAGCCCCTCCAGCACGTCCTCGAACGCCTGCTCGTAGCGCTTGGCCACGGTGTCGTCGGCGAGCTTCTTCACCTCGAGGCCGATCTCGTCGATCTCGTACAGCGTGCGCCGCACGGTCTGCAGCTTGCCGGTGGGCTTGTCCCGCGACCGTCGGCACATCCACGCCGCTCGAAAGAACCGCCGCTTTTGCCCCGGGTTCTGCTTCGAGAACACCACCTCGGCCAAACACGTGCCCGTGCCGCGCGACATGATCAACCGCGGGTCGTCGCCGCTGCGGCCCACCAGGCGCGGCGTGCGCGCAAACAGCGCCAAGCTGACCGCGTCCATGACCGTCGACTTGCCCGAGCCGGTGGGCCCGACGATCAAGAACAGCGGCGCGCCGCGCAGGTCGGAGTCGAAGTCGACGGTGTGCTTGCCGTACAGCGAGTTCAGGTTCTCGAGCGAGATGCGGTGCAGCTTCATGTGGCCTCCTCGGTGAGGAGGGAGCGGAAGGCGAGCAGCAGCGCCTCGGGCGGCTCCTGTTTGTCGTTCTTGCTGGCGTACAAGCGGCGGAACACCTGCTCCGGCGTGAGCTCCGACAGCGGCGGGTCGGCCTTCTGCTTGGCGGACTTCTCGCCCGGCTTGCGCACCAGCGTCTCGGATACGTCGACCAGCCGCGGGCGCGCGTCTTCGGGGAACACCTGGAGCGCCTCGTCGATGCGTCGCGCCACGTTGGCCACGCGCTCTTCGGCGACGACGCGGACGAGCACGTAGGGCAGCAGTTCGGTGTCCCAGGTGAGCGCGCGAATCTCGGCGACGACCTCTTCGAGCGTGCCGCGCAGGTCGAACAGCGGGCGGAAGAGCGGCACCTCGATGGGCGTTACTTTGGACCGCAGCGTGTTGTCGTCGATGAACTCGGAGTCGATGTCCGGCTCGCCGGCTTCGAATTCGACCTGAAGCACGTAGCGTTGGCTGCGGCTCTCTTTACGGCCGAGCGGGACGGGCGTGCCGGAGTAGCGCACGCGGTCGCCTTCGACGGGGATCATGCGGTGGATATGGCCGAGCGCTACGTAGGAATACTCGGGCTTAAAGAGGTCGGATTGGAACGCGTCGACGCTGCCCGAGAGGTGGATGGCGCTTTGGTAGTCGTCGGGTTGCGCGCCGCGGCAGGTGAGGTGGCCCATCGCGACGATCGGCGCGCCGTTGGCGAGGGGCAGGGCGCGGTCGAGGGCGCCGTCGTAGATGGCCGAGAATTCGCGGCGTAGGTCGAACTGGATGTCGCCCGCGGAGCGTCCGGCGGTGCGAACGCCGAGTCGGTATTCGTGCACAAATGGAACAGCGCACACGACCAGGTCGACGTTGCCATCGGTGTCGCGAATCGGCACGACCGCGCGCTCTTTGGCGCCCGGTCCCCAGCCGCCGACCACGTGAACGTCGAGCGCCGAGAGCACGGCTTCGGGCGCGTTCAGGCGGGACGGCGAGTCGTGGTTTCCACCGATGACGACCACCTGCCGAAGCAGGGGCAGCCGGCTCGCGCGCGCGAGGAAGTGGTAGTACGCCGACAGCGCATCGGCTGGCGGGTTCATGGTGTGAAACAGGTCGCCGGCGATCAGCAGGACGTCGATTTCACGTTCCTTGAGCGTCTCTAACAACCACCCCAGGAACGCATCGTGCTCTTGCTGTCTCGACGCGTGCTTGAGGGTGGCCCCGAGGTGCCAGTCGGACGTGTGAAGGATGCGCATATTGCGGTGCGGTTTAGCGCGTCGGGCGCGCGGGTGGCAACCCGGATCGGTACGTCCTCGCGTTGCGACTCCATACGTTCTCGCGTTGCGACTCCATACGTTCTCGCGTTGCGACGTAGCTGCGCACTTGATAC
>CBDUJZ010000078.1:0-22888 GCA_965367675.1 uncultured Myxococcales bacterium | reverse complement strand
GACATCAGCGGCGTAGACAGCGGTAGCGCGCGGCGCGTGGAACCACGGCTCACCGGCCGCGCCCAACGCATCGACCTCACGATGGTCGACCTGAGCGCTTGGAAGTCCCCCGATGACCCCTCCGACGCGAGCCAACCAGCCTCGTTCGACGGCTCTGATGGCGTGGCTGAGGACTGGACCGAGCGCGAGTCCGACGACTTGGCTGACACCGGGTTGAACAGGACGACCGACACCGGGGATGAGCCGCCTGAGTAGCCCGCCGCGGTGCGACGCGACATTGTCGAAGGTCGGTGAACACGGTAGAACGCGTTTCACCCTTGAGGACCGACCCAATGACATCACCGTCTCACTTTCGCGACTGGGGCCCGCTGGAGCGCGCCTACGCGGACTGTCTCGCCGCGTCGTGTGACGCGGTGTACCCGCCGAACTCGTTTGGCGCGCCCGACGCCACAGAGACCGACCTCCAGACTCGGATGGCCGGCTACGTGGATGGCCTGCCGCCGAGCCAACGGAAGCTGCTCAAGCTGATGTTCATCGGCGTGGAGTTACTGTCGCTGCTGCTGTCGCCTGGCCGCCGGTTCTCACGTCACACGCAGCCCCGGCGCACGCGGATGCTCACCCGTTGGCGGGCCTCCTCCATTCTCCCGCTGCGCCTGCTCGGCGACGCGCTCAAGTCCGCGCTGCAGATGGTGTATCTCGCGCATCCAGCGGTCGTTCGACACATTGGCGAATACAAAGTGTGGGCCCATCCGGACGACGCCTTCGAGGTCGAAGTCCGCGGCTCGGCACACGTGGAGGAGACATGATTCACGGTCTGGACGACCTCCGTAACGGCTTCGACATCGACGCGGACGCCGTCGTCATCGGCTCGGGCGCGGGCGGAGCGGTGGCGGCAGCGAATTTGGCGGCCTCCGGCATGCGCACGGTGCTCATCGAGGCTGGCCCGCGGGTTGTGGAGTCAGACATGACACGCAACGGGCCCGAGTTCCTCTCCAAGTTTTACTGGGAAGGCGGGCTGCGCATGCTCACCGGCTCCGGCGCCTATCCGTCGATGGCTGGCCGATGCCTGGGCGGCAGCACGGTCGTGAACAGCGCGATCATGTTCGCGTTGCCGCAGTGGGTGCGGGACACATGGATCGCCGAGGACCACTTGGATGTGTTGCGTGGCCCGGAGCTTGACGCCGCCTACGCGCGGGTGTTCGAGCGCACGCAGACCGCGCCCACGCCCATGGAGGCGATGGGCAAGCGCAACCTGATGGTCCGCGATATCTTCGCCCACGCGAACATCCCCAGCGCCCCGCTGCCGCGCGCGGTGAAGGGCTGTCGCGGCACTTCCGACTGCCTGACCGGCTGCGCCGCGGGCGCCAAACAGAGCGTCGACCGCTCGTACTTACCAGCTGCTCAAGCGGACGGGCTCGAGATTTTCACGTGTAGCGTCGCCGACAAGATCCTGACCGACGGCGACCGCGCCATCGGCGTGACCGGCGACGTGGTCGACCCGGCAGGCCGCAAGCCCCTCGCCCGGTGGACCGTCCGCGCACCCCGCGTGTTCGTGGCCGCAGGCGCCACGCAAACGCCCGTGCTCTTGCTGCGCAGCGGCATCGACCAGCGCCGCACCGTCGGCTCTACGTTCTACGCCCACATCTCGTCCTACGCGGTGGGCGTGATGAACCAGGTCATCGACCCGTGGGTCGGCGCCACGCAGGGATGGGGCGCCTTTAGCGACCGCGTCCAAGGCCTCAAGTTCGAGTCCCTGTGGGCGGCCACGAGCCTCATCGCCGCGCAGTGGGGCGGCGTGGGCGACGACGTGTACCGCCTGCTGCCCGACCTCAAGCGCGCAGTGACCATCGCGCTCGTCTACCGGGCCAAGGTCCGCGGCCGCGTGACCGTGCGCCGCGACGGCATGCCCAACGCCAAGCTCTGGATCCCCAAAGAGGAGATGTGGGTCGTGCTCTCCGAGCTCAAGCGCATCGTCGACAGCATGCGCGCGCTCGGCGCGGAGTACGTCTACACGGGCATCAAGGGCGTGCCAGGCGAGATCCGCACGGACGCGGACGCCGAGACGTTGCTCAGTCCGAAGATCCTGCCGAGGCACGTGACCATGACGGCCAACCACACGTTCGGGTCGTGCCGCATGAGCGCGAACCCGAAGCGCGGGGTGGTCGACCAGCACGGTGCGGTCCACGACATGCGCGGCCTGTGGCTCTGTGACGCGAGCGTCTTCCCGAGCCCCAGCGCGGTGAACCCGCAGGCGACGGTGATGGCCCTCTCGGACCTGATCTCCCGTCGCGCTGCGGAACTCTCTACATCTCCGGGCTGATGAACCCGTAGTAGCGGCCCATCCAGTAGGGCAGCAGGTATCCGGCCGGCGGCTCGGCTTTGTTCAGGTTCTCCGTGCAGTTCTCGATCTGCAGCGGGTTGCCCCACCACTCGTACACGTGGGTGCAGCGCTCCGCGAGCGGGAGCGGCGCGGCGGCCAGCGGGCCGTGACGGTCCGACGTGCAGATCGACTCCACATCGCTGTTGTCCACCGTGCGCCGGACGTTGTCCGAGCGGAACTCATGCAGCGCGCAGACGCCGTCGTGCACCAACGTGAGCGCGTCCTCTGGGCTCGTCGGGTCCGACTCCATCATCGCTGCCAGCGTGAAGTTCAGGTGGGCGTTGCCCTGCACCCAGATGTCGTGCGTGCCACCGTCGCCGCGGCTGCCGCGGTGGAACTCGTCGCGGTACAGCGTGCGCAGCTCCGGGTCGGGCTCCATGAGCATGAGGCCCGTGTAGACCAAGCTCATGATGCTCACGTTGTCGAAGTTGATCTGGCAGTTCACCTTGAGGGCGTACTCGCCGAGGAAGTCACGGAAGTCGTCACCCTTCTCGAACTGGCGATCGATGCAGTCCATCGGCTCGTACTCCGCGAGCATGCAGCCGTAGTACATGTCTTCGAACTCGGGCGCGTGCGTGACAGACGCAGCGGCGCGCATCCACGACAGCGCCTGCAGCGCGTTGAAGCCCGGCACGTGGTCGAACGACAGCGGGAACGAGGAGCCGAAGCGGGTCTCGCGGCCGTCGTAGTCGGTGAGCCAGAACTCGTTGTCGATCAGGTGGTGCGTCGCATCCGTGAGGATGGTCGCCGCCAGCTCCTGGGCCTCTTCGTTGTCCACGACCTTCGCGACGATGGACGCCGCGTAGTAGTGGCCCGAGTACTCGTCCTTGGACACGTTGCGCTGCCAGCAGTAGCCGGCGAACTCAGTGCTCGTGCAGTGGTCTTCGTGGGTGTACCAATCGCCGGCGCCGTCCGCCGCGTCGGGGTCCCAGGTGATGAAGCAGCCGTCGTCTCCGACGCGCACCCAGCGGTTGCCGATCATGTTCTCATCCGGCGGCGCGTACTCCTCCGGTGCGGTCGGGCAGTACTGCTGCGGCAGCGACGGGTCGCGGAAGTCGCGGGTGAACAAGCCGGGCGAGCCGGTGATGCGCATCATGCGGTGCGTCGCGCGGAGGCTGCGCAACACCTGCGTCAGCGCCTCTTCATCACCCGTCGCGGCGTAACGATACGCCTGCGACGCCACGTAGAGGCCGGTCCACAAGCCGTTGTTTTCCGAGAGGTTGTGCGTGCACGTCGGCAGGTCCTCGTCCGGCACGATCTCCGTCGGGACGGGGCCGTCACACGTGACGCCGAACAGCCGCGACCAGTCCTCGTGGCCCTCAGTTCCGGGCGGGACGTCGTGGATGGCCGGTACGATCCAGTCGTAGTACGCCGCCTTCGCGGCGAGCGTCCCGTCGGGCTCCACATCGCAGGTCGACCACTCCAACGCGGGCGGCTCCCACGCGGTGGTGTGGTCCCAGTCGGTAAAGCGCGGACCCGCGTCCGAGGTGTCGCCGGAGCCTTCGACGTCGGACGCCGTATCGGCCTCGACCGTGTCGTCCTGCGTATCGTCCGAGGTGTCCTCGGCGTCATCGACGGTGTCTTCGGTCACGTCGTCGCCGGCATCGGAGTCGACGTCTGACGTCGCGTCGGCGGCGGTCGTGTCCGCCGCATCGAGCTGCACGTCAGGCTCGGTTTCTGTGGAGTCGCCGCCGCAGGCGACGAGCAGCGCCGTAAGCGCCAAAAAACGAGGAGTAGTACGCATTGAAACCCACACTGTTAAAAGTCCGGCGCACCATAGAGAACCCCCACACCGAGCGCAACGCGGACGGGACCGCCGCGCCCGCCGATGGTGACTGGCCGCTAGCGTGCCACCGCAGCGCTAATCGACCGCGCTACCCACAAGCGCGCGAACCCACGCGTTGGGGATCACATCGATGGTCAGGTTCACCCGCTCTTCCGCCGATCCGTTTTCGACGCGGTGCGGGTCGGACAGCCGCAGGTACCAACACGAGCCGGGGCGCATGTCGACCGGCGTGCCGTTGAGGTAGAACACGGCTTCGGGCGGGGACACGATCGGGATCGTGAGTCGCACCATGGACCGTTCGATGTGCATGCCAAGCGTCGGGTCTGTGTGCTCACGCACCACCGCCCCGGCCTCGAGCCTCAACAAGCGCACCAAATTCACGGTCGTGTGCGCGCGAAACGTGTCGACAACCTCGCGTAGGTACGCGGCCTGCGCGAGCTGCGGAGTGTCCAGCCACTCTGTCCACGTCCCGTCGGCGAAGTCGCTGGCCGGCGGAGGCTCTGGACGCTGTCGGTCGACCAAATGCGCCGGCGCGCGAAGCGGAATCACGTTGTAGTAAATGAAACCCGCCAGCTGCATGCTGGCGACCTCGGCAGCCAGCCTTTCAGCGTCGAAGTCGAGCGGTAGTCGAACCCGGTCGGGGAGCTGGATCTCGTCGTTCATGTTGGCGGACGGCATTCAAGGTGTGAGCGCGCCGCGTTGGGTCTGGCTGCGCATCAGATGCACAACCACTACCGGGCGGGTGCGCAAAAGTCGTTCGCCCCGCGGTACGGCGAGCAAACGAACCACGCGGCAACGTAGCATGTGGCGCCGAGCCAACGGCTGGTGCCGTCCTCATTGCGCCGCGCGAACTGCCTTGAAACGCGCGCCCGTGCTACACGCCTCTGAGCTAGCGCTGCGCCAGCACCCTGCCCTCGTTCCAGCCGATTGTGTGGAAGCCGATACCCTGTTCGAGTCCATTCTCCGCGCCCGCGTCTACCACTTGGCGCAAAAGACCGCCCTGGACCACGCGCCGCTGCTGTCCAAGCGGCTGAACAACCGGGTGTACCTCAAGCGCGAGGACCAGCAGCCAGTGTTCTCGTTCAAGCTGCGCGGTGCCGCGAACAAAATCGCGCAGATGAGCACCGAGGCCCGCGCCGCTGGCGTCGTCGCCGCCTCCGCCGGGAACCACGCGCAGGGCGTCGCGATGGCCGCGCGGAAGATGGAAATTCAGGCCACCATCGTCATGCCCTTGACCACGCCGGGCATCAAAGTTCGCGCGGTAAAACGGCTCGGCGGGCCGTTCGTCACCGTCGAGCTGGTGGGCGAGAACTATGACGAAGCGTACGCGCACATGCGCACCATCGCCGAGTCGCGTGGCGCCACTGTCGTGCACCCGTACGACGACCTCGAGATCATCGCTGGGCAAGGCACGGTGGCGGTCGAGATCCTGAGCGACTTGCCCGCGCCCCACGCCATCTTCGTACCCGTCGGCGGCGGTGGGCTGCTCGCGGGGGTCGTCGCCTTCACCAAGCGATTGTACCCGGAAACGCTGGTGATCGGCGTGGAACCCGAGGATGCGGCCAGCATGCACGCCGCGCTCCAGGCGGGGCGGCCGGTGCCCCTCAAAGAGGTCGGTATATTCGCCGACGGGGTCGCGGTCCGCACCGCCGGCACGCACACCTTTGACGTCGTTCACGGCCTGGTCGACGGCATCGTCACCGTCACGACCGACGAGATCTGCGCGGCGCTCAAAGACGTGTACGAGGACACGCGGGTGGTGGCCGAGCCCGCAGGCGCGCTGTCCGTGGCCGGCCTCAACAAGTGGGCGGAAGCGAACGACGTGACGGACGCCGAGCTGGTCGCCATCGTGAGCGGCGCGAACATGAACTTCGACCGACTGCGGCACGTCGCTGAGCGCGCGGGGCTCGGGGACCGCAGCGAACTGCTGCTCGCCGTGACCATCCCTGAGCGGCCCGGCGCGTTCCTCGAGTTCTGCGAGACCATCGGCCGGCGCGCCATCACCGAGTTCAACTACCGCTACTCGCAGCGCGGTGACGCCCACATCTTCGTGGGCGTCGAGGCCCGGGGTGAGTCCGAACGTACGGCGCTCATCGCGGAGCTCCGCAACGGCGGCTACGCCGTCACGGACCTCACGGACGACGAGCTCGCCAAGCTGCACATCCGCCACTTGGTCGGCGGTCGCAGCCCGGATGTGGGCGACGAGCGGCTGTTCCGGTTCATCTTTCCGGAACGGCCCGGCGCCCTGCTCCGGTTCCTACGCCAGATGAAGCCGACGTGGAACGTGAGCCTGTTCCACTACCGGAACCACGGCGCGGCGTACGGTCGCGTGCTGGCGGGGTTCCAGCTCACCGACGCCGACGCGGCCGACTTTGAAGGCTACCTCAGCGGACTCGGCTATCAGTACGCCGAAGAGACGGAGAACCCCGCCTACCGCCTGTTCCTCTCGGGCGCGAAGACCGGAAACCGGGCGCGCAGGTAGCCCCCATGCTCCGTTCGCGGCGTGCATCCCGTGAACAAAAAAGGGCCCTGCTCGAACTGAGCAGGGCCCTTTGCACACGCCCCTCGGGCGCATCCGATTGCGCGTCCGCTAGTGGTTGCAGCTCATCCGGTCGAACAGCGCGCCGTACCAGGCGCGGGTGTAGGCGGCGCTCTCCACGGTGCCGCCGTGGACGGTGCCGTCGTCGTGCTCGTGGCCGGAGCCCCACTGCTCTGTACCCCACTGCGGTACGCCACCGGCGCCGACATTGCCGTGCAGCGACTTCTCCGCCAACAGGTTATCGATGAGGTCTTGCAGCGGGTACGTGTTGTATCCGCCGCCGTCGGCGTCCACAAAGATGGGGTTCGCGAACGCGTACGGCCGCTCCGAACGGCGGCTGAGGACCGGCCACAGCGTCGGCGTCGCGCCGCGGACGACCACGATAACGTACGCGTCGGCGTCCACCGTCAGCGGGATCTCCACCTCGGTCACGTAGTGGCTGTGGTCGCGCGCTCCCGACGCTGCCACCTGCAGGTCGTCCTCCGTGAGGGTGAACGGCACCGACAGCGTCGGCTCGAGCTCGGTGTCGAGTTCGCGTCCGCCGCGCACGTAGATGCCCTCGGTCACGTTCATATACACGTCGACCGTGTCGACCGGCATCCACGCCGGAACGTCGATGGCGACGGTCAGCGTCAGGCCGTCGTCGTTCGTGATTGTCTCGCCCATGCCCACCTCGTCGCCCGCGGTGTTGCTGAGCGTCGGACGGAAGAACGGGCCGTTGGTTCCGATCAAGCGGCCAGCGTTCACGGACGCCACAAACTCGGCGTCATCGATGGTGGTCGACGTATCGGTGCTGTCGCTGACGAACACGAAGCTACGCGGCGCGGTTCCAATGTCGCTGTACAGCTTGTGCGTGTCGGTGACCGCGGTACCCGTCGGCGAGAAGCCGCGACCGATCATGAGCAGCCACCAGCGGAAGCGGATGTTGAAGCTCGGTCGGCTCAGACCGTTCATCAGCTCCAGCGCCGTGAAGTTGTCCGACCAGTAGCCCGTGTCGCCCGTCTCAGGGTCCACGTCGCGCGGCACCAGGCCGAGCTGCTCGCCCGAGAAACGCGTAATGCCGAGCAACACGTCGGCGTCGAGGCCGGTGATCGTTCCGGCGCCCTCCGCGTGGTTGATCTGAACCACCTGCTCGCCGGGGAACTCGTGCACCCACTCAAAGACCTCGTCCGGCGCCAACGCCGGATCCGGGCCATTGCCCCAGTCGAGCGCGCCGCCGGTGCGCGACTCCGGGTCCACTTCCAGCGGGAACGCGTTGATGTGTCCGTAAGACGACGTCGTAATCTCAGCGCCAATGAACGACGCAATCTGGTCCGACAAGCCGAGCTCAGCGATGAGCGGCGCGTGGTCCACAATGTAGTCGTGGTCCGTGCTCACGATCACGTCGATGCCGTCGGACACGTACTGGCGGAGGCGGTCCGCGTCGCCCACGGAGCTGTCCGAAGACGCCACCGCGTGCACGTGGAAGTCGCCCGAGATGGCGCCCGCGCTGTTGACCACGTGCGCGATCTCAGCGTCCAGTTCGATGGTCTCGCCGCTGATAACCTCAACCTGCGTGCCGCCCGTGGAGTTCGCGTCATCCGGCCACACCGACCACTCCATTCCGCGCGACACCGTGACGCCGTAGGTTCCGGGCTCGATCGGGATCTCAACGATGCCGTCCAATCCCACCGGCTCCAGCGCCGCGAACTCCCGCGGGATGTCGTCAACGAGCAGGTCGCGCTCAGCGCCCAACGGCCGCGGGCAAGCGCCGTCGCAGGTCACGGTCACACGGCCGAGCACCGGCGCGCCATCGGGGTCGGTCACCGCCACGCGAATCACTCCGGGGTCGATGGTCTGCACGTCGCGGGTCACCGTCTCGTCGGCTTCGGGCGTCACCAACTCAGCGGCCACACCGGAGCGTCCCGGCGCGTAGGCGCGAATCTCGTACTCACGGCCCGCCGGCACGTTCATCGCGTAGGTGCCATCCGCGCTTGAGCGCGCTTGGTTCAGCCCTCGGCCCTCGGAGTCCACCGCCGTGATCTTCACGCCCGCGAGGGGCGTGCCGCCAGCGTCGGTGACCGCGCCCGCGACCGTTCCGGTGGGCTCGCCGAGCACGCCGTAGGCCGGGTTGATGACCGTCGCGAGCGACCCCGTTCCGACCACAAAGTGGTGGCCCAGAACGGTCGTGTCACCTGGCTCCAGCGCCCGAATGCCCTTGGTCCGACCGAGCGCGCCGCGCTGCGCCAGAAGCGTGCCCACCACGTCGAACGTACCGAACAGCGACGCCGTCACGCCGGTGACGCTCACCGAGCCAGCGCCCACGGGCAAGTCGGCCGTCAGCGATGCGTCCGGGTCCGGCGCGTAGAGCCAAGACGCCGTCTCGTGCGTGTACGCGCTGAACGACATCGGCGTGGCGGTCAGGTTGTCCACGCCGATCGATTGGTAACCATAGCCGCCCGCCGCGTTCAGCGGGTTGTAGAACACGCCCTGTCCGCCGGGACGAATCAGGTGGCCCACGGCCGCAAACTGGGTCTCATCACCATCGTTCTGAAGCGCCGTCACCACGCGCAGCATCGGGGAATCGCCCGTGAGCGCGTAGTAAACCGACACGCTGATCGGTCGTACCAGCGACGGCTCCAGCGCGATGCTGAGCGTCAGCCCGCCAAGAATGCCGCCGGCCATGGCCTGGATGTTCAAGAAGTCGAGCGTGTGGAGCGCACCATCCACGCGCAGCACCGCGCGGCCGCTCGTGCCATCCTCCAGCACTTCGAACGCCGTCGGGCGGAACGTCTGGCCCAGGTTCACCATCAGGCACACCTCGCCGAGCGTCTCCTCCGAGCGACCGCCCTCCGCGTCGATGGCGTGCGCGTCGATCACGTTGCCGCCGTACGGGCACGGGGACATCGGTCGGTCCGCGTCGATGGCCTCGATCACATAGCGGCTGGTGCCGTTCGCGATCACCCAGTCACCGGGGCGGGCTTGGACGCTCATGCCTTCCCAGACCTCGTCCTCGGCGGTGAGCTGCGTGACCGTCACGCCGCTGCCCGACGCGGTCGGAAGCCACTCATCGAGGGCCACCTCGACCGGGTCGCCCAGCGATCGGCCGGGCGTCGTATCCGCATCGTCGACGTCTTCCGCGACATCCGCCGCGTCCACGACGTCAGGGGTGTCGGGGGTCACGTCGTCGCCGGCATCCCCAGCGTCGGGGGTCACGTCATCTTGGGCGTCGACCACGTCCGTGCCGGTATCCACCGCGGTGTCGGTCCCGCCGTCATCGTCGCCACAGCCCCACACAAGCGCGGCGGCAAAAACGGCCGCGACGGGCATGAGCGGCAGGCGCTGGCGCCTGCAAACAGGCCTAGACTCCACAAGACGAGAAGCGGTGATGTGCTGCGATGGCGTGTTTTTGGCCACGATGAACTCTCATTGGATGACGCGATGGAGCGGATGTTCTAGCGGAGATGCCCATCGCGTTAAAGCCGGACGTCACACAACCGTCACGCAACCGTGACAACGCCCGCGCCGAGCGCACATCTCCCCACCGCGACACCCATGGGCCGCCGCAAAAAACAGCACGACCGTTGCCCTGCCTGCATGATGCACGTCGAGGCCTGCTTCTGCGCCGAGGTCTCACCGTTGGAAACCGCCACGCGGCTGGTCGTGGTGATGCACCGCCGCGAGCTTCACAAGCCGTCGAACTCCGGCCGGCTCGCGCTCATGCTCATGCAAAACAGCGCGCTTGAGATTCGCGGCGGCGACCCGCCTGACCTAGCAAAACACGCGTCTACCGAGCGCCGCACGCTGCTGCTGTTCCCACGCGACGACGCCCGCATTCTCACGCCGGAGCTGCTCGCCGAAGACCCGCGACCGGTGACGCTCTTCGTGCCCGACGGCACCTGGTCCCAAGCGCGGCGCGCCGTGAATCGCGAACCGGTGCTGGCCGCCGCCGAGGCCGTTCTCCCACCGCCCGGCGCACCCACGCGATACCTCTTACGTAAAGAGCACGTCGATGGCGGGCTCGGCACCGGCGAGGCCATCGCGCGGGCGCTCCGCATACTCGAGGGCGACGCGACGGCCGATGCCCTTGAGCGGCTGTTTGACCTGCTCGTCGAGCGCACCTTCTCTACGTACAGCGGCGGCAAAGGAGCTGGGGGTCGTGCGCCGAGTGACGCGGAACCGGCCAACGAAGCGGACGCCGCACCCAGCATCCCGACGGGCGACTCGGATTAGCGCCCTGTCGTGGTCAATCGACGGCGTCGTCCAACCGCACCAGCACCAACGGCTCGGCGCCCTTCTGCGGCAACACCTCGTCGCCGAGCTCCGCGCCGAGCAGCACTTTGCCGAGCGGTGAACTCGGCGTGATGACGGTCACCGAGACCCCGTCGACGCTCACGGTCAAACCACCGGCGCCGGGCCCCAGAAAGTAGCAACGTTCTGTGCCATCGGCCGCCGCCAACACGACCAGCGCCGGGCCCTTGATGGTCTCCGTCTCCGGCGACTCCAGCGGCAGCCGATCGTAGCGCGCGACCGTCGTCTCCAACTCCATGAGTCGACGCGCCTGCGCGCCTGCGAGATACCCCGCCTCGATCGCCCGCGTGTCGTACTTGCTCTCGGCCTTGCTATCCGGGTGCGTCGCCTCGTCCCGCGCGGAGTCGGCAGACTTGCGGAGGTTGGCGTATTGCGTGCGCAGCGCGGTGACGATGGCGCCGAGCGCGACCGCGCGTGTGGGGAACTGAGACATTCGGATGAACCGGCCGTTCGGGGTTTGTCGGGCATTCCGCCCGTGATAGGCTCAGCGCGAAATCGATTTTCCTGGGCCATCCGCGCCTAGCGGTGGCGGGCGCCCTTACTCACAGACCTTCTGGTACTCTATGACACACAAAATGTGGATGAGACGTGCGCTCTCCGTAGCGCTTCTCGGTGCAGGTGTCGCTGCTTGCAGTGACGACACGGTCCCCTTCTATCCGCCCGCCGACACCGGAGTTGACGCGGCCGACACGGGAGACGGCGATGTCGACCCCGACGCGGATCCTGACGCCACCACGGACGCGGATCCCGGCGACGTCGATCCCGGCGACACCCCGGATGCGCTCACGGACACAGATGGCGACACGACCATCATTCCGGACGCGATCGCGGACGCCGACCCCGACGCGGACCCTGACGCACAGGTGGACACCGACGTGTTCGTGCCCCCGGCGGAGTGGCCCGAGGAAGACCTCATCCTCCTGTCCATCGCCGACGACAACAGCGCGAGCTACAGCGCCAACTTCGCCGACGGCTGGACCATCGACGACCTGTCCTGGGCCTCCACGCCCGACGTCGCCTGCTGGGACAACCCGGCGGTCAACGACGAGTGGTTCAGCGGCCAGTACTTCGCGTTCGCGGTCGAAGAGACCATCCCCGCGTGGAGCGACGTGACCATCACGCTCACCCCGCCCGATAACGGCGAGGCGACCCTGTTCGTCATCAACGAAACCGAGCTGCAGCGCGACATCCCGCCCGCCATCGACACCGGCTTCTGCCACCGCCCGCAGACCTTCGGTGGCGTCGGCAACGACACCACCTACACGTTCCGCGTGTACGAGCCGACCAACCTGATGTTTGGCGTGTCCAACCGCGGCCGATTCCCCGGCGACGACGACGGCGACCTCGAGGTCGGCATCACCGTGACGCCGATCGCGCCTGCCGAGCAGTGCTACGACGAGGGCACCGCGCCCGGTCAGCACCCGCCGCAAGTCACGCGCCTGACGCTCGACGACGAAGGCTCCTACGTTGGCCTCGGTCAGCTCGCCGAAGGCGCCCCCACGTGTGGCAGCCACGAATGGCTCGACGACGCGTTCTGCGTGCCGTCCACCCAGCTCGAGCACTACCAGGGCAACCACCGGTTCTACGCCATCGAAGGCGGCATCCCCGAGTTCAGCGTCATGACCGTGACGGTCGTCCCCGACCCCGGCGTCGAGGTCAGCCTGTACGGCACGCGCCAGGGCAAGGGCACCAGCTTCTACGTGCCGCCGTTCTTCCCGGCCACGCTCTGCGAAGCCTCCCTCTCGCACCCGAACCGCAACCCCGGCCAGCCCGAGTCGATGACCTTCGTCGCGACCACCAACCCCTACGAGATCTTCTTCGGCGTCGCCGGCGACACGCTCCAGGGCGCCGAAGGCGGCTACACCATCAAGGTCGACCTCATCACCTACGCCACCGCGAGCTGCACCGAAGAGGAGTACGCCGCGGTGACCGGCCTCGATGAGTGGCCGAGCAACGTCGAGATCGTCGACATCAGCGGCGGCTCTGGCTCCGTCGTGGTCGACCTGGCCGACGGCGAGCCCATGTGCGGCCTGGCCTGGGCGTCGAACTCACAGACCGCGTGTTTCCCGGCCACCGAGAACACCATGTTCAACGGCAACACGCTGTACTTCGCGTTCGACCCGATCCCGCCCGCCGGCTCCAACGTATACGTCACCGTCCGCCCGGACTCCGACGTCGACGTCAGCATCTTCGGCTACCGCCTCGGGCTCACCAACTTCATGGTGCCGCCCCAAGTCCCCGTCGTGGGGTCCTGCGAAGCGAGCTACTCGCGCGGCGTTGGCGACACGTTCAACCCCGGCGACCCAGAGTCCATCGAGTTCCTGAACCCGGGACCGTACCAGTACCAATTCTTCGTCGGTGTCTCCGGCTCCGGCGGCGCAACGGGCGGCCGCGCTATCCTCGACGTCGTCGTTGAAGAGGACCCGCCGCCGCACTGCCCTGAGTCCCTCCCGGGCGCCACCTACCCCACGTGGCCCACGTCCGTGAAGCTGGTCGACGTCGTCGACGGAAGCGCCACCGGCTCCGGCAACCTCAGCGACGGCGAGTGCACGAACCTCGGCTTCGCGTCCCGCAGCAGCGTCGCGTGTTTCCCGGCCACGGAGTTCAACAACTTCCAAGGCAACCACGTGCGCTACGCCCTCGACGAGCCCCTGCCGCCCAACTCCGAGATGTGGATCCGCGTCACGCCCGATGCAGGCGTCGACGTGAACCTCTGGGGCACCCAGACCGGCGTCACCAACTTCCCCGTCGCGCCGAACATCAACTCCGTCGTCAGCTGCGAAGCCAGCTACCCGCCCGGCGCCCCGAACCCCGGCGAGATGGAGGAGATCTACTTCGCGAACCCCACCGGAAACGACTACAACATCGCCTTCGCGGTGGCCGGTAACGACCTCACCGGCTCCAGCGGCGGTTACACCTACGAAGTCGAAATCCGCACCGGCGCCGTGCACTGCGAAGAGTCGCTGCCCGGCACCTTGGGCCTCACCGACTGGCCCAGCGACGTGGAGCTCATCACGCTCAACGGCGACAACGAGGGCACCATCACCGGCGACCTCAGCGACGGCGCGTGCACCAACCTGACGTGGGCCGCCGACAGCAGCGTCGCCTGTTTCCCCGCCACCTCGTTCGAGCACTTCCGCGGCTCCCACGTGTATCACGCGCTCGAGCAGGCCATCCCGCCGCGCTCGTCGCTCACCGTCGTGCTCACCCCGGACGAGGGCGTCGACGCCAACCTGTACGGCTTCCAGCTCGGCGAGACCAACTACATGGTGCCGCCGGCCGTTCCCTCGGCCATCTGCGAGGCGAGCTACCCGTGGCGCACCCGCAACCCCGGCGAGCCGGAGACCATCCGCTTCTACAACCCGTCCGCGTCCAACTCGTACAACATCTTCCTCGGCGTCGCCGGTGCAGATGGCGTCGACGCCGGCGGATACGAGTTGTTCGTCGACCTGAACGTGACCGAGCCACACTGCCCCGAGTCGCTCCCCGGCCGCTCATACAGTGACTGGCCCGCGAACGTGCACGTGATCGACGCCCCCCGTGGCGCCACCACCACCGACGCGTACAACATGTCCGGAACGGGCTGCGTGGACCTCGGCTGGGCCGCATCGAGCCAGACCGCGTGCTTCCCCGCCACCCAGAACGCGAACTTCCAAGGCTCGCACAAGTTCTTCGCGCTCGACCCGCCGCTCGGCCCCGGAGAGCGCATCCGCGCCAGCGTGCCCTCCGGCGACTGGTCGATCTACGGATACACCACCGGCACCTCGAGCTTCTTCGTGCCGCCGTTCCTGCCCACCGCGCTGAGCTGTGAATACGACACCGACAACGGGCAGATCGAATTCACCAACCCGACCGGAAACACGTACAACTTTGTGCTGGGCGTCGCCGGCGCGACCGGAGTCAACTCCGGAAACTTCGACCTCACGGTACAGCGTCTGGCCCCCTGATCCTCTGGCTTCGAGCCGCTTTGCGCGCTCGGAGCCTTGGGCTCCCCGTCCGTGCATCCAGGCCCTCCGGGGCCGTTGACCGCGCGTTCAGAAATCCTAACCGATGTCGGAATACCCAAGACCGGCATCGCGTTAGGGATTCCGCGGTGCAACCCGCGTGCGTCCTGTACGTGCGTCGCACCCAGTTTTTACCCGTCTCTTTCCCCATTCGGAGTCCCATGCGTCTTTCGTCCTTCGTGTTCAGCGCCATCGTCGCGCTCCCCGCATTCGCCACCGCCCAATCGATCGGTGACCTTCCCGGAACGCCCGAGCTGAGCCCCCACGCCACGGCGTCGCAAGTTGTCGGTGTGACCGGCGTCTCGATCGACTACTCGAGCCCGGGCGTCCGCGATCGCGAGATCTGGGGCGAGCTTGTCCCGTACGGCTCCCCCTGGCGCGCCGGAGCGAACGGCCCGACGCTCCTGACCGTCGAGAGCGACTTCACGTTCGGCGGTACCGACGTGCCGGCCGGCGCGTACACCGTGATCATCACGCCCCAAGCCGACAGCTGGACGGTCTCCCTCAGCGACGCCGACGCCGACGTCGCGAGCGCCACGATCACCCCGACGGAGGGCCCCGACCGTGAGCGCTTGGTGTACCTGTTCACCGACACGACCACCGACACCACCAACCTCACGCTCGAGTGGGCCGGTGTGACCGGCTCCGTCGAGATCGGCGTCGACACCGCGTCGCTCGTGAGCACGCGCATCGACGACGCGCTCAACAACGCGTGGCGCCCGCACTTCAACGCCGCGCGCTACTACCTCACCGAAGGCCTCGACATGGAGCAGGCCGCCGAGTGGATGCAGCAGAGCGTCGACATCCACGCGACGTGGTGGAACCACTGGTTCTACGCCCTCATCCGCGCGGAGCTGGGTCAGTACGACGAGGCGCGTGAGCTCGCCGCCACCGCCGCCGAGTTGGGCGCCGAGGACCGCGTCTGGAACAGCTTCTTCGCCCCCAACGCCGAGACCACTATCGCCACCTGGCCCCGATAGGCCACTGCGAGCACTTCGTTATGAGATTTCGCGACGCCTATCTGTCGCAGATGACGAGCGCCACGTCGTTCCTCGAGCCGGATTTCCTCCGGCTTGAGGGACGCCGGAGCGCGGTTGAGCGGGCCCGCGGGCCCCTTCAACCCGTGGTGCGGGCCGCGTTGCGTTCCCAGAACGCAGACGCAGCGCGCAGCACGGCGCGAGTACAAGCGCTGTCCAGCCTCGACCGCGAAGACCTCGCCGTCGTGGTGACCGGGCAGCAAGTCGGCCTGTTCGGTGGGCCTCTGTACTCCATCCACAAAGCCGCCGCCGCCATCCACCTGGCGCGGCGATTGACCGAAGAAACGGGCGCCCCTGTGCTGCCCATCTTCTGGCTACAATCCGAAGACCACGACGTCGCAGAAGTGCGCGGGCAGACGCTCGTCACCCACGCTGGAAAGGTCTCGCACACCCACATCGACTCGTCCGACGGCCCGCCCCGTGCGTCGATGGCGCATCGTGTGCTGCCTGCCGACGTGCAAGCCGCGCTCGACGACGTCGATGTCGCCTGCGCTGAACTTCCGCACGGCGACGATGTGTTCGCGTTGCTGTCGCGCCACTGGACGCCCGGTCGTAATTGGGTCGAAGCCTTCGCCGCGACCTTGCTGGAGCTGTTCGCAGACACCGGGCTGCTCGTGTTCTCGCCGCGCACGCCCGAAATCGCCGCGCTTACCGCGCCCGTGCACTCGTGGGCGATCACGGAACGCGCCGCGATTAGCGAGGCGCTCAGCACCCGCGCGCAGGCGCTGGAGGACGCTGGTTTCGGGTCACAGGTGCCCATTCGAGAAGCTTGCGCCCTGTCGTTCGTCCACCCGGACGGACCCGACCAGGACCGCTTCCGGCTCCGCGAACAAGACGGTGTTTGGCACGGCGCCGGACACGGCGAGCCACTCGACGACGAACAGATCGCGCAATGGCTGCGCGACGAGCCGCTGCGCTTCAGCACCTCCGCGCTGCTGCGTCCCCTCACCCAAGATTTGCTCTTCCCCACCGCGGCCTACGTGGGCGGCCCGGCCGAGGTAGACTACTTCGCCCAAGTCGACGCGCTCTATACGCTGCGTGGGCAACGTCGCCCCATGATCGTGCCGCGCCCCACCTGGCGCTGGCTCCCGGAGTTCGTCGCCGAAACCCTCGCCGAGTACGAGCTGGCCCCGAACGACACCGACGCCGGCGCCGACAATACGCTACGCATTCTGGGGTGCGAATCCGTCGCCGGCCCCTCCGCAGAACAAGCCCGCGACCAAGTGTTCCAAGCTTTCGAGGCCGCCCTCAACGAGGTCACCGCGCAGCTCGGTCACTGCGGCGCCGAGGTAGAACGAGCACATCGAAAGACGCGCAAAACGGTCGCCCGGAACCTAGACAAATTCGCCCGTCGCGTGGCAACCGCACGACATCGTGCCGACGCCGAGCGACGCGCAGCCATCGGCCAAGCCTGCGCCTGGCTCGCCCCCGACCAGCACAACGCCGAGCGGTCCCTCGGCTTTGCCCCCTTCGCGGCCCTGGTCGGCCTGGACCACCTCATTGAGAATGCGCTCAAGTACGCGGATCCTCTCGACCCGCCAGCCCCCGAAGTGCCGCTGTGAGCGCCCCATCCCATGAACCGAACGCAGGCGCGGACTCCGGTGCGCAAGCCGGTGCCGACAGCGAAGTAGCCGCCTACGCGCCCGCTGATCTGCTCGCCATCGCCCCGCACCCCGACGACGTCGAGATCTTCTGCGGGGGCATCATCGCAAAGTCCGTCGCCCAAGGTCACAACGTCGCCATCCTGGACCTCACGCGCGGTGAGCTTTCCAGCCGCGGCACGCCCGAACTGCGGGCCGTCGAAGCTGCACAAGCCGCCGATTTGCTCGGCGCACAGCGCTACAACCTCGGGCTCCCCGACGGCGGGATTCGCGAAGGCGACGCGCAGACGTCAGCGCTCGCCGCGGTGTTGCGCCAGATTCGCCCCAAGGTGGTGCTCGCGCCCTGGAAGCAAGCCCGCCACCCGGATCACAGCGCCGCCAGTCAACTCATCGACCGCGCCGTGTTCTTCGCCCGCCTCGCGCGCGCAAGCATCCCCGGCGAACCGCACCACGTCGGTCGTGTAGTCTACTACTTGCAGCGGGTCGTGCCGCAGGCCGATTTCCTCGTCGACGTGTCCGACGTTTGGAGCCTCAAGCGCGACGCGATCGCCGCCCACGGGTCGCAGACAGCTCCGAAAGCCGACGGCCCCCGCACCTTGGTAGGCGCCCCCGACGCGCTGACCGCGATCGAGGCCCGTGACCGATACTGGGGCGCGCAGCTCGGCGTCACCTACGCAGAGGCGTTCTGCACCGCCGCCGCTGTCCCCGTCGACGACCTTGTCGCCCACTTCGGCAACCGGGACGAGCCGCATTTCTCCATCGACCGCTCATGACGGTGATCGCGCACCCGCTGCGCATCGGGATGGTGAGCCACGCCGGCGTTGGCGGGAGCGGTGTGGTCGCGTCGCAGCTCGCCGAGTTGATGGCGCGCAATGGACACGAAGTGCACGTGTTCTCGACGGCCACGCCGCCGCGCGCCGCTGCCGCGTCCGAGCGCCTGTTCTTCCACACGCTCGCGACGCCCGAGTATCCGGTGTTCGACGCGCCACCATACACCCTGGCTATGGCCAGCGCGGTTGCCGCCGGCATCGACGAATACGCCCTCGACGTGGTGCACGTGCACTACGCCCTGCCCTACGCCGTGTCCGCACAGCTGGCCCTGCAAATGGCGAAGCGCACGCCGCGCCTGATCGTCACCCTACACGGGACCGACGTGACCGGCGTGGGAGCCGACGCCGCCTACGCGCCCGCGCTCCGAAACGCGCTCCGGCACGCCGATATTGTCACCACGCCATCGCGGGCGCTGGCGCTCGACGCGTTGGGCCGCGGGCTCGTCGCCACCGCCCCCGTCGTGGTCGCCAACTTTGTCGACGCCAGCCGCTTTGACCCCACCGGCCCCGTCGCGCTCCCGCCCATGGCCCGCATCGCGCACATGTCGAACTTCCGGCCGGTCAAGCGCACCACGTGGCTGGTCGACGCGCTCGCTACCGCCCGCGAACACACCGAGACCGAGCTGCTGCTCATCGGTGACGGCCCCGAGCTCGGCGCCGTCCAACGCGCAGCGGAAGACGCCGGAGTGCGCGACGCCGTGCGCTGCGTAGGCATCGTCGACGACCCCGGACCCTGGCTCCGCAGCTCCAGCGTGTTCGCGCTGCCGAGCGAAGACGAGAGCTTCGGCCTGTCCGCGCTGGAGGCCATGGCCTGCGGACTCCCGGTCGTCGGATGCAACGTCGGCGGCCTGTCCGAGGTCGTACAGCCACACCAAACGGGCGAGCTCGTCGCCAGCGACGGCCGCGCCTTCGCCGACGCCGTCTCCGACCTCCTCAAGTCGCCCGCGCGCGCCGCGGAGCTCGGCCGCGCCGGCCTCGCCCGCGCCCAGCAAGAATTCCCGCCATCCAAAGCCCTCGCCGGCTACCTCAACGTCTACTCCACCGCCCCGTAATCCAATGTTGTTTCCCGCCGTCACGATGATGCTCGCATCCATCTTGTACCCCGTCTCGCAGCCCACCCCCGGCGAGCTCGCGCAACGCGTCGACGCGCTCCGGAACACCGGCCGCGTGCTCTACGTGGCCGCACACCCGGACGACGAGAACACCCAGTTCCTCGCCTGGGCTGCGTCCGGAGAAGGCTACGAAGCGGCGTACCTGTCGCTCACGCGCGGAGACGGCGGCCAGAACCTCATCGGAGACGAGCAATCGCCCCTCATGGGCGTCATTCGCACGTGGGAGCTGCTGCGCGCGCGCGCCACCGACGGCGCCCGCCAGTTCATCTCGTCCGCCCGCGACTTCGGCTACTCCAAGTCCGCAGAAGAGGCCCTCGAGATCTGGGGCGCGGAAGAAACGCTCGGAGACGTCGTGCGCGTCGTTCGCACGTTCCGCCCGCACGTGATCGTGACCCGCTTCCCGGAAGAAGGCAGCACCCACGGCCATCACCTGGCATCGGCTCAACTCGCGCACCAAGCGTTCTTCGCCGCCGCCGACCCGGCACAATACCCCGAGCAACTCAACACGCTCGACACCTGGCAAGCGACCCGCGTGGTCCACAACGTGTCCACCTGGCGCGGCGAACCCGACCCCGCTGACACCGTCAACTGGGTGGAGCTCGACGTAGGCGCCTACCAGCCGCTGCTCGGCCGCTCGTTCGGTGAAGTCGCCTCGGAGAGCCGCGGAATGCACCGCAGCCAAGGCTTCGGCTGGTGGTCCTCACGCGGCCCCAAGCTCGACTGGTTCTCCCCGGTCGCCGGCGTTGAAACCCGCGACGACCTGTTCGCCGGCATCGACACCACCTGGAACGCCTACGAGGGTGGCTCCGCTGTCGACGCGAACTTCGCCGCCGCCGCGGCCGCGTTCTCACTCCACGACCCCGCACTCGCCATCCCGTACCTCGCCGAGGCGCTCGCCAACCTCGAGTCCGTCGAAGACCGCGAGGTCGCCGAGACCGTCAGCGCACGTGTCGCAGAGCTCATCGTCGGCTGCGCCGGCCTCGTGCTCGACGCCCGCGTCGACTCGCCCTTCGCATCCATCGGTGCCCCGATCGACGTCACATGGTCCGCGCTCAACCGCTCGGAATCCGACATCGCCGTCACCGACGTCCGCATCGGCGACCAGCGCGTTGACGGTCCCGGCGCCGTGGCCGCACACGAGCCCACCGAGGGCGTGACCACGTACCAAGTGCCGGCCGACGCCGTGCCTTCCGCGCCCTACTGGCTCGCCTCACCGGCCATCGGCGGGCGTTACAGCACCACCGACGAAGCGCTCACCGGCGCCCCCATCGCACCGCCAGCGCTCATCGCCACGTTCGACATCAGCGTCGACGGCGCCACCTTCCAGATCCAACGCCCGGTGCGTCACATCGAGCGTGAGCCCACGCTCGGCGAGCGCGCCCGCACGCTGCTTTTCGTCCCGCCGGTCACCGTCACGCCCACCGCAAACGTGCGCATGCTGGCGACCGACGCCACTTCGCTCGACCTCGAAGTACAGGCCTACGCCGACCTCGACGGCGCCCGCCTCACGCTCGAACTGCCCACCGGTTGGACCTCGGAGCCCGCTGCGCTGACGCTCGACATGGCCGCCGGCGAGCACCGCACAGCACACTTCTCCGTCAGCGCCCCCGAAGGCTCCGCCGAGCGCGCCACCGTGCGTCCTATCGTCGATGTCGCTGGCACGTCTTGGTCGTGGCGCGGTGACGTGATCGACTACCCGCACCTGCCGCCGCAGCTCGTGCTGCGCCCCTCTTTGGTCGATGTGCAGTCGCTCAACCTGGAGCCCTACGCAGGCGTCGTTGGCTACGTGATGGGGCCCGGCGACTTGGTCGCAGAAGGCCTGCAGAACGTCGGCATTCCGGTGCGGCAGCTCACCCCCGCCGAACTGACCCCCGCGAACTTGGCCGAGCTCGACGTGCTCATGATCGGCATCCGCGCCTTTAACGTGCACCGCACGCTGGCCGACCGCTTCCCCGACGTGCTCGCGTGGGCCGAGGCTGGCGGCACGCTCATCACGCAATACCAAACACAGAGCCGCGTCTCACCGCTCGAGACCCCGGTGGGCGCCGTCGCGCTCAACATCAGCCGCAACCGCGTCACAGACGAGACCGCCGAGGTCACCGTCATCGACGCCACGCACCGCGCGTTCACCCACCCGCATGTGATCGGCGAGGCCGACTGGGCCAACTGGGTCCAAGAGCGCGGCCTGTACTTTGCCGACACCTGGGACGACGCCTGGACGCCGCTGCTTTCGCTGCACGACGACGGCGAAGACGCCCAACTCGGCTCGCTGCTCGTGCACGAGTACGGCGAAGGCGTGATCGTCTACACCGGCATCTCGTTCTTCCGTCAGCTGCCCGCCGGCGTGCCCGGCGCATACCGCCTGCTCGTGAACCTGCTCGCCCTCGGAGACGACGCATGAGCGGCCCCGACCCATCCAAAGCACTCTCGGAGTCGCAGCCCACGCCGCGCGTCGAGTTGCCCGATGAGCCACCGCCGTTTCTCGGCACCTGGACCAACGTTTACATCGCGCTGCTGACCCTGCTCGCCGTGTACATCGCCCTGTTCTTCTGGATTACGGAGGTGTGGCATTGAGCGGCATCGACTGGGCCATCCTCGCCCTCACCATCAGCGCAATCTCCGGCTACGGCGTCTGGAAAACCCGCGCGCAGCAGACCGGCGAAGGCTTCCTCCGCGGTAGCCGCTCGCTCGGCTGGCCGGCCATCGGCCTGAGCGTCATGGCCACCCAAGCCAGCGCCATCACGTTCCTCTCCGTCCCCGGCCAAGCCTACGACGACGGCCTCGGTTTCGTGCAGTTCTACCTAGGCCTGCCCATCGCGATGGTGGTCATCGCCGCCGTCTTCCTGCCCATCTACTACCGGCTCGAGGTGTACACCGCGTACGACTACCTTGAGCGCCGGTTCGACGTGCGCATGCGTGCCGTCGGCGCCGTGCTCTTCCTCGTATCGCGCGGGCTCGCCGCCGGCATCACGATCTACGCGCCCGCCATCATCCTCTCGTCACTGCTCGGATTGCCGCTCACCGGCACCAACCTGCTCATCGGCGTCGTCGTCATTCTGTACACCGTCAGCGGTGGAACCGAGGCGGTCAGCCAAACGCAGAAGCAGCAGATGATCGTCATCCTCATCGGCATGGTCATCGCCGGCATCATCCTGGTGCTCCAGCTCCCCGACGACATGGGCATCAGCGACGCCGCCGCGCTCGCGGGCGCCACCGGCCGGATGCAGGTCATCGACACGCACTTCGACCCCGAGACCGCTACAATATCTGGTCCGGCCTCATCGGCGGCTTCTTCCTGGCACTCGCCTA
>CBDUJZ010000077.1:0-22980 GCA_965367675.1 uncultured Myxococcales bacterium | reverse complement strand
ACCTCGCGCCCCACAAGGGAACGCTCACGGAGACCGTCCGGGCGTTCGAGCAGTTCGGCCCCCACCGCATCCCGCTGCCCCACCCAAGCTGGAGAAGCCGCCTCTGGATGCAGAAGAACCCGTGGTTCGAGGCCGAGGTGCTGCCGGTGCTCCGCCACCGGGTGCACGACGCGTTAGGTTAGCGCCCGACGGCTCACCGTCAGCGCTTGCGTTGCTTCTGTAGTTTCACCTTGAGCAACGCCATCCGCTCGTGCAGCGCGTCGATTTGCTCCATCAGCTCGAACATCTCGTGCTCGATCGACGGCTCCTCCAGCCCCTGCTCCTTCCGGCGCTGGGCCTCAAGCAGCAGCTCCGCTTCGGCCGTCGCCTCATCCATGCCGTTCATGATGACGCCGATGAATAGGTTCAGGATAATCATCGTGCCGAGCAGGACGAACGACACGAAGAAGCCCATGCCGAGCCACCAATTCCCTTGCGGATTCGCGCACTCCGTCAACACGCCCCCGCGCATGACGACCGTCGACGGGTACTGATCGCAGCCGTACATCTGGATGTACATCAGGTCCGTCCAGTCCTCGAGCGTAACCCCGCGGAACAACGAGAGCAGCGAGTTCTGGAGGTCGCCGAAATGATACGGATCGTTCGCGCCAAACAGGAACACCGCCGCGACCGCGTACACGTAAAACAACAGGAACAGCAGCACCGACACGTAGAACATCGAGGGGATGCTCTTCAGCAGCGCCCCGACCAAGATCTGCAGCTTCGGAATCGCGTTCAGCAGCTTGAGCACACGCAACAGCCGCAGCAGTCGCAGCACCACCGCGTACTGCCCCATGCCCGGCACGAAGCACACTGCGACGATCACGAAGTCGAAGCAGTTCCACGGGTCGCGGAAGTAGTTCCACGGGCGCGGCGACTCGGCCACCATCTTCACCACGATCTCCACCACGAAAATCGCCAGAATCACGTTGTTCAGCACGTGAATGATGCCGTGCCAACGCGCCGCCAACGACGGATACGTCTCGATGCCCACCAACACAGCGGCGCCGACGATTACGGCAGTGATGAAGTTGCGGAACAGCGACGATTCCGCGATGGACCGAGCGATTGCAGCCATGACATTTGGGGGAGTTTGGGGGAACGCGGGCGCAAGTACCGCGACGCGACCGATTCGGCAAACCGGTAATCGCTCGCCCGTTTCGTCCCCGCCCCCCGCTACGAGCAACCCCTACGGGGCGTCCGCGCACTCCACGCGAAACACCGGAGCGCCACGTGCTTCGCTAATGTGCACGTACGCTCCGTCTCCGGCCCAGGCGATCGCCTCGCCCTGTAGCTCCAAACCGAATGGGGCCTCTCGACATCGCCACGCGGCGATATCTCCAATGTCCGTCGGGTCGACCTCACAGTCGAAGACCTCGGCGTACGCGCGAATGATCAGGTGGCCGAGCGCCTCGTCAAAGTCCGCGCCCGTGAACATGTGCGGCGAGAAGCCCGTGAAAATCTCACGTCCCACGGTTCCCCGGTCCACCGCCACTGCGCCCTCTCCCGCTTCCCACGGAATCGACAGCACATGGTTCTCGCCCGGACGCTTGGTGAGCAACGTCAGGTTGGCAGCCGCATCCACCACAAAGGCTTCCACGTCGAGCGGTCCTGTCTCGTAGGTGAACGTCATCGCGCTCGCGGTCAGGTCGCCATCTTCCAGCACCGCCGGCTCGGTCACCTGCAACACCGTCACCGAAGACCGGGTCGCTGCGTTGTCGCCAACGTCACCGATGTACAGGCAGTCGCCCGCACCGGTAGCGTCGCAAGGCCCCGCCGACATGTCTTCCCAGTCGCGCATGACCAGCGGCGCGCCATCGCCATCGACGATACGCAAAGTCGCCAGCAGCGCGCCGGAACCCGAGATCGCGCGCAGCACCGCCGCTTGCCCCGAGTCCCCGTGGATCCAGAACGTGTCCTCGTGCGCTCGGCTCCGCGCCAACCCCGAGGTCTCGACAACGTCGTCCGGAATCTCGCCCACCGCGACCGGCTCGCCGTAACGGCAGCCCGAGAAGTCATCGACATCCTCAATGACGTCTACCGCCGTGTCCTCAGCCGCGTCCGCCGTCGATGTATCCAACTCCGTGTCGCCCGAGACGTCATCCAAGGCATCGGAGATAGCCGCGTCGGAGGTAGCAGCGTCGGCCATTGCGTCATCAGCAACGTCGGCGCCGGTGTCGACCGCATCCGCGCTCGCATCCCCAGCGGCGTCCGTCGATACGTCTGCCGCGTCAGCGCCGGTGTCGGTCCCGGCGTCCGAAACGTCAGTACCGCCTCCGTCGACCGTGTCCGCGCCACAGGCTGCTAACGCAAAGCAAGCCAGAGCTGCGGCGACGCCATTGCATCGCCGCGAAGCTCCAACCGTACGTCTTTCGTCCCCCAACACCGCGCTAAGCCTCCCGCAGATACGCGAGATTGGCGGTCAGGCGCTCCACGATCGGAGGCTCTTGGGTGGGCACAAACGTCTCTCCAGTGATCATCTCGTACAGCTTGATGTACCGCGATGACAGCTCCACGACCAAGTCGTCGGGCGCCGCCGGCAACGTCTCATCGTTGTACGGATCGCAGTTGTCGACGAACCACAACCGGAGGAACTCCTTGTCGATGTTCTCCGGCTCTTGGCCCGCGTCGAACCGCGCTTGGTACGAATCCGCGATCCAGTAACGGCTCGAGTCCGGCGTGTGAATTTCGTCGATCAGCATGATCTCGCCGTTCTCGTCCCACGCGAGCTCGTACTTGGTGTCCACCAGGATCAGGCCGTTCTTGGCCGCGATCTCCTGACCACGGGCGAACAGCGCCAGCGCGATGCCCTCCATGCGGTCCCACGTCTCGCGGTCGACCACGCCCGAAGCCACGATCGCGTCGCCCGAGGTCAACTCGTCGTGCTCGTCGTCCTTGGTCGTCGGGGTCACGATCGGGCGCTCCAGCGCCTGGTTCTTCACCATGCCGTCGGGGATCGTGTGGCCGCAGTACTCGCGTACCCCCGCCTGGTAGTTCTTCCAGATGCTCGTGCTCGTCGAACCCGTCATGTAGCTGCGAACCACGAATTCGACGGGGACCACGCGGCCCTTACGGCCGATGGTCACGTTTGGGTCGGGCGTCGCCAGCACATGGTTTTGAACGATGTCCTTGGTCTGCTCGAACCAGAACGCGCTCACTTGGTTGAGCACTTGGCCCTTGAACGGGATCGACGCCAGAACGCGGTCGAACGCGCTCTGACGGTCTGTGGTCACAAGGACGAGCTTCTCGCCCAGGTCGAACGTGTCGCGCACCTTTCCACGACGATAGCCGGGGAAGTTCAGGTGCGATGCCTCTTCAAGGCAGTTGTTCAGGTTGGCGCGGATGATTTTCGAGTCGGTCATGGGCGTCAAGTCGGGGCTACGTTCGAGGAAGGGTGGCGGTCGATTTGGCGTGTCACAAGAGCTCGCGTTCCGTCCGTCGGGCGACGCGGAGGCCGGCGGGAGCGCCGCCCGGCCTTGAAGCGCCAGAACATAGGCGGTCTGTGCCCATCCGTCACGTCGGACGGCCTGTCCGCGCGGCCTGGTCTCCCCGACGCAGCCACGCCTCCGCGATCTTCAAACCGCGGCCGCAAAAACGAGCGAAGGCGACAACCCTAAGGTCGTCGCCTTCGCCTAAAGCGCGTGAGCGCTACTCTTCTTCACCGGACGTATCCTCGGCCGGAGCGTCCTCGGAGAGGTACTCCTCGGGGATGCCAGCGGCCAGGTCGTCGGCAGGCGCCGTGCGTCCCTCAAGGCCACCGAAGGCCGAGCCGAACACGTCGCCGAGCGTCGCTTCGCCCTCGTCACGGTACTCACGAAGAGTGCCGCGCTCGCTGCGCTGCTGGTAGCTCTTGATCGACAGGGCGATCTTGCGCTCGCGGGGGTCTACCGAGATGACCTCGACCTTGACCTCGTCGCCAGGCTTCACAACGTCCGCCGCGTCTTCGACGTGGTTCACGGAGAGCTCGGAGATGTGGATGAGGCCTTCGATGCCCTCTTCCACCTCGGCGAAGGCGCCGAAGTCCGTGATCTTGGTGATCGTCGCGCTCGTGACATGACCGTTCGGCATGCGGTGCGGAAGCGACTCCCACGGATCCTCGACCAACTGCTTGATACCGAGCGAGAAGCGCTCGTTCTCGACGTCGATGTTGAGAACAACCGCCTCGACCTCGTCGCCCTTCTGGAACACCTCGGACGGGTGCTTGATCTTCTGGGTCCACGACATGTCGCTGATGTGAACCAGACCGTCGATGCCGTCCTCGATACCGATGAAGATACCGAAGTCCGTGATGTTGCGGATGCTGCCGACGATACGAGTACCGACGGGGTAGCGCTCCTCGAGCAACGACCAGGGGTTGGGCTCAAGCTGCTTCATGCCGAGCGAGATCTTCTTCGCGTCGCTGTCGAGCTTGAGCACGACGCACGGCACGATGTCGCCCTTCTCCACAACCTTCGAGGGGTGCTTGACGCGCTGCGTCCAAGACATCTCGGAGATGTGAATGAGACCCTCGATGCCCTCTTCGAGCTCGACGAACGCGCCGTAGTCGATGAGCGACACAACACGGCCGAGCACGTGGGAGTTGACCGGGTAGCGGAAGTCCGCGTGGGCCCACGGGTCGGGAAGAAGCTGCTTCATACCCAGAGACACGCGCTCGGTCTCGGAGTTGAACTTGAGGATCTTGACCGTGATGTTGTCGCCGATCGCGAGCACTTCTTCGGGGTGGTTGACCCGGCCCCAGCTCATGTCGGTGATATGCAACAGGCCGTCGATGCCGCCGAGGTCAACGAACGCACCGTACTCGGTGATGTTCTTGACCTGACCCAGCATGACTGCGCCCTCGACAAGCTTCTCAAGGGTCTTCTCCTTGAGCTTGCCGCGCTCGTCCTCAAGCAGCGCACGACGAGAAAGCACGATGTTGCCGCGCTTCTTGTTGAACTTGATGATCTTGAAGTCGAACTCCTGGTTGATGAACTTGTCCAGGTTGCGCGTGGGGCGCAGTTCGACTTGCGAGCCGGGGAGGAACGCCTTGACGCCAATGTCGACCTGAAGGCCGCCCTTGACGCGGTTGATGATGCGGCCCTTGACCACTTCGTCGTTCTCCACCTTGGTCGCGATCTCTTCCCACATGCGAAGGCGGTCCGCCTCGCGCTTGGAAAGGACACACTGGCCGTGCTCGTTCTCACGAGACACGACGAAGACCTCAACGGTGTCGCCCGGCTTGATCTCCAAGATGCCGTCAAGCGTCTTGAACTCGTCGGCGTCGATGCGGCCTTCGGACTTCGAGCCAATGTCGACCAAGACGGTGTCGCCGTTGATCTCCAGCACGCGGCCTTCGGTGATGCCACCCTCGCGCACGTGCTTCCGCTGCCCGTCATCCTCTGCGAGGAGAGCAGCGAATTCGGCGAGCATGTCGTCGCCGCCGTCGAGGTCTACAAAGAGCTTGTCCATTGCCATAAAATAAAAGGGGTGTCCGACGCCACTCCGAGGAGCAGGTTCGAACCGTGTTCAAGTTTCCGGAGTCTTCCGGCCCGCGGGAAATCCGCGAAGGACAACGCCCATGACGGTGCGCCTGCCCTCGACTTTCGGTCACTGAGGACCATGTTCAACGCCCGCGAGCAGTCCTGCTCGCAAAAACGCGCCCGAACGCCTCGCATGAGGGCTGGGGCGCGCGACGCTAGAGGCGGAAACCGAGGATGTCAAATGCAAACCCAGCAACCGCGCGCTTTCTAGGCGTTCGAGCTCCGCGCTGACAAGCCCTCAACCCGCGACACGATCGACGCCACAACCTCGTCGACCGTCATCGCCGTCGCGTCGATCGTGACAGCGTCATCCGCCGGTCGCAGCGGAGCCACCTCGCGGTTCTCATCCCGAGCGTCACGCTCCACGATCTCCTGCAACACCGCCTCGTACGCCTCCGAACGGCCCGAGTCTGTGTACTCCGCGCAGCGGCGCCGTGCCCGCTCTTCCGCGCTCGCCGTCAGGAACACCTTCAGCTCCGCGCCCGGGAAGATCACCGTTCCAATGTCGCGCCCTTCCATCACCACGTCCGAACGCTCCGCGAAGTCGCGCTGCAACGACACCAACGCGTCGCGCACACCCGGGTGCGCGCTCACCAGCGACGCCCCGGTCGACGCCTCGGGCGTACGCAAACGCTCCGACATGTCCTCGCCGCCGACGAAGACCCGGTTCTCACCGTCCACCACAGCGAAGCCGACATCCAGCCCCGCCGCGATGGGCACCAGCTCCGCCTCCGAGTCCAAAGACACGCCAGCGTCCCTCGCCAACACGCCCACCGCTCGGTACAGCGCGCCCGTCGTCACCAACGTGAAGCCGAGCGAATCCGCCACGCGCAGCGCAACCGAAGACTTGCCAGCGCCCGCCGGCCCGTCGATCGCGATGATCACGACTGCACCGCCGCACCAAGGCTCGAAATCACATCAACAAACTGAGGAAAACTCACGGCAATACAATCGGTTTCCGTGATACCGCACGGACCGTCTGACGCCAGCGCAGCCACGACCGCGGCCATCGCGATGCGGTGGTCTTCGCCACACGCGAACGAGAACGCGGGCCATGACGCTGCGCCCAGCCCATCGAACGCGAAGCCATCTTCAAACGTCTCAACCGTCACACCGAGCGCCCGAAGCAAATCCGCCGTCCGCTCGATGCGGTCCGACTCTTTGACCCGCAACTCGGCCGCATCCTTGACCACAAATCGCCCGGTCGAGGCCGCGCCGAGCACCGCGAGAATCGGAATCTCGTCGATGACCAACGGAATCTCAAAGCCCGACACCTCGGTCGCCTGAAGCGGCGCCGACTGAATCGACACGTCCGCGGCGGGCTCACCCGTCGTCAAGGCGCGGCGGGCCGTCAGCCGAATCTCAGCACCCATACGTGCGAAAATATCGAAGAAGCGCGCACGTGTGGGGTTGGTCGCCACGCCCTCAACGGTCACGCCATCGCCGACGAGCGCACCAGCGGCCAGCAGAAACGCAGCCGATGACGGGTCACCCGGGACCTCAAGCGTCCGACCGCGCAGCGGACGTCCCGGCACCAAGCGCACTAGCGGCGCATGCTTAGAGTCCGCGTGCTCCGCCGGCTTCAGGTAGTGACCCGACGACGTCACGCGCGCACCCAGCGCACGCAGCAAACGCTCCGTGTGATCGCGGCTCGCTGCCGGCTCCACCACATCGGTCGGCGTATCGCGATACAGGCCGCTGAGCAGAATGCACGACTTTACCTGCGCCGAGGCGATCGCGAGCACCGCGCGGGCGCCCGTCTCCGGCACGTCCGGCTCACTCGGGCGTACCGTCATGGGCAACGAGCCGGAGTCCGAGAGCTCCACCGTGTAGCCCAGGTCGCGCAGCGGGACCGCCACGCGCCGCATCGGCCGGCTCGACAGGCTCGCGTCGCCGGTCAGCGTCGCCGTCACGCCCGCGCCAGCGAGCAGTCCCACCAAAAGGCGGGCCGTCGTTCCCGAGTTGCCGCAATCGATCGGCTCGGAAGGCGCCTGCAACCCGTGCAACCCGCGGCCCTCGACCGTGAAGTGCTCCGGATCATCGTGCGTCGCGTTCACGCCGAGCGCGCGCATCGCGGACAACGTGGACAGGTTGTCCTCGCCCGTGCCCGGGTTCACAATCTCCGACACCCCTTCCGCGATCGACGCGAACATGACGGCACGGTGGGTCACCGACTTGTCGCCGGGAACACGAACGCTGCCTTGCAGCCGAGCAGGCGTCACAATCATGACTGTTCCTCTTTAAGAATCGTCGTCAAAGCACTGAGAAAGCGTTCGTTTTCGGAGGGCGTGCCAACCGTCACCCGCAAGTGGTTCGGCAGCCCGTAGCCACGCATCGGCCGTACAATCACGCCCGCGCGAAGCAGCTTGTCGTTGAGTACCGCCCCGGGAATCGCGGACTCGAACAACACGAAGTTCGTTTGGGACGGCCAGAAGCGCAGCCCCAATTTCGTGAGCCCCGCGCACAGCGCGTCGCGCACCTCCGCGTTGCTCTCAGCGCAGCGCGCGATGTGGTCCTGGTCCGCCAATGCCGCCAGCGCACCCGCTTGTGCCACGCGGTTCACGTTGAACGGCTCGCGCACCCGGTTCACGCGCTCGGCAACGTACGCCGGGGCCACCGCGTAGCCCAAACGGCAGCCAGCCAGTCCGTACGCCTTCGAGAACGTCCGCATCACCACCACGTTCTCGCGGAGGTGGCGGAGCGTCATCGCGTCCGGACACACGTTGGCGTCTGCGTATTCGAAGTACGCCTCGTCCATGACCAGCAACACGTGCGCAGGCACATCACGGAGCAACTTCGCCACCTGCTCGGCGTCCAGGTGCGTACCCGTGGGGTTGTTCGGGTTGGCCACGAAAAGAATGCGCGTATCCGCATCACATGCAGCGATTAAACCCTCGACATCAATACGGAAATCATCGCTCGGCACTTCCCGGATCGGGACGCCCGCAGCACCGCAGACCACCTTGTAGGCGATGAATGCGTACTGCGACGTGACCACGTTCTCCGACGGCGTCGTGAACGTAGCGACCAGCAACGAGATCAGCTCATTGGAGCCGTTGCCCACCAACACCTCGGACGGCTCCACACCCAGCCGAGCAGCCAACGCCTCGCGCAGGTCAACGCTGCCGGGGTCCGGGTATAGCCACATCGACGCGGCCTCGTCCTGCATCGCCTGGATCGCGTCCGGACTCGGCCCGAGCGGATTCTCGTTGCTCGCCAACTTGATAATGTCCGTGAGGCCGAGCTCGCGCTTCAGGTCCGAGATGGGCTTTCCAGGCACGTAGGGTGCCATTTCGTGGACCCATTTGGGCGACTTCGTATTGGTATCTGTCACTTCGTCTCCGTCTCTCGACCCATGTCTCGTAGCGGTCTCTCGACCCACGTCTCGTATTGGTGTGCGCATCGGAGCGCGCGAGGGCTCAGCGCCGAGCATCCGCAGCCAACTCCGTCGCTGTGTATCCACGACCGCAGTTCCGTTCAACGACCATGCACCGCGTGTGCGCCCTGGCCGGCCATCGTTCGCACCGATCCCGCGCTGGCTGCGGCGTGAATCTCTGAGCCTTCAGTCCCGGAACGTCGCGTCGTTCGCCGTTCCCCACGGGGCGTCTTCACCGGGGCTCGAACCGCCAAGCCAAGCTGTGGCGGCTGCGCGCACCTCGGCCGGCGTCGCCTCCTCCTCAAGGTTGTACCACCGCGACGCCCACTGCCCTCGAAACCACGTCAACTGTCGTTTTGCAAACCGCCGTGTTTCCACGCGAATACGCTCAAACAACTGAGATTCTGGCGCACCGTTCTGCATCACATCGCACACTTGACGATACCCCAAAGAACCGAGCGCAGGCGCATCCGGATACGCGGCGAACAGCTCTGCCGTCTCTTGTTCGAGCCCCGCCTCCAGCATCAAGCGGGCGCGTTCACCGATCCGCGCATCCCGCCGGCCACGCGGACGACTTAGGGTCACGCAGAACGCCTCATAACGCGGCTTCAGCCCGTGTGCCGCCTGGTGCTCCGAGAGCGCCACGCCCGTCACCTCGAACACCTCAAGAGCACGGACCACACGCACCGCATCGTTCGGCGAGATCCTAGACGCTGACGCGGGGTCCACCTCGGCGAGCCGCGCCGCCAGCGCGGGGAGCATGCCCGACTCGGCTTTAGAGCGAAGTCGCGCCCGCACGTCGGCATCGTGTGGGGCGTCGAACAGCCCTTGCAGCAGCGACCGCACGTACAGCCCTGTGCCGCCGACCACGATTGGAACACGGCCCCGGCCCGCGATCTCTTCAATGGCGGCGTCTGCGTCCACCACAAACCGCGCAGCGCTGTACAGCTCCGTCGGGTCGCAGATGTCCACCAGGTGATGGGGCACGGCACGCTGCTCTTCCAAGCTCGGTTTGGCCGAACCGATATCAAACCCACGATACACCTGAACGCTGTCCGCGCTCACGATCTCGCCGCCGATCTCATCCGCGAGCGCCAGCGCCAACGCAGACTTCCCTACGCCAGTCGGCCCGCCAATCGCAATCACACGTGCCCGCTTCATCGTCGACCAAACCGGGTCTCAAGCTCTTCGAGCGACATCCGAAAATACACCGGACGTCCGTGAGGGCAGTTCGCACCAAAGTCGACGCCGTCCAGCGCGCGGTACAGCGCATACACCTCATCGACCGTGAGCGTGTCGCCCGCGCGGATGCTCCCGTGGCACGCCATCGACAGCAGCACGGCGTCGATCGCCTCGTCGACCTGCCCCGAATGCCCGTGCTCTCCGATCTCATCGAGCACATCCACGATCAGCCGCTCGTGCTTCTTCGACTTCAGCACAACCGGCGCAGCTTTGAGGGCGAAGTCATCTCCACCGAAGGGTTCAATCTCGAACCCAAGCCTCTGAAAAATCTCCATATTATCGGCCATGATCGCAGCACGGATTGGGTCCAGCGTGAGCACACGCGGTACCAGAAGCGGCTGCTGTTGATAACGGCGATCGCGCCACGAAAGGCGCAGCGCTTCGAACGTGATGCGCTCGTGCGCCGCGTGCTGGTCCACCACCACCAGCCCATCACCATCGCTCGCCAGCAAGAAGGTGCCACGCAGATGACCGATGTACGCCAGCGACTCAAAGAAGCCCGCGTCGGGGCGCGACGGCAACGCGCCAATGTCTCCGCCCTGCCCGTCAGACCAGGCCGTCCCACCCGCATACGGGTAACGTCCGCCGGGATCGCGCGCCCGGAAGCCTGCCTCGCCTACACCACCGCCGCGCTGCAGCGCCTCGCCATCCGACGGCCCGGTCCAGTTCGGCCCGTGAAGGGCGTACTCGCGAACCGGCAGCGCCGACTGCGCGTGCGGAGCCACATAGCCCGTCGCGGTGGCGCCATCCGCCCCCGCTTCGCCAACCCACGGCGCCACACCGGCCCCGTCGCCGTCGCGAGAGGGAACCCACGGCGCGACCGACAGCGAATTCGCGATCGACCGCCGCACCGCCCGAAACACAGCGCTCGACTCATGAAACCGCACCTCCGTCTTTGCCGGGTGCACGTTCACATCGACCGCGCTCGGCGGCACATCCAAGAACAACACCACGACCGGGTGCCGCCCCTTGTCGACCATGCCCTGGTACGCGACCCGAATGGCGCCCATGACCGTCTTGTCGCGCACGAACCGCCCGTTCACGAACGCCCACATGCCGGACGTGGTGCTGCGCGAGAGCGTCGGCCGACCGAAGAAGCCAGTGCACGTGACCCCGTCCTGGTGCGCCGGTTCAAGCGGGTGCAGCGCCTCTGAATCCTTGGCGCCAAACACGTTGAACAGCCGGTCCGACACGTCCTCCACAGCGGGGAGATCCAGGATCCGCCGCCCGTTGTGGATCAGCGTGAACGCAACCCCCGCGTTGGCCACCGCCATCCGCTGCATCCACTCAACAACGTGCTTGAGCTCCGTCGCCCGCGTCTTCAAAAACTTGAGTCGCGCCGGGGTGTTATAGAACAAGTCTCGGATCGTCACTTCCGTTCCGGGCGGTGCTCCGGCGTCGGTGACCTCCAGATTGCGACCGCCCTCCAACGCCACGCGCGTGCCACCCAACGCGCCATGCGGCTTGGTCAGCAACGTGAACCGACTGACCGACGCAATGGAGGGCAGCGCCTCTCCGCGGAAGCCGAGCGTTTCGATGGAAAAAAGCTGCCGGCGGTCATGCAGCTTCGACGTCGCGTGGCGCTGAATGCACAGCTGAGCGTCTTCGCGCCCCATCCCCGCGCCATCATCCGAAACGCGGATCAACTCCAGGCCGCCCTCCGCGAGCTCTACCTTCACGTGCCGCGCACCCGCGTCGATCGCGTTCTCAACCAGCTCCTTCACCGCGCTGGCCGGGCGCTCCACCACTTCACCCGCCGCAATTTGGTCTGCCAAATCCGACGGCATCACGCGGATCCGGCCACCACTTGCGTTCTTGTCTGTGCTATCGTTCACGGGTCTCTTCGCCTCAGCCGATGGTGCGCCAATCCGCACATCGGAGGTTCGCCCCCAACGCGCAGCCCCGGTCGAAGAGTGACCCTAACTCGGCGCTGCGCCGCTCGGAAAGAGACATCTGCCGCTCATGGACCCTTACGTCGGAAAGCTGATTGCCGGACGGTTCAGAATCGAATCCGTCATCGGCTCTGGAGGACTCGGCACGGTCTACCGCGCCAACCAAGAGCCCTTGGAGCGCCCGGTTGCGGTCAAAATGCTTCGGCACGAGCTGTCGGAAAGCCAAGACCTCAGACGCCGATTCGTGCGCGAAGCCCGCGCCGTCGCAGCGCTCTCGCACCCCAACATCGCGATGGTGCACGACTTCGGCATCGGACGCGACCGCTCCCTGTTCATGGCGCTCGAGTTCGTCGACGGCACCCCGCTCGCCGACGTCTTCGACGATCCGAACGTCGACTTCGCCACCATCGCGGGACTGTTCGACCAGATCCTCACCGGCCTCGCGCACGCGCACGCCCGCGGAATCATCCACCGCGACATTAAGCCCGCGAACATCCTCGTCGCCCAACAAGAGGACGGCGCGCCGCTCGTAAAGATCGTCGACTTCGGCATCGCCGCCGTCGCCGGTTTCTCGTGGGAAGACGACGAGCCTGGCGCGACCGGCAAAGGTCAGGTCAGCGGCACGCCCCAATACATGGCGCCCGAGCAGGCGCGCGGCGAAAAACACGTCAGCGCCACCGTCGACGTCTATGCCGTCGGACTGTTGCTCTTCCGCGCCGTCACCGGCGCCGACGCGTTCGACGAAGGCGGCCCCATGGACATCCTCATGGCGCAGGTCAGCCAGCCGCCCCCGCCCATCGTGATCCGCCCCGGCCTCGAAGTCCCCAACGACCTCCGCCGCCTAATTCTCGACGCCCTCGCCAAGTCGCCGCGCGAGCGGATCCCGAGCGCCCAGGTGTTCCGCAGCCGACTGCGACGACTCATCGGGCAGCGCACGAGCCCCGGGCTCCCGCCGCTCACCCCCACCCCACACGTCGACGCCCCCACCGAGGCGGACCTGCGCCGCGCCGCGCCCTTCCCGCCCACCCGCGCGGACAACCACACCGCCGTCGAAGACGCCGTCGTCGAAAAGCGCAACGCGCCCGCCGTTTGGAGCGCAGCGCGTTCCATCCGCGGAGAGACCCCCTTCGTCGGTCGCGAAGCGGACGTCTCCAGGCTCGCCGACGTCGTGCTCGAAGCCATCGCCAACGCAAACGGCATCGTCGCGATCGTCGAAGGCGAGTCCGGAATGGGCAAGACGCGTGTCGCCTCCGCCGCGCGCGAACAACTCGCCGAACATCACGGATTCTACACCGGCCAAGGCACGTTCCACCGCGAAGGCGAACGCGGACTGCGCGGTATTCGAGAGGTCTTCGACGACCTGCTCGGAACCCGAGACCTCGACGCCAGCAGGGTCACCGAGCACATCGCGTCGCGCCTCGACGCGCTCAACATCCCCGACCCCGACTCCATCCGCGTGATCAGCGCGTTCGTTCGCCCCACGGTCGATCGCTCCCTCCCGCTGGCCGTCGCGCCCGACGCCCTGTTCGAGATCCTCTACCGATTCCTGCACGCCGCCGCACAAGCCGCCCCCATCGCCGTCACGCTCGATGACGTGCAATGGGCAGGCCCCGAAACCGAAGCGTTCCTGGAATTCGTCGCCACCGAACTGCAGCACCGACCAGCGCCGTTTGCCATCATCGCGACCACACACGTGGGCCAGGCCGGCGCCAACGACTCCAACGTGCTCCGCCGCCTCGCCCGTTTCGACGGCGGGACCGTGTTCCGCCACGCGCTCTACCCACTCGACGCCGCATCCGCCCGACGCCTGATCAACTCGCTGCTGCACGCCGACGACGCCCTCGCCGAAGCACTGATCGCCCGATCCGGCGGCAACCCAATGCACATCGTGCAGTTTGTGCGCTTCCTGGTCGACGAAGGCCTGCTCGAGAAAGGCCCCGCCGGCTGGCGCCCCAAAGCCCAAGTCGACGTCAACGCCGTGCTGCCCCCATCACTCGCCGACGTCATGGCGTTGCGCATCGAACAGCTCGAGCAGATCGTCCCCGGCAGCCGCCTTCGAGACCTGCTCAACCGCTGCGCAGTCCTCGGCCGGAACTTCCGGTTCGGCGTGCTTGAGCGCATGCTACACATCGAGAACCGCAGCGACCTGCTCGACTCCATCGACGCCGACGTCGACGTGTTGCTCGACGAAGAGTTCCTGCGCATGCGGCCGTTCGGCGACGACGACATCCTCGCCTTCCCGTCCAGCCTCGTGCGCGACGCGCTGCTCGAACGCATGAAGAACCGGCGGACCACGCGCCGCCTCCACGCCTTCGCGGCAGAAGCAAAGCTCGCCATCCTAGGCGACGAAGCTGAGAAAATCGCCGACGAGCTGGTGAAGCACTTCTGCGAAGCCCGAGACCGACCGCGCGAGCTGGAGTACGCGCGCATCGCCGCCGATGTCGCCGAGCGGAACCACCGCCCGCACGACGCCGCCGCACACCTGCGACGCGTCATCACCCTGCTCGACGACCCCGAAGGCGAGCACCACCAAAGCGACAGCGTCGGCCTCCGCACATCGTTCACGCTCCGCCTCGGCGAGCTGCGCGTCGGACTCGGCGAGTATCGAGACGCTGAACAAGACTTCAACACCGTCTCACGCGAACCTCGCGCCAGCGCCAGCCAGCGCGTCCTCGCCACATTCGGCCGCGCCCGCGTAAACCGAATCCTCGGCAAACTCTCCGAGGCCCGAGAGCAATACACCGAAGCCTTGCGCGCAGCCCGGTCGCTGGAGAACGCCGAGATCCTCGCCCGTGGCTCACTCGGGCTCGCGCGAGTCGAGTGGCACGCCGGCAACCTGGAGCTCGCGCGCTCCCTCGCCGAAGACGCCCTCGAACTCTCCCAGCAACCCGGCGCCGGCCGCGTCCGCCCCGAGGCCGTCTGGCTCATCGGCGATGTGGCGCGCAGCACCGGCGACAACGACGCCGCCATCACCGCGTTCGAAGAGGCACTCGAGGCGTTCACCGCCGCGGATCTCCGAAAGGGCATCGCCAAGTGCTACGCCCGTCTCGCCGTCGTTCGACGCTCCCAAGGGCAGTTCGACGTCGCAACCGAACACTACGAGCACGCCCTAAAGATCTACGTCGGGCTCGGCGACCGTAAAGGCCTCGCGCATCAACTCAACGGCCTCGGCGACGTGGCACGTTTCCGCGGAGAGTTCGCGCGCGCAGCCGACCTGTACCGCCGCGCGGTCGATATCTTCCAGACGCTCGAGCTGCCCTACGACACCGCGTTGGCCCTCACGAACCTCGGACTCGTGGCGATGGACAGCCGCCGTTTCGTGGACGCCGAAAGCGCATTCCGACGCGCCGCGGCGGTATCCGAGCGGGTCGGTTACGCGTACCTCACCATCGGCATCGGCCTGAACTTGGCTCACGTGCTCGCGCAGCTCGGACGCGAGGAGGAGTCGAGCGCGACGTTGGAATCGAGCCTCGCACTCGCCGACGCATCGACGCTGGTAGACCCGGACTTCGCCCGCCCCCTCGAGCGCCTCGCAGACGCGTTCGCCCTCTCCGGTCACGACGTCGAAGCCCGCCAAATGCTCGAGCGCGCCAAAGCCATGTGGGACGAACTCGGACGTGCCGACGACTCGTCACGCATCGATGCGCGACTTTCGTCGCTGCTTGAGGAGCCCCGCGCGAAAGCCCACTAACGGGACGTATCGAGTGAAGTCAGCGCGCCACCGCGCAGCCTCAAGCGACGGGCGTCCGAATCAGACTTCGCCGTAGAACTCTTCGAGGAACTCGCCGACCCGACGCACATCCATGGACTTGGAGAAGTACCCGTGGATGTCGTTGTCGATGCACATGGCCTGCAGCGTGGGCGCGTCCAGATCGCTGAACAACACCACGACGATGTCCTCCAGGATCGGGTCTGCACGCAGCCCTTCGAGCACTTCCTGAACGTTCAGGCGCGGCATGGTGATGTCCAGCAGCAGGATGTCCGGACGCTCGTACTCGATCTTCGCGAGCGCGCCGTTCGGACTGGCCAGTTTCGTGACCTCGAAGCCTGCCCCCTGTAGCCGCGACTCAGCCTCGATCACATCGAGGATGTTGCTGTCGAGGATTAAGACCTTTCGACCCAGGGATTCGTCTGTCATCGCGTACTTCAGGGGGGGAAGTGCAGCTAAAACTATCGTGCGACATGCATACCGTCAAGCCGCCACGGCATCCTTACCAGCAATGCCGAGAGGACGCACCCCATGTGCCGCAGCCGCGCACTATTGCCTAGGAAGTCGTGACGGCGCGCCCCGCAACGCCTCCGCCAACTGGTCCGCCTGAATGCGCAGCGCGTCCGTCTCGCCGCTCGCCCACGCGGTATCCACGAGCCAAGTCTCGAGCCCCGGCCCGCCAATGTTGAACGCGGCCTTCATGTACTTCACGCGGAGCTCCTCAGGCACCACGTACACCACCGGCGGAAGCGGATGCTCGGGGTCGTACTGCCGACCAGCCCACAACACCGCCTCACAAACCGAGCGTTCGTCGGCGTCAAACGCATCGCGCATCGCCGCGTAGTCCCCCTCGCTCGTCACGTGCTTCAGCGCCTCAGCGTAAGCGCACCGCAGCGTCCCTTCGGACGTCTCCCAGCGCTGCAGGATCGGCTCACGGACCGAGGTCGTGCGCGCCCGACCGATCGCCCACAAGGCCGGAACTTCGACCGACTCCGGCACCGCGCCGAGCATCCCCAGCAACACCGGAAGCGCATCCGTCGACGGGATGAGACCCAGGCCCGTCACCAGCGCCTGCGCCAGCTCCGGGTCTGCCAGCGCGCTCGGCAACATACCGATCATGCGGCGCTCTCCGTCCGGGTCGCGAATACGCCCCAGTGCCACCGCAGCCTCGATCTGCTCTTCGCGCTCGCCCTGGATCAACACACGGACCAAGTCCGGCGCTGCCTCCAGGATCGTGAGTTGCCCCGAGGTCCACGCCGCCCACGCCCGGACATCCGAGTCCTCATCCGCCAACGCGGACACGACGCGCTCGCGCAGGTCGCGACTCTGCGCAGACTCTTCGCGCACGGGGTCCACCAAGCCACGTAGCGCCTCGATCCGCTGCTCGGGCGCCGACGAACGAAACAGCGTCTCGTAGTAGCCCGACACATTGTAACGCCCCACGTAGTCGTCCGTCGCGAACGCCATTGTCGCGTACGTAGCCACCAACGCGAGGCCGAAGAGCCCGTAGAAGTGCAGCGAGTAGTCGCGGAGCGCGCCGATCTCCATGTCCTCGTCCTTGCCACGCTCACCCAGAAACGTCCGACGACGCCAGGCGTCTCCGAACACGCGGGACCCCAGCCACATGGCCTGGATGTACGCCCCGCCGAGCACGAGGAAGAACTGCCCGCTGATCAGCACCACGTTCAAACCAACGCTCGCGCTGCGATGCTGAACGAAACCGGCCAACGTGAACGCGTAAACGAACACGGCAACGGTCGCGAGCGCCGCCGCCAGCGCCAGTCGACGCGGCGTCACTGCGAGACCACCGAGCAATCCAAGGTCCGAGACGGACGCGATCAACGAGAACTTTTGCATCGACTCCAATACCAGCGCGTGAACGGCGCGTATGCGTGTGAACCAGACTTCAGGCGGCGAGAATTACGGCGCCGCACGGTTGAGACGCCTTGGGTGTTCCTGTAGTTCCCAATTTCTCGCCCGACCGCACAACCCTTTTGCGGACCGCCCGAGATTCCAAGCCCGTCCATGATGCCCGACGCGCGCGCCCCGTGCGCCTGCGCCGCCCAAGAGGAACGATGAACCATCGAATTTGGCTACTCACCGCCGCGCTCGTCCTCGCCGCATCTGCGGCCGACGCGCAAGAGGCAAGTGACCCCGCCGCCGGCCTCGCGGCCCCCGTCCCGGTGACGCCGCAGCCCGCCGACCCGGAGCCCGAGCCGGAACCGGAGCCCGAGGAGCCGCCCACCGACCCTCTCGAGCTCAACCGCATCTACGAGGAGGCCCTCCGCAACACGCAGCGCGGACGAAACACCGCCGCACTCGAAGGCTTCAAGCGGATCGCGCGTGAGGATCCCTACTGGTCGGATGCGTTCTACAACGTCGGCAGCATCTCCGAACACGTCGGCCACTTCCAAGATTGCGCGCTGTACTACCGGCGCTACTTGATCCTCGAGCCGACCGATGGAGACCGCGACAGCATTCAGCGTTCCATCACCCGCTGCGAGAACGCCATGGGTGAAACCGGCACCCTACACGTGACCGCCACCTCGCCGGAGCATGTGCGCGTGGTGCTCGACGGCATCCCGATGAGTGAAGGCGAGCTCGGCCCCCTGCCCCTCACGCCCGGCACCCACACCATCTCCGCGACGCTCATCGACCACTACGATTCCACCCAGGTGGTGGAGGTCGTCGCTGGTGAGACCGTCTCGCTGACGCTGACCCTTCAACCGCAGCCCTTCTACGGGTCGGTCCGTTTCGAGGTCGCTCAAGAAGGCGCCGAGATTCTGATCGACGGCGTCTCGCAAGGCGTGTCCCCGCTCGCCGAGCCCATCCGACTTGAGACCGGCGAGTATCGCGTCGAAGTCATCAAGGAAGGCTACCACCCATGGCGGCGCAACATCGATATCCTCCGGGACCTCGACGAAGTGACCGACGTACGACTCATCGACGAATCCGTCGACCTCTCACAATTCGGCCGATGAAGATTCGCTGTGCCACCTGCAAAGAACCCGTCACACCGCCGCCGGAGAACACCGCGTTCCCGTTCTGCTCCACGCGGTGCAAACTCGTCGACCTAGGCCGCTGGATGGACGGCGCCTACGGCCTCGACCCCGCGACCGGCGCGCTCGAGGTCATCGACCCTGACCAAGCGGAAGAGATCGAGCTCGAGCAGTAGCCGCCGCCCCGGCTCACAGCAGCCGTGCGAAACACAAAAACGACGCGCAAAAACGATGACGCCGAAGCCCGCAAAGGCTCCGGCGTCGTTTCGTTCAGGCGCTCGCGTTACGCGGTCGCGGTCGGCTTGGCCAACGTGCCCTCACCGGTGATCACCGGGAGCGGCTTCAGCTTCTCCACCAACGCCGCGTCGGGCACCTCCGCCACCGTACGGACGAAGACGAACTCCAGCTCGTTCTTCACTTCCTCGGCCACATCGTGGAGGTCCTTGCGGTTCCGCTCAGGCAGGATCACGCGCTTGATACCGGCGCGGTGCGCCGCCAGCATCTTCTCCTTGATGCCGCCCACCGGGAGCACGTTGCCGCGCAGCGTAATCTCGCCCGTCATCGCGACATCGTGCCGCACCTGGATGCCTGCGAACAGGCTCAGCAGCGTGGTGAAGATCGCGATACCAGCGGAAGGTCCGTCCTTGGGCACCGCGCCCGCCGGGAAGTGGATGTGTACATCCATCTCCTTGAGGAAGTTCACCGGCAGCCCGAACTCGCCAGCGCGCATCTTCAGGAACGACAGCGCAGCAAGCGCCGACTCCTTCATGACATCGCCGAGCTGTCCCGTGAGCCGGAGCTCGCCCTTGCCTTCGGACTTGGTCGCCTCGATGAACAGAATGTCACCGCCAGACGGAGTCCACGCCAGACCGGTCGTGATGCCCGGGCTCGTCACGCGCTGCGCCGTCTCGAACTCGTACTTCTCCGGTCCGAGCATGTCCTCGAGCGTCTCGGCGTTCACCTCGATCACGTCGCCGTCGACCTCGTCGAGCGCGACCTTGACGGCCACCTTTCGACAAACGTCAGCGATGCGGCGCTCCAGGTTACGGACACCCGCTTCACGCGTGTAGCGGTCGATGACCGTGTCGATCACTTCGTCTGCGATCTGCACGTCGCGGTCACCGATACCGTGGTCCTCAAGCTGCTTGGGCAGCAAGAAATCCTTCACGATGTGGAGCTTGTCGTTCGCCGTGTAACCAGGGATCTGGATCATCTCCATCCGGTCGCGAAGCGGCGGCGAGATGGTATCCACCTGGTTGGCGTTGGCGATGAACAGCACCTTCGACAGGTCGAGCGGCACCTCTACGTAGTGATCGCTGAACGAGTTGTTCTGCGCCGGGTCCAGCACCTCGAGCAGCGCCGATTGCGGGTCGCCACGGAAATCGCGCCCGACCTTATCGATCTCGTCGAGCATGATGACCGGGTTCGACGTCTTGGCCTTGCGCAGCGCTTGCACGATGCGACCAGGAAGCGCCCCAACGTACGTCCGACGGTGACCGCGAATCTCAGCCTCGTCATGCACGCCGCCCAACGAGATACGCTGAAACTCGCGGCCCAACGCGTGAGCGATCGACTTACCGAGCGAGGTCTTACCCACGCCAGGAGGGCCGACGAGACACAGGATCGGGCCCCGCATGTCGTCCCGCAGTTTGCGCACCGCCAGGAACTCCACCAAGCGCTCCTTCACCTTATCCAGACCGTAGTGGTCCGCATCGAGGATCTCGCGCGCGTGGCGGATATCGAGGTTGTCTTCCGTCGTCTCGGTCCACGGAATGTCGAGCAGCGTCTCCAGGTACGTGCGTACAACGCCGTACTCCGAGCTCGCCGGCTGCATCTGCTGGAGCCGGTGGAACTGCTTGTCCACGACCTTGCTCACCTCGGGCGGCAGGTCCTTCTCAGCGATCTTGGACTGCAGCTCATCGAGCTCGCCGCCATCGCCGTCGATCTCACCGAGCTGCTCCTTGATCGCCTTGTACTGCTGGCGAAGGTAGTACTCGCGGTGGTTCTTATCGATCTCGTCCTTGATCTGCGTCTGGATCTGATCCGACACCTTGGCCATCTCCAGCTGGCGCGTCAGGTACGTGACCACGAGCTTCAGGCGCTCCTTCAGGTCGACCTTTCCGAGGATCTGCTGCTTCTCCGCCGTCGACACTTCCATGTTCGCGGCCACGAAGTCGCAGAGCTGCGACGGGTCATCCACGGAGTCGATCATGCGCGCGGCTTCACGCGGCATATCGGGGATGAACTTCGCGACCTGCTTGGCGGTCCGCTTGAGGCTGGCGAAGAGCGCGTCGAGCTCGACGTCCTCCTCTTCTGTGGCCTCGATCACCTCGAACTCACCCACGAGGAACGGCTCGTCCTCAGTGAGTCGGCGCAGACGAATGCGCTCCACGCCCTGGATGATGACGCTGTAGTTGTCGTTCGAAATCGGGACGACCTTCACGATGCGCGCAGACGTACCAATACGGTAGAGGTCCGCCTCCGTGGGGTCCTCCGTCTCCGCTTCACGCTGCGTAACGATCGCGATCCGCGACTCGTTCTCAGCGGCTTCCTTGATCAGCGCGATCGATTTCTCGCGGCCGACCGCCAATGGGATGACCACCTGCGGGAACAGCACGCTGTTGCGTAACGGCAGGATGGACAGGGTGACAGCAGCTTCGCCGCTCTCGGTTGTCTCGTTCTCGTCAGTCATATCGTCACTCGGGAATCGGGGTTTGACCCCACTAGCGTAAGCACGACCATGCCATCGCCAAACCGAGCCGCCAACTTACGTCCCCCTCGGACGCAACGAGATTGGCGCTGTACGCAGGAATCCCGCGCTAGAGAACGTCGAGCGCGAGTCGCGAGAAGTCGTCGAACTTTCCGCCGTCCACGCGGGCTTCCTTCAGGAACTCGCGCAGGAGCGACACGGCGCCATCGTACGCATCGACGCGGCGCTTCACCTCAACCGTGTACTGCTGGAAGCACTCCTGCGTCGACGCCTTCCGCGAAGCGGCTTCCGCCAGCTTCTTGGTCAGTTCCGCCTTCATCTTCGCGGGCCAAGCCCACTCATCGCCCAAGCCGGACAACCACTCCATGGTGATGCCGATCAGGTTGAAGAGGTGCGCCTCGTCCGCGTACACGATCGCTTGGCGCGGCGCGTCCTCGTAGCCGTGCTCCTCGGCCAATTCGAGGACCTCGTCGTAGCAGAGCTTGATGTCGCGGTACTGCTTGGTCTCTTCCGCGATCAGCATACGCCACTCGGTGAACCGACGATCCGTCGCTCCCGTCTGGCGCGCGAACTGGTCACGCATATCCGCCAACGCTGCGCCGTAGCGCTCCGAGCACTCAAGCCCCGGGTGCGCCTCTACAAAGGCGCAACTGCGGTCGAGGGACGTTTGGACTTGAAGAAAGTTAGGCTGCGTCATGGTGGTTCTCTACCCGAAAGGCGCGCGATTGCTAACGCGAGGTCTTGCGCGGGTCAAGCAGACGCCACACCGCGCCGATTTTAGCGTTGTCGCTCGACCATCGCGACAATGGCCGACGCGTTGCCGCGATTGCTCGGAAGTGCTGCCAACACCGCGTAAACCGCGCGCTCCCGCGACCGTTTCAGCATCTCGCGCACCGTCGAAATGATCTGCTCTGCCGAGCGCTCGATCTCCGCCTCCTCGTCGATGAAGAACCGGCCACGGCGGGCAGAGTCAGCGATGATCAGGCCGCGCAGACACTCGCGGGCGTCACGGCACAGGAGCACGCCCACCCGGTCGGACGCCGTGGTTCGGCCCAGCGCCCGGGCCCAAGCTGTGGGCGTGGTGTCGACGGCCAGACGCGTAATCTCGCCGGCGCACTCGGCGCGGGCCCGCTCTTGCTCGAATGCGGTGGCGACACCAGCCGGATCCGGGAACGGCTCGTTGCGGAACGGCGCGAAGACGCGCGTCCGCATCTGGTCCCACTCGAGCGCCTCGATGTGCCCACAGCTCCCGTGCGCAGCCGCGATGGTTTCGGCCATCGAGCGCCCCGTGGCGGTGGGCTCACACAGCAGCACCACCGATCCCTTGGAGCCGGCATCGTGCAACAGAGCTGCGAGAACAGCCGGCGCCAGTCCCTCCGCGGCATCGATGAACCACGCCGGATCGCTTGTCCCTCGCTCGGCGGATGACGGACGTTTCGCGCTCAACGCAGCGTGGGATTGTACGGCAACGCCCAGCGTGGCCGCGCGCGCCGC
>CBDUJZ010000076.1:0-23304 GCA_965367675.1 uncultured Myxococcales bacterium | reverse complement strand
GCGCCGGCGCCCGAGGGGTTCGGTTCACACGGGAGGTCAGCCGCGTGGAGCTGCTCGCGTTTGGGCAGTTCCTCCGCACGCTGTCGGCGTCGCGCGCGCCAGACTCCGTGGATCTCGTCGACCCGCAGATCCCGGGCGTGGAGTTGTTGCAGCTCCCACCGGACACGTTCGACGACGACGGCACGCGCGTGCGGTTTCGTCAGCGCGCGGCCGAGCTGCTCGAAGAGGGCATGCTCACGCTGGACCCCGCGCGCGTGGGCAACCTCGATGTGTATCTGCGTCGTCGCCAGCGGAGCCTCGCGCTGCGGCTGGTGCAGATGGCGGAGGAGACGCCCGAAGACCTGCTGATGCTCACCGCGGTGCGCGACGCGACCATCACGTCCGTGGCGCACAACCTGATGGTCGCCATCCTGGCCATCTCGGTTGGCCGGCTCATGGACTTCCGCCGTCGTGACCTGGTTCGGCTGGGCGTCTGCGCCCTGAGCCACAACGTAGGCGAGACGTTGCTGCCGCCGGAGCTGTTCAAGCTGGACCGCGAGTTCAACGAGCACGAGATGGAGATCTCGCGGAGCCACCCGTTGCTGGGCATGGCGCACCTGCTCGAGCAGTTCGGTTTCGATATTCCCATCGTTGAGCGTGCGCTGGCCTCGGCCGAGCACCACATCCACATGGATGGCGGCGGCTACCCGCAGATCGGTCACCACACGCCCCACGTGTTCGCGCGGATCATCGCGGTCGCGGACGTGTTCAACGCGCTGGTGAGTCCGCGTCCGCAGCGCGATGGTTACCCGCCGGACCAGGCGATGAAGTTGGTCAACCGCCGCGCCATCACGCAGCTCGACCCGCTGATTGTGCGCGTCTTCATGCGTTTGGTCGGCCGCTATCCCCCTGGCTCGCTGGTGGAGCTCGATACGGGCGAGTTCGGCATCGTCGTCGGCCCTGGCGCGGGGCTCAAGCCGTTGGTTCGCCCGCGCGTGCTGCTGCTCACCGACGCCGCCGGATTCGAACTCGACATGCCGGTGCTCACCGATCTGGGCGCCCGTCACGAGCGCCGCCGCGCCTGGCTGCGCACCATTGTGCGGACGCGCGATCCGGCGAAGCTCGCCATCCCCGTCTCGCGCTACCTGATGGCGGACCGGGTCGAGGCGGTGACGACGCGCATGGACATCGATGATCCGACAGCGCTGGTGCGCAAAGAAGGCGAGACGGATCTTCAGCGCCGTCGCCGGTTCGATGTGGCCGGGACCAACTCTCGGGCGCCGGGCGACCTGTCGGCGTTTGGCCTGGGAGTCACCACGATGCCCACCGTCGTGAACGAGCTGAAACCGGACGAGAACTAGCGCGGGTTCTCGTACTTTCGGCGGTCTCCGCGCCACGAATTCGAACATGGCGCGGAATGAAACCGCCATCGGGGTGGAAAGAAGTTGTCACCTTTTGATTCCGTCGGCATCTTCCCGCCGCGTCCGAGACCGGACGCACCCACTTTAGACCCAACCCCGTTAGAGACACTATGGAAACCAAAGACGCCCTCAAGAAGAAGCTCGCGATTCTCGCAACCGCATCGTTCGGCTTCGGCGTTGCCGCCTGCGGTGGAGCGCAAGCTTCCGGCGAGACGGCCACGCAGACCCAAGCGGTCGGCGACCAAGCGGAAGCTGGCGAGGGAAGCTGCAGCGAAGCCGGTTGTGGCGAAGGAAGCTGCCCGTCGGAAGCTGCCGAAGGCGAGCAAGCCTGTGGTGGCGAAGCCGGTTGCCCGTCCACCGAGTGCGAAGGCGGTTGCCCGTCGGAAGCCGCTGACGGCGAGCACGCCTGTGGTGGCGAAGCCGGTTGCCCGTCCGCCGACGCCGAGGCCTCCGGTGAGGCGTCGTGCGAGGGTGAGGCGTCCTGTGACGGCGAAGCCACCTGCGAAGGCGAAGCCGCCTGTAACGCCGAATAGCGTTTGGTCCTTGGACGAATAGGTCCCTGGACGGAGTCCGTATGAACGCACCGAAGCTGAATACCGAGCCCGCGCCCGCAATGGGCGTCGGGCTCGGCCTGCGAATGGCCATTGGGCGCGAGCTCATCGAGCGAAAGCCGCCCGAAGTGGCCTGGTTGGAGATCCACCCCGAGAACTACGTTCAGAGGGGAGGGCGCTTCCGCACGCTATTGGACGATGCCGCGCAACATTGGTCCCTGCTCGCGCACGGCCTCAGCCTATCGCTGGGAGCCGCCGAGCCGCACGACCGGGCGTACATCGCGGAGCTTCGGCAGTTTCTGCAGGACATCCGGGCGCCATGGTACAGCGACCACCTGTGCTTTGGTGGCGTGGGCAACGCGCACCTGCACGACTTGCTGCCGCTCCCGCGCAACGCCGAGACGGTGGAGCACGCGGTGCGGCGAATCCAAGAGCTTCAAGACCAGCTCGGCATCCCCGTCGCGATCGAGAACGTCAGCTACTACGCCGACAGCGTCGCGGACGATATGAGCGAGGTCGAATTCCTCGTCGAAATCGCCGAGCGCGCGGACGCCAAGCTGCTGCTCGACGTGAACAACATTTGGGTCAACAGCGTGAATCACAGCTTTGACCCCCACGATTATTTGAACGCGGTGCCCATGGAGCGCGTGGTGCAAATCCACGTCGCCGGGCATCTGATTCGGCCCGACGGCCTGATCATCGATACCCACGCGGAACCCGTCTGCGGAGGCGTCTTCGAGCTCCTGGAGACCGCGTTGCGTCGGACCGGGCCCGTGCCCGTGTTGCTTGAACGCGACGGCAACTTCCCGCCGCTGGACGAGCTGCTCGAAGAGGTCCGCGCTCTGGTCGCCGTCTACGATCGCGCGACGGCGGTGCCGGCGTGAAGACGGCCACGTACCAGCAAACGTTGGCCCGCATCTGCCTCGCCGTGGATGTGCCGGCTGTAGACGTAGAGGCGCTCGGCGGTGACCCAGCGCGCTGGCGGCTCTACCGCCAGATGGTGCGCTCGCGCTTGGAACGCGCGGCGTCCGACGGCCTCCCGCGCACCGCAACCGCATTGAACGAGCGGGGAGCGTTCGCAGATGTGTTTGCCGAGTTCCTCGCCGCGCATCCGCCCGCGTCACGCTACATTCGGGACATCATCCTCGAGCTGGACGACTACATTCAGGCGCACCATCCGGACGCGTTCGTTCGTGACCTTAGCAGCTATGAGCGTCACAAATGGGCGGTACGCGACATGCCTGGCCACGTGCCAACCGACGCCGGTGACTTCGACTTCGACGCCGTCCCCGTGATGAACCCGGTCGCGCTCGATTTCACGGTGTCGCACGCCGTATGGAAGCCCTCGGCCACCGCCGCGTCCAGGCTGGCAGCACCGCACTCCGTGGTCGCCTGTCGACTCCTCGACGACCGCGTCGCGACGGCCGTGGTTCCGGCGGACTTTGTGCCGGTCATCCATGCTTGGCGCACCACGGAGCTGTCTGCCACCGCCAGCGTTCAAGCGTTGGGGGAGGCTGGACTCATCGAGGTCACGCCCGCCTACGTGGGGGCGCTGTGTGAGCACTTGGCGACTTGGATGGGGCGCGGACTCGTACTCGGCTCGCGCGTCTAGGCCGTCGGCCGAGCGACCGCGAGTTGTGCAAAGCGACCCTGTTCGAAACGACCCGACAACGGGCCGATCTGAACGCGTACTGTGCGAATTGACCCTACTTGAATAGGTCACACACGGCGCCCCGGCTCTTAAGAGCCGGGGCCTTCCGTGATGAGCTCCACCGGCCGTGGGGGTATCGCCAGTTGAGTCCCACCCGGAATAGGTTGAGGCTAGGCCTCCTCCCTGTGTGGCTATTTGGACTTGCGTCCGCTCCCTGTAACTGCACGAGCCATGCCAACATGGTCTGATTCGCCGCGCACAGCATTCACCCGCGTACTATGGGCGTCTGGTGTCTCGTCGATGATTCACCTGTCGCTCATGTGTCTCACGTGAGACAGGTGTTGAGACGGGTTGTTTCGCGAGGTGACACAGTTGTGTCGCCCGTAACGGTCGCCCGCTACGGTCGTACGTTGCACGCGAGCTGAACGCTGCCGTCTGGGAGACACGCGACGGGCATCCACGCCAAGCAGATGTCTACGTTGTGCAGGTCTTTGCGTCGCGGCGTGACTTCGACCGACTCCAGCGGCTCGCTCATCGCGTCCAGGGCGTCCATCGCTTGCGTGGTCTCCGCCTCAAACTCGCGCTCAAGCTCGGCGAGATCGGCTTGCCGCGCAGCGAGTGCTTGATTCGCCTCTTCGACATCACCGGCCTGCTCTCGGGCGGTGCTGCCCTTACGCATCGACGTCGCAGCTCCGCGCGCGGCGCGGCGACCACGACCGGACACGGCGGCCAAGATGGCGGTGCCGAAGCTGGCGCCGGCGTCGATTTTCGCGCGCCGCGCTTGGCCTTCTTCGCGCTCAACACGCGCCTCTGCTGTGCCGATCCGCTCGCGCGCCTTGCGGATCCGAGACTCGAACTTGTCGCGAATACTGTCGCGCATCTCAGACCGTCGCGCGCGCGCAGACTCGGAGAGTCGGATGCGGAACGCACGCTCGTCTTCGTTGGCGCGAGAAAACACGTTCTGCGCCGGACTCCGCAGCAGCGTGAGCTTCTCGTTCCGGTACAAGTGCTCGCCGAGCGCCTTTCGCCAAGTCTTGTAGCTGGCGGTCCGCGCGGCCGGTCCGTTGAGCTCGAAGAACGTGGCGCCGTCGGCGGGCGCTGTCTCGAGCGCATCCGGATGCACCGTCACCGCGATCGCTTGAGACCACGGTGTCACGTCGCCTGTCGCTGAGAACGTGGCCACGAGCGCGCACGGACGATCCGAGACCAACCCGGACTTCGAGTGCGCGAACGTGACGTCACCGGTGCCGAGCAGGGCGGGGCGATAAGCGATCGTCGCGCCCGGCGGCTTGTCGGTCACCGGCAGGTAGCGGACGACGACATCCGGCATCTCCGGCACAACCGGTGCTGCGGCCGGCTCCGCGACTGTCGTAGAATTCGGCGCTGGCGACTCCGTACTCGGCGTGGAGCCCGGCGCGGGCATCGCGGCAGACGCCATCGCAGACGCTTCCGCTTTCGCCGTGCTCGCCGAGTCCGCCTGTGCCGCATCCGCTGCCTGTGCGGCTACCGCGCGGGCGTCCTTGATCGGGCCCATCAACTGCTTGATCTCGTCGCGCACGAGCGGGCCGCGCAGGTAGCTCATCACCCAGCGCGTTTGGAACACGACGGGGCGCTTCTCATGCACGTTGTGGAGCAAGAACACGCGGCTGCCGAGCCCCGAGATCAGGCGGTCGGCCTCGTTCTTGTCGAATGTCTCGCCGGCGTTGGCGGAGGCGCCGTCGAGCGCTTCCAGTAGTCGGGCTTTGTCCTGTGCGGTCTGCAGCCGGCCGATGAACCACGTGCCCGCGTTCGACAGCGCCTTGTAGTCCAGGTCGACGGGGTTCTGCGTGGCCAGCACGACGCCGAGCCCGAACGCGCGGGCCTGCTTCATGAGCGTGAGCAGCGGCTTCTTGGACGGCGGGTTCGCGACCGGCGGGATGTACCCGTAGATCTCGTCCATGTAGAGGATCGCGCGCAGGTTCTGCGACCCTGACTGCGAACGCGTCCAGCCGAGCACCTCGTTGAACAAGAGCGCCACAAAGAACATGCGCTCTTCGTCACTCAGGTGCGCGATCGAGATGATCGAGATGCGCGGCTTGCCGTTCGGCCCGAACAGCAGGGTGTCCACGTCGAGTGGCTCGCCCTCCATCCAACTCGCGAAGCCGGGCGACGCCACCAAATTGTTGAGCGCCATGGACAGCTTGAAGCGCTCTTTCTCCGGGTAGAACGTGTCCAGGTCCAGCACGCCGACTTGGTCGAACGGCGGATTCTGGGTCGCTCGAATGAGCCCCGCGATGTCGATGTCGGCGCCCGTGTTCCACTCCGTCGCGAGGATGCGCGACAGCAGAATGTGCTCACGGCTTTGCACCGGATCGGCGTCGATGCCGAGCAAGCCCAGCAGGCTCGACACGGTCGTCGCGATCCGCTCGTTGAACAGGTCGGTGTCCTCGCGAACTTCGACCGGCGGCGCGCTGAACGACTTGATGATCGACAACTGCAGCCCGGCGCTAGAGCCGGGCGTGTAGATGTTGAAGTCGGCCGCCTCCCGAAGACGGGCGATGCGGTCCGCGTCCTGTCCCCAACTCTCGAGCCCGCTCCGCCACTTGTCGGCTTCGCGCGCAGCGTAGTCGTCCAGCGACATGTCCTTTCGCCGCGCGTCGTCAGCGCTGACCCAGGGTTTGAAGTCCTCGGCCTGCAGCGCAGGGAACGACAGCATGAGGTTGCCGAGATCGCCCTTGGGGTCGATGACGATCGCAGGTACCCCGTCGAGCGCGGCCTCTTCGAGCAGACCAACGCAGAGCCCGGTCTTCCCGCTGCCCGTCATGCCTACGCAGACCGCGTGGGTGAGCAGGTCGCGGGAGTCGTACAGCAACGGCACGCGCTCTTGTTCGGGAGCGTCTTGCGACCCTCCCAGATAGAACACGCCAAGCTTCTCGTAGACGTCGGTAGAGGAGGCGGTCACGGTGGGGGCTCGTCGTAAGGCGTCGGAGACGCGGCACGGCGGACCCGCGCGTCAGGCCGGTGCGGACCTCGGCGCTAACCCACTCGTGACCCGCTCCCTCCACGCGAAGTCATCGAAGTACGGTACGACTAGCGTACGTTGCGGCAGTAGCCCTCGGTCCACGAACCGTTGGAGTCCTGTACCGGCGGTACCCACTCACGGCCCTCATGGCACTGACCGTCTTGCGGCGGAACCTGCACGCCACCGCACGCGCCCATGATGGCGGCGGAGAAGCCGAGAGTAGCGAGCGAGAGAACAACTTTCGAGAAGCGAGTGCGCATGGTGATCTTACTTGGGGTCGGGGTTGAACGACACGTCTACGGACGCGGCGCCACCGTTGCGGTATTGCACGAGAACCAGAACATTTCAGCGAACAACCTGCAAGCAGAACGTCAGTGTCTCCGGCAGTTTGGACGCCGCAACCTACTCCAATAGCGCGGGAGTGCCGAGCACGAAATACGGGTCGATGATCTCTGGAACCCCGGTCTCCAGCCAAGACTGGAAGAAATGCACCGCCTGCTCCTTCGCCTCCAACGACAGCGGCATATTCCCATGCGTGGCGGGGACCTGCGTGCCGCCCCGCGTCACACGGTCGAACTGCATGTACGCCGCCGTCTGCGTCTCCGAGCCCGCGTTGCCCAGCACCGGCGCCTCTCCCAACGGGATGACTGCGACCGGGTCGAACACCTCGCCCACCTGCGGCGCGCCCAGCGCACGCGCCAATGCGCGGCCGGTCGCCGGCGGCACCGTCTCATCGCGAAGCGCGACCGGAAACAGCACGCTCGGACCGGTCCCCTCGTGCAACGACCCGCTCAGAATCGTCGCCGCCATCGTCGCCGGGTCCGCCGGGTCGACCAGGCACTGCGCGACCGCCAGCAACCGCTCAAACAGGGCCTTGGACCCGATCACCTGAATCAGCGCCGGCATCGCAGATGCCACCTGCTCGGTGTCCGTCGCGAACGTCAGCAAGCGCCCGCCGGCGACCGAGAGAATCGCGACGTCCAGGTCCGCGCTCAGCGCAGCGAAGCCGCTGCCGAGCATGCCGCCCAGGCTGATGCCCCAGTACGCCACCCGCTCCGGGTCAAAGTCCGCCGCGCCGTCGCCGTTTACGTCCGTGTGGGCCAGGGCGGTGTGCAGCACCTGCAAGCGATCGAGGTTGGTCTGGTTAAAGTTCCCGCGCAGGCGCAGCGTCTGCAGTGACAAACTCGACAGGTCGATGCCGAGGAAGTCCAGCGCCGGCAGCGGGCTGTTCTCCGGGTACGTCGGGTGGTCGCCATGGCCGAGCGCGTCCGTCGCGATCACCGCGATGCCCAGCGGTCCGACCACGTTGGCGACCGACTGGCCGCTGCCGCGCGAGTCATTCAAGCCGTGACCAAAGTACAACACCGGGAACGGACCGGGCCCCGGCGGCAACCAGACCGTCGTGGGCAGCGTCCATGAACCGTGCGGAGCGCCATCGCGGATGTAGCCTTCGGCGCGGTAGTCGCGGGTCTTGACGGAGGTCTCGCAGCGCAGGCCTTCTCGCCACGCTTCGCAGGTCGTCTCGCCCCATTCGGCGGGCGCCTGCGCTCGGATGTCGTCGGCCGCCGCAACAAGCGGGCCCAGGTCGTCGTGCACCGTGAACGTGGTTATCGCGGACACGGTCTGCGGTGAGATGCGCATGGCCTCAAGCGCAGCCGTCCACGCGGTCGCCGCGCGCGCCGCCCGGTCGTTGGTTTGCGCGTCCGCGCCGAGCAGCAGCGCCCGCGTCGCCTCGGACGGGCGCACACACTGGCCGTCGTCTGCGCGCTGCGCGTTGGTCAGAATCAGCGCATGCTGCGCGCCCAGCGTGAGCGGTCGCAAGGGCCACACCATGGCGTCCAGCCCGTCGTCACCGACCGCAACCTCGTACGGTACACGCGTCGGCGGCGACGTCGACAGGTCCAAGAAGTACAGCGCCGGGCTGGTCTGCGAGCCCTCCGCCGAGCGCGGCCACGACGTTACGGGGGCATCAAAACGAAGCACAACCGCGGCGTTGCTTCCGAACCCCGATAGCACCTGCGCGTCGGTCACCACGCTGCGCAACAGCGTCGGCACCTCGGCGACCCACGGCGCGCTCTCCTCATCCAGGTTCACCCGAACGCCGGTCGGCGAGTCGGGGTCCAACACCGTGTAAATGTCGTCTGGAAAGAGCAACAGCTCGTCGGCCTTAAACGGGTCGTAGCGGTGCGCCGTCGTGCCCTCGCAGAACGCCCACGGCGTCGCGTCACCCGCGTCGTCGTGCGTGTCCTCCACCCCAACGTCGCCGGCGTCCGAGACGCCTGCATCGTAAATGGTGCCAGCATCCGCGCCGGTTGCGTCGTCCAATTGCTCCGAGGTCTCACACCCCAGGAGCGCCACGCATGCAGCGGCGGTAGCGAATCGGGAGAGAGCAACGGAGCGGGTACGGATCATCTACGTCGGCGGATATAGAGAAGCATCATCGCAGCTCCCCACAGCGGCAGCGAGCGCAGCGGCGTGAGGGGCGAAGTCGGTGGAGCACCTACCGTGCATCCCTTGCTCGACGTGGGCAAGAACGGCAGCGTGCCGGTGTCCGCGCCGCTCCCATCGGCGTCGGCGAGCACCCCGGTGTCACCGGTGGCGTCGGCGCCAGCGCTGTCCGGCGCCACGTCCTCCGTGCCCGCATCGTCGCCAGCGTCCGCCTCGGTGCCGATGTCGGCGCTCGCATCCGTGCCGGCGTCCGGCTCCGGCTCCGGCTCGCCGCGATCGAGGCACAGGTAGGCCGCCGCGCAGATGCCCGCGTCCGCGAAGTCGTCGTTCACGCAAACGCCGCCATCGCCGAGGTTCTCGCAGATCGTGTTGAACGGGCAGTCGCCGTCGCTCGCGCACGCGTAGGTGCAAAAGCCGCCGCGCTCGGAGTCCGCGCAGATGGCGCCATCGTCGCATCCGTCGTCATTCAGGCAGCCGTCGCACACCGGGCAGTCGCCGCCGCGCAACGCGCCGTTGAGCGTGTCGCACGCGTCTCCGATCCCGTCGCCATCCACGTCGAATTGGTCGGAGTTCTGCACATCTGGGCAGTTGTCCTCGCTCTCGTCGACGCCGTCCCAGTCGGGGTCTCCCTCGGGGAAGCTCAGGCCGGTGCGCACCCACTCGGCTACCTCGTAGTCGCCCGCTTCGGCGGCCATCTCAGCGACATCGCGCAGCCAGTCCGACCACCGCGCCACGCTGGCGTAGATCGCCACCTCGCAGGCGTCGTCACCGCGTGATGCGACACCGATCACTCGACCGAACGCGTCGAACGCAGGACCGCCGGAGTCGCCCGAGCACACGCCGCCGTCGCCGACCCAGTCCGTGCGGCCGAGCACCTCGCCGTCATCACCGCACACGCGGCCCTGGCAGCTCACCGTGCGCTCATCAATACGCCGCCGCGTGCCCGCGTTCGGTTGGCCGTAGCCGACCGCCGAGTACGTCTCTTCGAACAGCGGCTCTTGGTCGATGCGTGGCACGCGGGGCACGGCCTCGTCGCTCGGCACGTTCTCATCGAGCAGCAGCAGCGCGACGTCGTTGTCGCAGAACCCCGTAAGGTCGCCCACGAAGACCTCGGCGACCGTGTGGTAGTCCGCGCGTCGGTCCAGCTCGGTGTCCGAGGTCACGCCAAAGACGTCTGCGTCGTACGTGGTGCCAAAGTCCGAGTCGCAGTCGGCCGGCGAGGGGCTCGGCGCTACACAGTGGCGTGCGGTCAAGACCAAGTTCGGAGCGATCAGGGTGCCCGAGCAGACGCCGTTGTCGGATGCGATACCCATCACAGCCGTGGTCGCGCGGTCGACCGCGCCGTTCAGAATCGCGGCGGTCTCGGTGGCAAGTTCGACATGCTCCGGAGCCGATTCGGGCGGCGCCACGTCTGCGGTTTCTGGGGCGCAGGCACCGAGCATCAACAGGGAGAACGCGAGGCTTCGAGGCATGAGCGCGGCCGCACGGGAAGCGCGGAGGGCGGCGCCACGGCGGGAGGAGACACGGACGGCGGCGCGGGGAAGACGGTTCACGAGAACTCCAGGAGGCGGGGCGCAATCGCTGCGCGGGGGGCGCTCGGTGTAACGGGGTTCGCCGGTTTCGCAAAGAGGCCGTTGATATGCACCACACCGAGCGGCGCAGGCTTCAGCCGATTCGCGCGCGCTACACGGGCACGCCGTAGCGTCGCAGCACCGGGTCGACCTGCCCGCCCCAGTTCTTGTTCGCGAGCGGGCTCGCTGGGCTCGGATGAAGGATGCGGTCGAGCGCTACGCCGTCGCGCGTCTCGCCGGGCGGGATGCCGAGCGCCTCCGAGGCGCGGCCCTCCGCGAACTTGCCGACCGCGATCACGACGTCGGGCGCGATCGCCGCGACGACCTCCCGCAGCGCTGCGTCGCAGGGGCCGATGATCGCCGCCCGCTCGGGCTTGGTGAGCTTCTCGGGGACCAGGTTCCGACCGGACTCGTGCAAGAACAAAAGCGGGCAGTAGTTGTGCACGAAGCACACCTGAAAGAACGCGTCCGCGCGCGCGAAGCGATCCTCGGCCCAACCCCAGAGCCGCTTTCCGCTGCCTTCCCGGCGTTTCAGGGCGAACCCCTCGATCCGTCGCGTGGGGTGCTCCTCCGGCGGGTGCCCGACCTCGGCCGAGATGCCCATCCAATCGCGCACCGACGGGACATCGCCGAACGGGACGCCGGTCTGCGCCATGCCCCACGGCCCGGGGTTCATGCCGACCATCACCACGCGCGCGCTCGGCCGCGCGTACCTCTGCAGGTACTGCTCGTGCGGCGCCCACGCGTACGTCAGCGGGTTGTAAACAAGCGCTGGGGTGGGGAACTCCAGCGCGTTCATTTGCGCGGACAGAGAGCGGGAGATGTCGACGAGCGCGTCCATGGGGCCTCTTCGGGAGTGCGGAGCCGAATCCCTCGCAACGTGGATCTCCCGGGTCAAGCGTGAGCGTGCGGCGTGTTGGCCACGCATTCGGCTCCGATTCGCATGTGCAGAACCGCCCCGAACGCGCCGCTCAGGCTTTTTGCCGCCATGATCTGAATACCCCGCGTGGGTCGCCGTCCAATCCGCAGCGCTGGCAGGTAGCCGCGCACCGCTTGATTCGTTTGCGCTCTCCAGGTTAGGAAACGCGCACGGTTCAAGCTCCAGACTCCCAACTCGACCGAAAGGTGTTTCGCATGAAGATCCGCATTCTGACCTCGCTCGCCGTCCTCGCCATCTCCGCCGCCGCCGGCGCACAGGACATCAGCGCCGACCCGGCCTTTGGAACCGTCACGCTCGAAGGCGGATTCGTTCCCGACCCGCACACCACCGAGCTCGTCGCCGGTGGCTCCATCGCGGTCGCCGACCAGGGCGCCGGATGCACGGGCTACATCGCCTCCGCCCCCGACGTGGACTTCAACTTCACCGCCGGTGAGCTCCCGCTCAACATCTACGTGACGTCCGAGTCGGACACCACGCTCGTCATCAACCTCCCCGACGGCACCTGGCTGTGCAACGACGACGCCGAGGGCTTCAACCCCGCCGTCGCGATCGCCTCGCCGCAGTCCGGCCTGTACAACATCTGGGTCGGTACCTACGACGCCGATGCCGCCGCGGCCGCGACGCTGAAGATCTCCGAGCTCTCCCCGCAGTGGTAGTGCTCCGGCACTAGTGCTCACGCACGAGTCATCGAACGCGCCACCCGGCGCGTTCGTTCGTTTTTGCAAACCGCCCCCGCTCCTACCCGCCCGTATGTGGAAAAACCGACCGCCCCTCGACGTCCTTCAAGCCATGTCCGCGAACTCGCTCGTCGACACGCTGTCCATCACGTTTACCGAGATGACGGACGACAGCTTGTCTGCGCGTATGCCGGTGGACCATCGTCACGTGCAGCCGCATCGCGTGTTACACGGCGGCGCCTCCGTTGTGCTCGCGGAGACACTCGGCAGCATGGCCGCGAACCTGATGCTCGACAACGCGACCCACTACGCGGTCGGCCTGGACATCAACGCCAACCATCTGCGCGCGGTGCCCGAAGGCGGCGCTGTCCACGCTACAGCCACCCCGGTACATGTGGGGCGCTCCACCCAGGTGTGGCAGATCCGCATCGTCGAGGAGGGCACGGACAAGCTGGTCTGCTTATCGCGCCTGACCATGTCGGTGCTGGCGCGCTAACACGCGTCTAGCCGGTCTCTTCGTTGAACCAGCCGTCGGACTCGGCGAACTCGAGCAAGCGTTTCCGCACGCGATTCTTCCGAGTGTAGAGCGCAGCGCTGGTGGTGTTCAAACACTCAGCGATCTCCGAGAACGGGAGCTCGCGTACGAAGAACAGGTCCACGAACTCGGCGTCTGCTTCGGGGAGGGTGGTCCAAAAGCCCCGCAGTCGCTCCAGCAGCTGCGCCCGCTCCAGTACATCATGAGCGCTCGGCGCGCGGTCCGGCAAATCGATCCCGTGCTCGGGATCGGTCGACTGCGTCTTCCGCCGCTTTCGCAGGTGATCGAGCGTGGCATTGGTCGCGAGTACTTTGAGCCAGCTCTTGAGGGTGGACTGCGCCTGGTACTGTCGGAGCCGCCGGAAGTCGTCGACCACGAGCTTGAGGAAGAGGGCGGACTCGAGATCTTCGACCAGGTGATCGGGCGCCGCGCAGTGGTGCACGTGGAGCGTGCGGATGATGGCGAACCGCACGGCGTCGTGCTGTCCGGAGACGATCTCGCTCCACGCGGACGCCGATCCTCCGATACAGGCATCGACGAGTGCGCGATCACGTTGTCGGGCGGGGGCGAGGTCGGACATGAGTCTCTCATAGCAGAGTGGACGCATGGGGTAGACACCACGGTACGCGAAGAGTTCCGCCCGGATCGAGCGCGGCGGCGTGTGGGGCGCTTTCTCCAGCACCCGCGCGGGCGCGCACGGTGGACTGGACATGGCCGGGGGGACTCCGCGATAGTGCGGGGTAGGACGGTCGCTTCCCTGAGCGCCTCCAAACCGTGCGAGCGTTCAGCGTGGCCCCATCAGAGATCTGATGCCACCGGGACACGCACGCCCGTATGTGTTGACGTCGTGTTGACCGCAGCTAGGCTTTCCCCTAGCGTGCACGCTTGTCCGACACGTCCCACCCCACTACAGTTCGGGCGAATCTGCAGGACCTACCCACTTTTCGAGTACCCGCCATGAGTTCGAACCGCAGCCGATTCCCGATTCTCGCCCTTGCCGCGTTGGCCCTATGGGTCACTGCTGGTTGTGGCGATACGTTCGACGCGCGAGCGACACCGACGATCACGATCCAGCCCAGCACGGTGCTGTTCGACGGCGTTCCTGAGGGGAACGTGAACTCCCAGAGCTTCACGATTTCGAACCAGGGCCTTGGTTCGTTGACGATCAAAGACATGGTCGTGAACGGCTCGGCTTTCACGATTACGGGCGCGACGCGCGGCGACAGCCAAGTCAACCCGTCGTCGTTCCAGCTCTCGCCCAACGAGTCGGCCGTGATCACGGTTGAGTACCTCGCTGGCGCCGGTGCGGTGTCCAACGGCTCGATCGCGATCGAGCACAACGATCCGGCGCGTGACGGTGTGTCCAACGTGCCGCTGGTCGTGCGTCAAACGGGTGGTCGTCTGTTCGTAACGCCGAACCCCGTGACCTTCGGTCGCGTGCCGGCGGGTGGTGAGGGGACTGTCACCACGACGATGACGAACATCGGTACCGCGGCGATCACCGTGTCGGGCTACTTCCTCGTAGGCGCGACCGAGTTCGCCATCGTCGACGAAGACGTGTTCACCGAGAACTTCACCCTCGCGCCGGACGAGAGCCGCGCCGTGACGCTCCGCTTCACGCCCATCGACAACGACGAGGCCAGCGCCAGCCTGCTGGTCCGCACCATCGAAGGCAGCGAGACCGCCAACATTGAAGTGCCCGTCAGCGGCAACGGCGCGCAGCCCTGCATCGAAGTGACCCCCGGTGGCTTCGACGGCGCGTACGACTTCGGCGAGCGCCTGCTCGACGTCACCGCCCGCGAGTTCTTCACGATCACCAACTGCTCCAGCGCCGGCAACGGTGAGCCCCTCGTCGTCACCAGCATCGGGCTCGGTCCGGACTCCAGCGCTGCCTTCGCGCTCGACGCCGTCCCCGCCGTGCCGCTCACGCTGGCGCCCGGCGACTCCTCGCAGTTCCTCGTCGACTTCACGCCCACAGTGGACCAGCAGTCCGAGGTCGGTGTCTTGCTCCTCACCTCGAACGACGCCGCCTCCGAAGAGATCGCCATCGACCTCTACGGCGTGGGTACCAACAACGTTCCTCCGGTGGCCCGCGCGGTCTGCACCGTTGAGGGCGCCGGCGGCCCGGGCCTCTCCGAGCTGTTCGTCCTGCCGCTCAACAACGTGACCTGCTCCGGTGCCGACTCCAACGACCCGGACGGCGAGATTCGCGAGTACATCTGGACCGTCGTGGACCGTCCGGACGACTCGACCGCCGAGTTCACGCCGGCGAGCGCCATGAACACCCGCTTCTTCGTCGACCTCACCGGACGGTTCACGTTCGAACTCGTCGTTGTCGACGACCGTGGCGCCAGCTCGGAGCCGGCGCAGGTTGTCCTCGTCGCCCGCCCGGACGAAGACATCCACCTGCAGCTCACCTGGCACACGCCTGAGGATACCAACGAGAACGACTCCTCCGGTAGTGACTTTGACCTTCACTTCCTGCACCCCAACGGTTGCTGGAAGGACCTGCAGTACGACTGCCACTACAACTCGCCGGAGCCCAACTGGGGCTCGACCACCGACAACAGCGACGACCCGTCGCTCGACCGCGACGACGTCGACGGTGCCGGCCCGGAGAACATCAACCTCGACAACCCCCAGCAGGGCACCACGTACCTCGTCGCAGTCCAGTACTACGACGACCACGACTTCGGCCCGGCCTACGCCAACGTGCGCATCTACGTGCACGGAGAGCTGCTGTTCGAGGCCCGCGACAAGTTGATGGTGAACAACGGTTCCGGTGGCGGTCAGTGGTGGGTCGTTGCCTCCCTCGACTGGCCCAGCTCCGTCGTGACCCCCATCGACCGCCTCTTCGAGGACGTGCCGAGCTGCCCGCTCTAAGCCGAGCGAGCAGACCCTAGTCTCGAGCGTGGGCCACTTCGGTGGCCTTCTCTCGTTCGTGCAGCACAGTCGCGAACCAATCGACACCGCGAATGCCGGCTCGTCAGCATGCCCTCGCGCACCTTCTCCTCCCACCGACCCACCCAAACGCCCATGACCGAAGTCACCATCCGATTGCGAATGTCCGAGCACGACTCCCACTATGCCGGTGGGCTCGTCGATGGCGCGCGCATGCTCAACTTGTTCGGCGACGTCGCTACCGAGCTGCTGATTCGCCGCGACGGCGATGAAGGCCTCTTCCGTGCATACGACGCCGTGGAGTTCCTCGCTCCTGTACATGCTGGGGACTACATCGAGGCCTCGGGTCGTATCGTGAGCGAGGGCAAGACCTCCCGGCGTATGGAGTTCGAGGCGCGCAAGGTGATCCGCAACAACCCGGAGCTCGGTAGCGAGTCCGCATGTGAGATTCTGGAGCCGCCCATCGTGGTCTGCCGTGCGTCTGGAACGTGCGTCACACCGCTGGAGAAGCAGCGCTTGAACGGAGCAGGTTCCGATGTCTAACGTCATCATTACGGCGGCGATCAACGGCGCTGAGGTCACGCGCGCCGACAACCCGAACCTGCCGTTGACCCCCGCCGAGGTGGGAGAGGAGGCCGCCCGCTGCGAGGCCGCCGGCGCCTCGATCGTGCACATCCACGGGCGGCTTCCCGATGGAACGCCGACCCAAGACGTGGACACGTTCCGCAGCTACTTCGAAGCGATTCGGGAGCGGACCCGGCTGGTGGTGCAGTTCTCTACGGGCGGTGCGATCGGCATGGGTGTGGAGGAGCGCGTCGAAGCCCTGTCGTTACAGCCCGAGATGGCCACGGTGACGACGGGCACGGTGAACTTCGGAGACGGCGTATTCGAGAACCCTGAGCCCATGATTCGCGAGATCGCGGCGCGGCTTCAGCAGTTCCGAATCACGCCCGAGATTGAGGTGTTCGAGGCGGGTATGCTGGACACCGCGATTCGCCTCTCCGCGGAGGGCGTGCTGCGCGACAAACTCCACGTGGACTTCGTGCTCGGCGTGCCGGGAGCGATGTCGGCGTCGGTGCGGCACCTGGAGTACTTGGTCTCGTGTCTGCCGGAAGGGTGGACGTGGTGTGTCGCCGGGATCGGCCGCCACGAGTTCCCGCTGGCGCAGCGTGCGCTGGAGATGGGCGGGCACGTCCGCGTTGGCCTCGAAGACAACCTGTACCTGTCGAAGGGTGTGCTGGCGCCGGGTTCCTACGCGCTGGTGGAGCGGGTGGTGGAGATGGCGCGTGCGCTCGGCCGCGAGCCGTCGAATCCCGCGGAAACACGGAAGATTCTGTCGTTGGGAGAGATTCGCTACCCGGTTGGGTGACGCTCGGAACTCATCCAGTGGGTCACAAAGGGTCTCGGTGGCGGGATTGCCTTGCAGACAAAGGAAATGCGCGGAGGATTCGTGGTTGCAAGCTTAGGATTGAAGGGTTAAAGGCATGTCGGACCTAGCGGTGGGGGGCAGAGCGTGGGGCCTACGAATTCTCTGTGGATGCGGCATTTAAACCGCTTGACAACAGTTTTCGCGCCACATTACTCTCCCGCCCCATCGAACATAAGATTGTCGAGTAGATTCAACCCCTTAGGGCAATCGAGCCCTGAACAGTGCACCCTTGGAGGTAGCAAATGACGAAAGCAGACCTGATTGATGCCGTACACGCGAACGCCGAAGGACTCTCGAAGAAGACGGTCGGTGAGATCGTAGATGCCACGTTCGACGCGCTCTCCGCGGCGATCAAGGATGGCCGCTTCTCGTACCCCGGGTTCGGCACGTTCACTGTGAAGGAGAACCAAGCCCGCGACGGTCGCAACCCGCAGACCGGCGAGAAGATCCGCATCCCCGCTTCGAAGACCGTGCGTTTCAAGCCGGCTCCGAAGTTCAAGGACAGCCTCTAAGGCCTACTTGAGTCGGAAAAGCCGCCTCCGGGCGGCTTTTCGCGTTTTTGGATGTACATCCGTAGCCTCGCGGTCGCTTTGGATGTGCATCCGTAGCCTCGCGGTCGCTTTGGATGTGCATCCGTAGCGTCGCGGTCTCTAACTAGCGGCGCTTGAGGCGTCGTCGGACGGCGTCACCGGCCGGGCCGGGGAGCACGTACAAGCCGCACAGGGCGACCACGCCGAACGCTGTGCCGCCGGCGATCAGCGCCAAGGGAGCGGAGGCTGCCGGGAGCAGCGCTTGGACCCCGAACCAGGCTCCGGCACCCGCGGCGGACAGCGCGGCGCCCTCGAGCGCGCCGCGGCCGATGGGGGCCCACGGAGAGCGTTCGTAGTGCCGGCCTAGGGCGATGAGCATCGCGGCGGTGGCGGCAGACATGCTGAGCACCGACGCGACGGCGATGCCTTCGACTCCCGAGCGCTGGGCAAAGTAGGAGAACGCCCACCACGCTGGCGGGAGTGAGCCGAGCCCGATGGCCGCGGTGAGCCACATCTGTTCGGCAGCGTGCAGCCCCTTGAGGGCGACCGTGTAGAGCGCCCACGCGGGTATGGCGGCTGCGAGGATGGCGAGCAGGGCGGCGGTCGTGGTCGCGTCTAGATGGGTGTACGCGCCGCGTTCGAAGACCGTCGCGACGGCCGGGCCGGCGGCGATGGAGGTCGCTACGGCGGCTACCACGCTCAGGACTGTGGTGGCGCGCAGCAGGCCGCGCAGTGTGGCCCGGGCCTCGTCGAGGCGGGCGTCCGCGAGCATGCGGGCCAGGAATGGGAACGCGGCTTGGCCGATGGCTTGGCCCACGATCAACGCGGGCAACAGCATGAGGCGGCGGGCGTTGTTCAGCCACGTGAGTGCGCCAGCCTCGAAGCTCGACGCGAACCGGCGGATGAGCTGCTCGTCGAAGAACAGCAGCGACGACGAGAACAGGATGGGCGCGGCGTTCCAGAAAAAGCGCTTGGCGTCGGCGTCGGTCCACGGCAGCGCGGGGACCCAGCGGATGGCGCTGCGGGCGGCGATGATGGGCACGAGGAAGGGCCCGAGCGCCGCGCCGACGATGACGCCCCACGAGAAGCCTTCGACGCCGATAGAGGCGTGGCCGAGTACGCCGCCGAGGATGATGCAGATGTTGTAGACGAGGGGGGCGATGGCGGTGGCGATGAACCGCTTACGCGCCTGCTCCGTGGCGTTGAAGATGGCGCCGACGGTGAACAGAATCGGCCCGGGTAGCACGATTCGGGTCAGGCGGGTGGTGAGCGCCACTTGGGCTTCGTCGAAGCCGTCGTACCAGGCGGCGATCAGTGGTTCGGCGAAGAACCAGCCGGCGATGAGGGCGATCGAGAGGACGACGAGTGTGAGCTGGATGACGGTTGCGACGAGTCTCCACGCTTGCTCCTCGTGGCCGTTGACGAGGCGTCGGGCGAAGATGGGGAGCAGGGCGGCGGTGATCGCGCCGCCGGCGAGGAAGTGATTGATGAGGTCGGGGATGAAGAACGCCGCGAGGTACGCGTCGGTCTCGGGGCCTGCTCCGAGCAGCGTGGCCATGACGACTTCGCGCACAAATCCGAGGATTCTGCTGGCGATCATGGAGCCGGAGATCAGTGCTGCGGCGAGCTTGAGTTCGCGTGCTGTTGTCATGACTCGACGTCGTACCGGCTGGGTTCGCTGTCCGCTACAAACTCGATTCAAACGTGTCTCGCCGCTGGACCGTTCTGCGGTGGATTGCTACGTGCGGCACGCGAGGGTCCCGCTTCGGGGCGGCGCGGAGAATGGCATGATCGGATCACTTCAGGGTTACGTGGATGGCGAGTTGATCGCCCGGGTAGAAGAGGCGTGTGCGGCGCGCGGCCTCACGGCTGGTTGGGTGCGCGGACTTGGGTCCGTGAAGAACGCGCGACTGGGGCGCAACGGCGATGTTTTTGCCGTGTATGACGAGGCGACGCTGGTCAGTTTGGATGCGTCGGTGGCCACGTTGGTCGGCCGGGCGACCGTTCGGGCAACGGCGGTGCTTTCAGTGGATTGCGGCGGTGTTCCGATGACGGTGTCGGGCGAGCTGGTGTCGGCGACGTGTAAGCAGGTCGAGCTGGCGTTCTTTGGCTTCGATGGTATCGCGGCGACGCGCCAGGCCGGACCTGGCGGTTCGATGACGCTGGAGGTCGAAGAGGTTGAGGGGGCTGCGCCGGCGGTTGCTGCTGCTCCCCGGGCGGCCGCACCGGCACCGGCACCGGCGCCGCGTTCTGCGCCGGCGCCTTCGCGCACCGCGTCGAGCACGCCGTCGCGGACCGCGTCGAGCACGCCGTCGCGCACTGAGCGGACCCCTCGTCCGGAGTTGGAGCAGTCGCGCTCCGACCGCCGCGATCGCCTGGAGCCGCTCGCCGCCAATCGTGGCACGGCCTCGCGCCAACGTGCTGCAGGTGCCAGTGGTGGAGGCAAGGCGGCCGACTGGTCGACCGTCGCGGCTGTGAGCGCGGCCGTGTCCGCCGGGACGGACCTGGAGAATGAGATCGACGTGGACGAGCTGCTGCGCGGCGACGTGCTGCAGCACCCGGCGCTGTCGGCCTGCACGGTCGTGAAGGTGGTCTCCGATGACGCGATCAAGGTGCAGCTCGCCGACGGTTCGGTGCGGAAGCTGATGATGCGGCCGTTTCGTATCTTGCGTGACGGCGAGGGCCGGAATTTCAAGATCGAAAAGCGTAAGTGACCGGCTCAGACGCCACAGCGGCGCTCCGCCCCGGGGAGGGGTTCGCCGATTGGTTTGAGCGCCGTCTGCGGTCGCTTGCACCCCGCACCCACGTGACGATCGATCGCGCGCTAACGCCCATCGATGCCCGGGAAGCCGGCGTTCTCGCGGCGTTCTGGCGCGAGGGCGACGTCGTACGCTTGGCGTTGACCCTGCGCTCCGAGGCACTGTCGACGCACAAGGGTCAGGTGTCGCTGCCCGGTGGCCGCCGCGATCCCGACGACGTGTCGATTCAGGCCGCCGCGCTGCGAGAGGCCGAGGAAGAGCTCGGGATCCCGCCCGAGACCGTCGAGGTGCTCGGCCAGCTCGACGAGCTGTTCAGCATCGGGAACTACATCGTGGCGCCGACGGTGGGTTGGTTGGCACAGCGGCCGAAGATGATCCCCTCGCCGGCGGAGGTGGAGCGGGTCATCGAAGCGGACGTGGAGCGGTTGATGTCGCCGGATATCTACCGGCGGGAAGAGGTGACCCGCGGCGACTTCGTGTTCCCGGTTCACTACTACGACTACGACGGCGACGTGGTGTGGGGGCTGACCGGCGCCGTGTTGCACGGGCTCTTTCGTTTGGTGCGCGGCGAACCTAGGAACGCGGAGTCGGACACGGCCGAGAGCATTCGCCGGTACTTGAGCCGCGTGACCGATTAGACTTGTTGTGTTGGGGTGTCCGCGCCCCGTTCGTTTCCCCGAGTGCCAATTCATGACTGAGCTACGCGACCAACGGATCGTCCTCGGTGTCGGTGGCGGCATCGCGGCCTACAAAGCGCCCGCGCTCGTGCGCGCGCTGGTGAAGGCAGGCGCGCAGGTGCGCGTGGTGCTCACGCGCTCGGCTCAGGAGTTTGTCTCGCCGCTCGCGCTCGAGGCGGTCAGCGGCAATCGTGTGGGTTTGGACCTGTTCGAGCCCGGCTTTGAGCACGAGATCGGCCACATCGGCCTGGCGCGGTGGGCCGACGCGGTGGTGATCGCGCCGGCGACCGCGAACCTGCTGGCGCGCATGCGCGCGGGGATGGCGGACGATTTGCTCACCACCGTGCTGCTGGCCACGACCGCGCCGGTGGTGGCGTTCCCGGCGATGAACACGCAGATGTGGCAGCACGCTGCTGTACGCGCGAACGTGGTCGCGCTGCAGGAGCGCGGCGTCACCGTGGTGGACCCGGACGACGGCGAGCTGGCCTGTCACGAGGTGGGCGCTGGGCGTCAGCCTGACCCGGATGTGATCGTGGCGCACACGGCGCGTGCGTTGTCCGATGGCGCGCTGCGCGGCCGCGAGATCCTGGTCTCGGCGGGGCCCACGCGCGAGTATTTCGACCCGGTTCGGTTCCTGTCCAACCCCTCGAGTGGGCGTATGGGCGTCGCGATCGCTGCGGCAGCGTTCGCCGCTGGCGCCGACGTCACGCTTGTGGCTGGACCGATGGCGGTGGAGCCCCCACCCGGCGTGCGCGTGCACCCGGTCGTGAGCGCCGAGCAAATGCGGGACGCCGTGCACCGCCTCGCGGATTGCGACGCGTTGATCATGAGCGCTGCTGTCGCCGACTGGCGCGCCGCGTCGCCGTCGGACCGAAAGCGGAAGAAGACGGACGACGTGTGGGCGCCTGAGCTGCAGCGCACGCCCGACATCCTGGCGGAGCTCTCCCGTGCGGCTGTGCGCCCGCGCGTGACCGTCGGGTTCGCCGCAGAGACCGATGACGTGCTGGTGAACGCGCGCAAGAAGCTCGCGTCGAAGGGTTTGGACGGCATCGTGGCGAACGCGGTCCGGTCGGGAAGCGCTTTCGGGGCGTCGACGAACGAGGTGCACCTGTTGGACGCGTCTGAGCAGAGCGAGCACATTGGACCGGCGCCCAAGCGCGAAGTCGCGGACGCGATCGTGCGGTGGGTGGCTCGGCTGTTGCGTGAGAAATCGTCGCAGGAGCAACCGTGAGCGCGCTTGACCCGAATGACGCCCGCGCGGTGGCCGGTTCGCTGGCGGTGGCTCTGCGTCGCCAGCTGGCGGTAGGAAATGACACCATCGATTTGGCCGCCGCCCGCCGTTTGGCCATCGCCCTGCGAACGCTGACCCGCGGGGCGACCGACGCGCAGCCCAACGCGAGTCGTGGGCAGGCCAACGCCGCTGGTGGTCCCGCCACAGCGAACGGTCCGTCCGCGCCACAGGGCCCGGATTCTCGACAGGGCAACGCTCCGCGCCCGGATTCTCGACAGGCACCGCGCTCGGCTCCCGCGGGGTCCGCGTCGGCTCCAGCGGCCGACCCTGCGGCTCCATCCGAGCAAGCTGCGTCCAATGATTCACGTCGTTCGCTCGCGAACGCGACGTCGGCCCCATCTGCGCCGCGTCCTGCGGCCCGCCGCCCAAGACCCCGCTCCACCGTCCCCGATGGACAGCGGCCACCGTGGGCGCAGGCCGCTGTGCGAGACAACGGCGTTGGCTCAGACGCGCTGCGTGAGATTCGCGAGCGCTTGGGCGAGTGCGACCGCTGCGCATTGAACGCGCGTCGCACCAGCATCGTCTTTGGCGCCGGCAATCCAGAGGCGCGGCTGATGTTCGTCGGCGACATGCCGGGCGCCGAGGAAGACCGCCGCGGCGAGCCCTTCCTGGGCCCCGCTGGCGAGCTTCTCAACAAGATGATCGCGGCGATGGGGCTCTCTCGGCAGGGCGTGTATCTGACCACCGCCGTGAAGTGTCGCCCCCCTGCGAACCGGGCCGCCGCGGCCGCCGAAGTAGCCGCCTGCGCGCCGTTCCTAAAGGAGCAGATCGAGGCGGTCGCCCCCGAGGCGATCGTCGCGTTGGGCTCACGTGCCTCGAGCGCGCTGTTGGGACGTCCAGTCGATATCGGAGCGGAGCGCGGCAGCTGGACCACGTACAATGGCACGCCGCTCCTGCTCACCGTTCATCCGGGCTATCTGCTGCGACACCCGGCCGCCAAGCG
>CBDUJZ010000075.1:0-23543 GCA_965367675.1 uncultured Myxococcales bacterium | reverse complement strand
CGCCCTAACCTTCGAGCGTGATCGCGCTGCGCGGGCACTTGCTCACCGCCTCTTCGATGCCCCCACGGTTCGCCTCCGTGACCGCCGACTCCGTCACGATCAGCTCGTTGTCGTCGTTGATGTCGAACACGCTCGGGCAGATGTCGACGCACACGCCGTTCACTTCACACAGGTCAAAGTCCACGCTCAGTTTCATGCGGTCGCTCCGGATGCTGACGGGCCTTGGCCCGCGATGATGTCGCCGAGTTCTTCGAGCAGCTCGGGCGCGGTGCCGAGCGAAAACTCGTGGCGCTTGGCGCGTAGGAAATAGCGGTGCACGGGGTAGTCGCGGTCGAATCCCATGCCGCCATGAAGGTGCTGCGCGGCGGTGGTCACAACGTGTCCCGCTTCGGCCGCCCACCACGCAGCTTGGGCAACCGCCTGCTCGGCGGGCTCACCGTTCGCGATCTGCCAGGCAGCACGCAGCACGCACACCTCGAGGGCGTTGCGGGCGATATACGCGTCCGCGATGCGCTGTTTGACCGCCTGGAACATGCCGATCGGCACGCCGAACTGCTTACGCGTGCGCGTGAACTCCGCCGTCAGCGCAATGGCGCCGTCGCACACGCCGAGCACCTCGGCCGCCGCGCCGAGCTGCACGCGCTGTTTGAGCACATCGAGCACGCCTGCGTCCGACGATAGCAAGGTCGCTGCGACGGCGTCGAATGTAACCAACGCACACTGCGTGCCGTCGGTGTTTCGCTGCGCTGCCCGGGTGACTCCGGGCCCATCGAGCGCCACCAAGTACAGCGCCGGGCCCGACGGGCACGACGCCGTGACGACCGCATGTGACGCCAGCATGCCCGCGACCACGTTGGTTTTCGTACCCGTCAGCGCGCCGGATGCGGTGGCGCAAACCGATGGGCTCAACAGGTCGCGACTCGTGGGCTCTTCGATCGCCAGCGCGACCACGGACTCGCCGGCGAGCAGCGGCGTGAGCAACGAAGCGCGGGTGTCGTCATCGGCGAAGTTTGCCAACGCCCACGCTGCGCCGAACGCCGACGAGACCAGCGGGATCGGGACCACGTTGGCGCCGCATGCGCGCGCCACAAGCGAGAGTTCGACCATGCCGAAACCGCTGCCGCCCTGCTCTTCGTCGAGCGACAGCCCGAGCAACGCCGCGCTGCCGAGCTCTTTCCAGGCCCGCGCGTGGAACCAAGTGCCCTCGCGGTCGAGCGCCTTGAGCTTGTCGTCGTGCGCCACCTCGCTGAGCATCTTGTTCGACAGCTCGACGATCGCCTGCTGGTCTTCCGTCAGTGCAAAATCCATGGCTACCGTCCCATCCGCGGCAGGCCGAGGCCCGCCATCGCAATAATGTCTCGCTGCACTTCGTTCACGCCACCGCCAAAGGTGAGCACCAGCGATGTGCGGTAGAATCGCTCCAGCTCGCCAGCCAATACCGCGCCGGCGGACTCCTCGTGCAGCGGACCCGCCGCGCCGAGAATCTCCATCAGCAGGCGGCTCGCCTCTACGTACAGCTCGCTGCCGAACACCTTGATCGCCGACGCGTCGGCCATGCCCAGCTCGTCGTTGTCGATGGCCCAGGCCTGCTTGCAGTTCATGAGCTCCAGCGCCGTCAGCTTGGCGTCTACCCGGGCCAGGTTGGCGCGCACCCACGGCAGGTCGAGCACGTTGCCGCCGCGCCCGTTCGGGGACTCCGCCGCCCAATCTCGAATCTCTTCCGAGATGCGTAGAATCGGCCCGCAGGCATTGAGCGCCACGCGCTCGTGGTTCAGCTGATTCGTGATCAGATGCCAGCCACCGTTGAGCTCGCCGACCAGGTTGCCCTTGGGCACCCGCACGTTGTCGTAATAACAAGCGTGGGTGTTGTTATCGCCGAGCGCGTGCATCTTGGTGACCTGCACGCCGGGCGCATCCAGCGGCACGATGATCATCGAGATGCCCTTGTGCGGCTTCGCGTCCGGGTCCGTCCGGCAGGCCAACCACATGTAGTCGGCGTGGTCCGCGAGCGACGTCCAGATCTTCTGTCCGTTGATCACCCACTCGTCACCCTCGAGCACCGCCGACGTCTTGAGCGACGCCAAGTCCGTGCCGGAGCCCGGCTCGGTGTACCCGATCGAGAAGTGGCACTCCCCGCGCAGAATCCGCGGTGGGTAGAATGCCTTCTGCTCCGGCGTACCAAACTTGAGCAGCGTCGGGCCCACCGTGCTGAGCGTCAGAATGGGCACCGGGAAGCCGACGCGCTGGACCTCATCGAAGAAGATGAACTGATCCACCGCGCTGCGGCCCAACCCGCCGTGCTCCTTGGGCCAGCCGAGCCCGAGCCAGTTGCCTTCGCCGAGCCGCTTCATGGCCGCCATGTAGAGGGGCCCGCCGCCGTGTGTGTCGATGAGCTCGCGGTCGAGCTCCGGCGTCATGATCTCGCGCATCAACGCGCGCAACTCGTCGCGCAGCGCGCGCTGCGGCTCGGTATAGTCGGCTCTCATCGGGGCACTCCTGAGGCGCGGACGCGCCCCGTTCGCTAGCGGAAACTCAACGGAAATCGATGCGAGAACGGGCGACTACTTCCAGTCGATCCCGATCTGCATCTCTTTGATTCCATTAATGAAGTTGGAGCGCAGGAATCGAATCTCGCCCTCGGCGGTCATGCCGTTCACGCGGCGCAGCAGCTCTTGGAAGAACACCTTCATCTCGAGCCGAGCCAAGCTCGCGCCCAGGCAGAAGTGCTGGCCGTATCCAAACGCCAAGTGGTCGTTCGGGAACCGGCCCACGTCGAACTGGAACGGATCGTCGAACACGTCCTCGTCGCGGTTGGCCGACGAGTAGTAGATCGCCACCTTGTCGTTCTCTTTCATCTGCACGCCGTGGAAATCCAGGTCGCGCGTCAGCGTGCGGCGGAAGTACATGACCGGTGTGGCCCAGCGGATCATCTCGTCCACCGCGGTGTCGATCAGCGACGGGTCCGCCTTCAGGCGCTCCCACTGCTCGGGGAACTCGATGAGCGCCCGCGTGCCGTGGCTGATCGCGTTACGCGTCGTCTCATTGCCCGCAACCGAGAGCAGCAGGAAGAACGCGCCAAACTCGGCGTCGTTCAGCTTCTCGCCGTCGACCTCCGCGTTCATCAGCACGCGCACGGTGTCGGTTCCGACCTCGCCGGCGCGCGACTCGCACAGCTCGTTGGCGTACTGCCAAACCTCCATGGCCGCCAGCCGGCTGTCCTCGATCGACGTCTGGAACTCCGGATCGTCGAAGCCGATCAAACGGTTCGACCAGTCGAACACCAGGCCGCGGTCCTCGCGCGGGATGCCCATGAGCTCCGCGATGACGCGCAGCGGCAGCTCCGCGGCCACCTTGCTCACGTACTCCACGCTCTCTTGGCCCTGAATCGCGTCCAGGATCTCGTTCACCTCGTCGCGAATTCGCGGCTCCAGCGCCTTGACCAGACGCGGCGTAAAGCCCGTCGAGATCAGCTTGCGAAACTTGTTGTGCGTCGGCGGATCCAGGTTGATCAGCATCATCTGGATGGCCGAGAGGTCGTCGCCCTCGTAGTCCTCGATGTTCGAGCCGCCACGCTGTGACGAGAAGTCCTTCGGGTTGCGCGAGATCTCACGCACGTGCTCCGCTTTCGTGATCACCCAGAACGGTTTGATGTCCACGTCCGGCTGGTGAAAGTGAATCGGCGCCTCCTTGCGGAGCCGCGTAAAGTACGCATCCGGGACGCCGGTCTCGAACGTGTCCGGGTTCGCCACATCTACGTTGTCGAGCTCCGCGCGAATCGCCTCGGCGCGGGTTTGAAAGTCGGCTGCACTGTTCATGTCTGGCTCCTAGATGCGGCCCCGAAGCGGGGACCCAACTCGTGGTCGTACTCTTGCAGACCCACACTAGAACATGTTTCACTGCCGCATTCAACCACGCACTGAAACACGTTCCAAAGGCCAGCCATGAGCGACCCCCACCTGCTTTTCGAGATCACCGGACACGTGGCCGTGATCACCATGAATCGGCCCAAGGCGAAGAACGCGATGGGCATGGAGATGCTCGCCCGACTCGCCGACGCCTGGGACCAACTCGACGCGGACCCCAACCTGCGCGTGGCCGTGCTCACTGGCGCCGGCGGCTTCTTCAGCGCAGGCGCCGACATGAAGTCGATGCACTCCCCGGACCCCGATAGCCCGTGGACCAAACGCTTCGCCGCCGAACCCGAGCTGCACTGGAAATCGTTCCTCCGCAGCCATCGGCCGCGCAAGCCGGTCATTTCGGCCATCGAGGGCTTCGCCTACGGCGGCGGCACCGAGATCATCCAAGGCACCGACATCCGCGTCGCCGGCCGCTCCGCCAAGTTCGGGCTCACCGAAGCCAAGTGGGGGCTGTTCCCGCTCGGCGGGTCCACCGTGCGCCTGCCCCGGCAGATCCCGTTCACCAAAGCCATGGAGATGCTGCTCACCGCCAAACCGATCGACGCCGAGGAGGCGTACCGCGTGGGCCTGGTCGGCACGCTCTGCGACGACGGGAAGGCGCTCGACACGGCCATGGAGTTGGCCGAAGCCATCGCCGCGAACGGCCCGCTCGCCGTGCAGGCGATCAAACAGTCGGTGTGGGAGTCCTGGGGCCAGGAGCAGGACGTGGCGCTCAAGCGGGAGCTGGAACTCGGCTGGCCGGTGTTCGAGAGCAAAGACGCCCGGGAAGGCACCAAAGCCTTCGCCGAGCGTCGGGCGCCGGTCTTCAAGGGAGAGTAGCCCGCGCGAGCGAACGCGCTAGCAGCGCTGATCAACTCGACGCGGTTGGCAGGCCATCGACCGATGGTTCCGTCCGGACCGCGTCGAGCAGGACGCTGAGCGGGTTGAAACCTGTCCTTCGACTTCGCTCAGGAAGGGTGGATTGGGGGAAGAGGCACCAAATTGGTCAACGCGCCTACGGCTGCGCGTTCGGGTCGGCGTAGAACTGCTTGCACCAGCTGCGGTACGGGCCGATCGGGCCGTCGTTGTCGCACAGGATCGGCGGCTTGATGTGGACCTTGTTCTCCCAGATCGGGATGTCCTGCTCCAGTTGCCGCTCGATCTCGGCGATGTACGCTGCGCCGATGCCTTCGGTCACGCTGCGTCCGCCCATCTTCTTGATCGTAAAGGCGAATCGGCAGTGCACGTACTCCGAGTCGATCGGCGTCACCGAGTTCACCAGCATGGTCTCGACGATGCCGACGAAGCGCGTCGTGGTGAAGCCGAAGCCGTGCATCTCGACCTGAATTTCGCCCTCCACTGGCCCCATCGGCGAGCGCGAGACGGTGTTCGACACCACCTTCAGCACGTGGTCCGCGCGGTCGGCCTTGGCCTCGGGCAAGTTCTGGGTGCCGTGCAGGTAGTGGAAGTGCGCGGTGTCGACGGCGTTCTCAGCCATCTCCTGGTTGCGCGTCTTGATCGTCCACTCGCGGAATTTGTACTCCGTCCACTCGTCGTTGCCGTACTCGGCGATCTCGGGGACCTGCCACGTCGACGGTGCCTTGTCGGGGTGGTGCCACGCCATGATCATGCCGTTACGCTCCACGATCTCCCACGCGCGCAGCTGCGCCTTGGGCGGGATCTTCTTCTTCGCGTAGGGCACCGACGTGCACTTGCCATCGCCGTTGAACTTCCAAGCGTGGAACGGGCAGCGGATGTCGTCGCCCTCGATGACACCGCCGTAGCCCAAGTGCGCGCCCAGGTGCGGGCAGTGCGCGTCGAGCAAGTGCGCCACGCCGTCCTCGGTTCGGAACAGCACCAAGTCCTTTCCGAAGTACTTGAGCGGCATCACCTGCTTGGCCGCGATCTCATGGCTGTAGGCCACGCAGAACCACCCGATCGGGTACGGCGGAAAGGTGAACCGGTAGTCGGGCGAAACGTCTGCGTAGTAGTCGGTCTCAGTCATCGGGGCCTCGCGGGGTTGCTAGAACGTGTTCTAGTTGCGCAAGAGATACCCGTGTCGCGTGGGAGAAGCAACCACCCCGTTACTCGTGCTCTCCCGACCTGTTCGCGCCCCTTTCACTCCCACTCACCCGGGTCATCTTCGTCCTCTGCCGCCATCGCCCTCCAGCTTCGGGCGGAGAGCGCTCGCGTGGACCACTCGAGCGTGCCCAGCCCTAGGCCGCCGACAAAAGCCATGACGACGGCGACGAAAGGGTTCATCCACATGGGCAACGTGAGAACGAATGTCACCAGCGTGACGATCGCGTACGCGACCGCGATGAACTCGGTTGCCCGATTCCGCCCGCGTTTGAAGTGGCGGTACATCCCGTAGGCGACCACGGCGGCGGGAATCTGTACGACCAGTCCGCCGGCGAAGACGAGCGGCGCGTAACGCGAGTCGGGGTAGCTCGTGATGACAGAACAGAGCCCGCTCAACAGGATGACCACTCCGGCCAGGATTCCCAGTTTGGCTGCGGCGTCTTTGCGGCTGAATTCCTCGCTCACTGGTCTCTCCTTCGCTGGCCCCATGCCGGCCTGCACTGATCAGGACTGCTGTTTCGTCGCCCGCCAAACGGTCGGTCGCGGCGCGCCTAGATCTCCAAGTCCGGCCGCCGCACCAAGAGGCTCGATAGCGCCCAGGCTGTCAGGCTCGCGCCTATCAGCACCCCAATCCCAAGCACGAGCGCCTTGTCGCCGCGGACAGGAACCCGACTTTGGGTCCAACCGAAGAGCATAGCCACGCTCGGCAAGACCAGCAGCGCCGCGGTGACACACGTGAGGACCTCCGACAGGAGGTTCGGCCCGCGCTTCAGGTGTCTCAACATGGAAGGAATGAGCAAGCTGAACGCACCCGCCCCGTAGAAGTAGAGCGCCCGGTCGTCCGCCGCGTGCCAAGAGTCACACCCATTGGCTACGCCCAAACCGGTGGGGAACAGCGCCATGAGGAGGACGACCACGGCGGAGTTCTTAATGTCGAGTTCGGTCGGCATACGTAGCCCACGTGTCGTTACGATTCGCGTTTCGGGATCTGAACCGGCCGCGGGAGCACCCTGCGAAGACGATTCCCGAGACGCGCGCCGCTTCACGAATCACCCGGCGGTCGTCGGTCATCCCAGCACCTTGGCCCGTAGCCCATCGACCACAGTCGGGTCGCGGTAGAACAGGTTAAACGTGTCGAATGGGTAGATCTTTCCGTCGGGCTCCACAAAGTGGATGCACGAGCGCTTGACCCCACCGACGCAGAAATTGTGCTTGTCCATGAACTGAACGATCACCACGCGGAACGTGTTCTCGTAGGTCAGCGACTCGGGGACCTCGGCCTGCGGCAAACAGCACAGCACCGACGCCAGCTTCTCCGATGCGTCCGCGGCCGTGGTCGACAGCGAGAGCAGGCTGAACACACTCTTTCGCAGCTCCGGATAGCCCTCAAACGTGACCGCGTTGGGCACGGTGGCCGACAGCACCTCGGGCGGAAACATCGACGTGATGGGCGCGATCTGGTCGCCGTTCCGCAGCCCGTATCCGATGCAGATGTTCTCCGGGCTGCACGGCAACGGGATCATGTCCGCCGCGCTGAACACGCCGCTGTCCTCGGCCACCGCGCGGCGTACATCCGTCAGCAGTAAGCGGTTGGTTTTCTTATCGAATCCGTCGTTCCGACCCGCGTCCTGGACCGGCTGAAACGTGACCCCACGTATGCACTTATACTGCAGCGCGAAACGCACGATCTCGCCGATCTCGTCGTCGTTCACGCCCGCCTTCACCGTCACCACCAGCGTCGTCGACAGGTTCCGCTCCTCGAGCCGCGCCAACGCATCGAGCCGCACCTTGCGGAGGTCGGCGCCGCGCAGGTTCATCAGGGCGTCGCGCTTGAGGCTGTCGAACTGCAAGTACACCTCGAACCCCGGCGCGTAGGTCGCCAACCGGTCCACAAACGCAGGGTCGTTGGCGATGCGAATGCCGTTGGTGTTCACCATGATGTGGCGAATCGGCCGGCGCTTGGCGGCGTCGAGGATCTCGAAGAAGTCCGGGTGAATCGTGGGCTCGCCGCCCGAGATCTGCAGCAGGTCTGGCTCGCCCTCCGACGCCACCAGCGTGTCGAGCATGCCTTCGACTTCTGCCACGCTGCGCTGCCCCGTCTTCGACGTCGAGCTCTCCGCGAAACACACCGGGCACGACAGGTTGCAGGCTTGGTTGATCTCGATAATCGCCAAGCACGAATGCTGCTCGTGGTCGGGGCAGAGGCCGCAGTCGAGCGGGCACCCGAAGTCGGTCTTGCTCTGCACCTGAAGTGGCCTGTCCCCAGGCTTCAGGTAGTCTTTGGTCCGCCGAAAGTACGCGGAGTCCGTCGACACGAGCGACTTCTGCACACCGTGTTCGCGGCACCGCTTCCTGTAGAAAACGTTGTCGCCTTCGATCAGAATCTTGGTTGGCACGGGCGCTAGGCACGTCTCGCAAAGCGACGTCGTCTCACCGTAAAACAGGTACGGCGCCGCTCTGCGTAGGTCGTCAGTCGTTCCCATCTTCCGCACTCCAGTGAGGTCCTGCGTTGAGGCCCCGCTCCATCCACATGCGGGCAAAGTACGCGACAGAGACCACCGTTTCCAGTCCGCTACACAGTGTGACGCGATAGTACGGCGCGATAGTACGGCGCGATAGTACGGCGCGAGCGTGTGACATGACCGTGTGACGCGATCGTCAGCGCCACCACCGCCGCGGCAATCCCCACCGGTCCACGCGCGCAACGATACGCTCCCGCCCGCGCCCAGTTCTCGGCTACACTGGACGCAACAGCCGTTGTTGTTCGGGCTTCTTCCACGACACACCACAGTCACGCTGCGGCCCTCGGGGGCGCGGCCTCACACGACCGCACATGACAAAGACGTACAACCTGCCGAGCGGCTCCAAGCTCTTCATCCGCATCGTCGGAATCATCGCTCTGCCGATCCTCGGAATCGGGCTGCTCATGTTCTGGCTCGCCGCCAAAGCAGAGGTCAAAATCACCGACGAGGCGTTCGAATACTGGTGGCTCGCCCAGTACCGTGTCCCGTGGGAGGGAGCGACCGTCGCCCGCGTCCGTCCGAAGAGCAACGCGGTGTACAAGCTGACCAGCGCGGCCGGAAAGGAGATCCTCTTCAAGCCTGGCATCTTCGAGAACTCTGATGAGATTCGCGGCATCCTCGAAGCACGCATCGCGGCGCAGGCCGACGTGTCGCCCGCCTAGGCGCGCCGTGTGAACCGTTCGTTCGGCAGGCTTGGTAGGCCGCTGGCGGACTTTTTCGCCATCAACCGTAGCCATCCGCGGCGCGTGCACCTACTCAGGCGGTCGGCCAACCCCACCTGAACCTCGAGATAGCCTAGTGCACGGCGGATTCATCGCAGATCTGGCAGTCGTGACCGTCGTCGCGGCGATCACCGGAATGCTCACCAAGAAGATCGGCCAGCCGAGCATCCTCGGATACCTGCTCGCCGGCCTCATCGTGGGGCCGTACATCCCGATCCCGCTGTTCGCGGACCCCCACCGTATGGCCGAGCTCGCCGAGGTGGGCGTAGTGCTCGTCATGTTCGCGGTCGGCCTGGAGTTTCGAATCCCGCGCCTGCTCGAGATCCTGCCGATCTCTGGACTCACCGCAGGCGTTCAGATCGCCACACTTTCGTGGGCCGGCTTCACCATCGGCTCGCTCATGGGTTGGCCCACACCCGCGAGTGTATCGCTCGGCGCCATGCTCGCCATCTCGAGTACCATGGTGGTCAGCGCGGTGCTCCGAGGGCGACCGATCGACCCCGACGTCCGCGCTCACGTGTTCGGCATATTGGTCGTGCAGGACCTCGTGGCGATCGTGCTCATGGCCGTCGTGACCGCGCTCGCCTCCGGCGAATCCATCGGCGTGCAGTCGCTCGGCCTGCTCATCGGACAGCTCGCCGGCGTGGTCATCGCCATGCTCGTCTTCGGACTGCTGGTGTTGCCTCGACTGGTCCGTTTCGCCCTCGCCCAGTCCGACAACGAGGTGCTGGTCGTGCTCATCGCCGGCGCCGCGTTCGGGCTCGCGCTCGCCGCCAACCTGTTCGGCTACTCCGTCGCGCTCGGCGCGTTCATCGCTGGCATGGCGGTCGCAGAATCCGGCCGCGCGCACGACGTCGAGGAGGCCATCGAGCCGCTCCGCGCGCTGTTCTCCGCCATCTTCTTTGTATCCATCGGCATGACGGTCGACCCCGTGGTCGCCTTCCGCAGCCTGCCGCTCGCGGCGGCGCTCACCGGTGTCGTCATCGGCATGCAGTTCATCTCCGTGCTCGGCGGGACGCTGCTCACCGGCGGCTCGCTGCGGCGCGGCGTGTACTCAGGGCTCGCGCTCGGCCAAATCGGAGAACTGTCGTTCATCCTCGCCACCATCGCCATCGCCGGCGGTGTGGTGCCCGAGGAGACGCTCCCAGCGCTCGTCACCGTCGCGACCGTCACCGCATTCACCACCCCGCTGTTGCTCAACCGGGCGCAGCCGGTCGTCGAATTCATCGACCGTCTACTGCCCGATCGCGCCAACCAGATGCTCACCGCGTACCAGGCGTTCATCCGCCGAACCCGGACGTCGACGGACGGCCCACCGCTGCGAAAGCCGGCGGTGGCGGTGCTGCTCGACTGGACCGCGCTCGTCGTCTTGTTCGTCGTTCGCGTCACCGTGCTCTCGCACGTGGCCGAAGAGATGAGCGTGCTCGTCAACGTGGTCTCCGCCATCGTCGCCGCGCCGTTCGTCATCGGCCTCGTACGCAGCGGCCTCAAGCTGGCCGCCGCGGTGCGAACCCTCGCGGGCGGGCAAACCGGGACGACTCCGCTCGCAAAGGGCGTGGAGACGATCGCGTTTGTGGCCGTCACGCTGGCGGTGGGGCTGCCGACCCTCACGCTGATCCGCCCAATGGTCGACGGCCCGTGGATCGAGGCCGCGATGCTGCTCTTCCTGGTCACGATGGGCCTGCGCTTGGGCCGCGTCAAAGGCGAGTACACCTCCGGGGTGGCGCGAATCGCGATGGACATCGCCGACCGCGTGCGCACCTCGACCCCCGACGACCCGCACGCCGCGCACGGCCCCGTCGATGACGATGACCCCACGCTGGCGGGCGACGGCCCCCTCGCCGGCCTCGACTACCACCCCATCGCGGTGCGCGCCGGAGACGCCGCCGAGGGCGCGACGCTCGCCGAACTCGACCTGCGGTGCCGTACGGGCGCGACGGTGATCGCCATCTCCCGAAAGGACTCCGCGACCACATTGCCTACCGGTCACGAGCGCCTGAACGCGGGCGATACCCTCGCGGTCTCCGGCTCCACGGCGGCGCTCCAACGCGCACGTGAGTTGCTCGGCAAGGCCGTCGACACCGCCGAGGTTCGCACCCATGGCTGAGTCGACGAGCGCGGCCAGCCGCTGACGACGCCTTGGTGCCTGGTGCCCACTCGACGAGCTGGCGCGAACGGCCACCAGCCAGTTCTCAGTGCGTCAGTTCTCAATGTGCCCGGCCTCAGTGCGCCCGGCCTCAGTGACCGGGCGGCGCTCCGACTTAGAAACCGTCGGGCGAGAAGTGCATCATGTCGCGCGTGCTGCCATCGATCTCGCCGCCCCATCGCCAGTTCACCAGCGAGGTGAAGCGGTCGTACACGATCGACGCCGCGGTGATGCTGCGGTTCGGGTAGCGCGCAGGGTTCCAAGCGCCGCCCACGCCGAGGTCGCAGTCGTCGATGTTCGAGGGGGTGACCTCGTCGACGTTGCACGACCGGTACAGGCCGTTGTGGTCAGCGTTGATATCGATGGCGGTGCCGAACGAGTGGTTGCTCCACTCGGTACGCACGCCGTCGACCACCCGACCACGCGTCCGGCCGGGTCGGTAGCCGGTCAGTTCAGTGAACTCGAACTCGCCCGACTCGGCGATGTCGCGCAACGCCTGGGTGATCTCGTCCGCGAAGGCCCAACACACCTGGATGGGTTCCACGTCGATGCCAAGCGCGGCGGTGTCGATGGTGACCTGGTCCTCTGAGCAGACGGTGCAGCGTGCGTCTTGGGGCGAGCGCTCGTCGTCGACCACGTCGGCGTAGTCCTTCTCGACGGTGCGGCGGTTCACGGCGCGACGCTCGACGGTGGACCAGTTGTAGCTGCGGTAGGTGCAGGTCTCGGGTGCCACGCGCGCGGTCGGTGCTGCGACCGTCGGCGCGGTCGTCGGCGCTTCAACTGCAGGCGCGACCACGCTCGGCATCGACGCCGCTTCGGGCGCTTGTGCGACGCCATCGGCCGGTGCTGCCGCCGTGTTCGCCGCAGCCAGTAGGCTCGCAAAGATCTGAATCGTGAACTCCATCATCGACCGCCGCGATCGACCGGTTCGTCATCGATGAACGACACCGGAATGTGCTCCTCGTTGTCCACCCGTGGGTGAAGCCAGATGTCGTTGATGCGGCGCACGTAGGGCTCGTTCAACCAGGCGCGGAAGTTGAGCGCCGGCTGGGCAGCGTAGCGATAGTCGCCGTTGCGCGACTTGGTGGCGTTGCTCCGAAGGATGAGCGAACGCTCGTCGAAGTGCAGCTGCCGGAAGTTCTCACGGAAGTTGTCCGGGTAGCGCCAGTAGTCCTCGGCGTTGGACACGTAGAAGACGCGAATCGGCACATCGAGCTCACGCGACGTCTCGCCGATGCCGCGCAGCGCGGTCTCGTCCAGCAGGTTGGCGAGAATCGGGCGCACGCGGCCGCTCATCGTGAAGTCGCGGACGAAGTTGTAGGTCTCCTCGTCGGTCAGGAAGCTCGGGATCTCGGCCGTACGCAGGATGCGCTGGTAGTTCCGCAGCCGACGGTTGATCTTGTAGCGCCAGCCCGACCAAACGGAGGCCATCAGGCGCATGTCCACATCGTCCGCCCATCGCTCCTGGATGAGCGCCCACGTCTCGTCTTCGGTTTCTTCGGACCAGAAGGCGCGGAACTGCTCGATGTTCTCGGAGCGCTCAAACGCGAGCAGGTAGATCTTGTGCACGGTGCGAACCCACGGGTCGTAGTCCGTGAGCCACGCGATCTGCGGCCGCATCCAACCGATGAAGGTGTACGCTTGGTCGGAACCCACGCCCGCGTATGCGCCGCCGATGTCGCGAACGCGCTCGTACCAGACGTGCAGGTTCAGCTCATCGCAGGTCAGGTAGTGGCGGTTTTCAAGGTCCTCGCGCGTCGCGTAGAGCACCTCGGGGATCGGATCCTCAGGCACGCTCCAGATCATGTCGCGCGCGAGGCCGTCGATGGGGCCGAACCCCTGAATTTCGGCGCGCGCTTGCTCTTCTGGCGAGGGCTGCGGCGGCTCGGGCTCGACGGGGATGCTGCCCACGGCCTCTTCCGCAGCCGGTACACCGGAGCCCGCCTCGACCTCGGCGGCTTCGGACGCGCCGGAGCCCGAACCGTCGGTCGCCGCTACTGCGGGCGCGACCGCCTCGGCCTCAGGTGTGGGGCTGGTATCGCCGCCGTTGGAGTTACACGCGCCGAGGGACAGCGCGCAGGCAACGAGAAGATAGAATCGAGCGTTTCGAGGCATCGTTTAGGCACGGTAAAGAGTCTGCGTTCGGATGACACAGAGCCGCGGATTTCGCAATGAATCGGCGGACCCGCCCACGTCTCCGAACGCCGCGGTGCGCCTGGAAGAGACGCCCACGACGGCGGCAACAACCCTCGACAGAGTGACCGAGAAGCGCGCTCAGGCTTGACGCTCGTCGCCGAGCGAATACGGTCGCGGCATGCTGTTTGACCCCAAGCGCGCCTCGGCGCCTTCGTTCGCTTTCGTCGCAATTCCCGTGCTCGCGGGCGTTGTCGCGATGGCTGCTTGCAACCGTCCCGAGGCCCCGGAAGCGGCCGCGTCAGACGAGGACTCGTGGGTAGAGCCCACGCCGGAGCCCGTCGCCGAGGTGGTCGTGCCGGAGCCTGAGCCCACGCCCCCAGAGCCGCCCCCGGTCGTGGAGCACGAGGTCCAGCCCGGCGACACGTTCTGGGGCCTGGCCATGGAGTCGGGCTGCACCGTCCAGCAGATTCAGCAGGCGAGCGGCATCGACTCCGACATCATCTACCCTGGCCAGATGCTGCGCATCCCGCCGTGCCGTCACGAGGGCGCCGCCGAGGCTGCTGCCGCCGGCGCACCGCAAGGCACGCCGCGTCCAGACATCGCGATGGCCGGTGAGTACACCGTTCGACCGGGCGACTTCTTGGAGCGCATCGCACAAGAGAACGGCTGCTCGGTGACCGAGATTATGGTCGCCAACGAGATGCGCAACGACACCATCTACGCCGGACGCACACTGCAAATCCCGGAGTGCTCCGGCGAGGATGTGCCCGTGCAAAACGCCGAGCAAGAGGTGCCCGAAAACGGCTACCGCGTGCGGCCCGGTGACTACCTGTTCGGCATCGCCGCGCAGCACGGCTGCTCCCTCAACGAGGTGATGCGCGCCAACAGCCTCACCTCCGACTTTATCCAAGCGGGCCGCATCCTCACCATCCCGACCGACTGCACGGGCGAGAGCGGCGGACCCGCCATCATCAGCGCGGTGAACACCGACCGACTCCCCGAGCTCATGCGCCAGCGCGCGTTCTCACCGCCCCGCGAGTTCATGGCGCTGGTCGTCGAGATCACCTTTGACTCCGCCCGAACCCGCGTGGTGCGCGAGCGCCGCTTCGACTGGCGCGGCTCGTCCGACAACGCCAGCGGCTGGAACCCGGCGTCCGCCATCAAGATCTTCGCAGGCGTCGCGGCCATGCAGCGCGCGCGCGACCTCGGATTCACCGGCGAAGCCCTCATCACGTTCCACGGCGGCACCGAGGTGACCCACAGCCTGAACGAGCTCGTCGGCGCCGCGCTCGGGCCCAGCGACAACATCGCCTACAACCGGCTCGTGCAGTTCGTCGGCTACGACAACCTCAACTCGCAGTTCTTCTCGCGCCGAAACGGCATGTCGCACTCCGCGCTGCGCCGCCCCTACGAGCGCAGCCGGTGGATGGGCATGGGCGAGCCGAGCTCCTTCAGCGAGACCCCACGAATCACGGTCCGCGAAGGCGGGCGAACGCGAACCATCGACGCCGCCAGCGGCTCCGCGGCCACCGCGTGTGGCGGCGCAGCGTGCACGACCCTGCAAGATCTCAGCGAGTGCATGCGACGCCTGATGCTCCAAGAGCAGCTGCCCGCCGCCGACTCGTTCGACCTCCCGCGCGCCGACCTGCTCACCGTCCGCCGTACCCTGCGCACCGACCGCGACCGCGGCGACGAAGTCGTCGACGCCCTCGCCCGCGACTTCCCGATCGGCACCGTGTTCTACCACAAGGCCGGGTTCGCCGGAGATTGGTACAGCGACAACGTGTACATCTTCGACCCGACCCAGGGACGCGCGTTTATCGTGACGATGGCCGGCTACCCGGGCCGCTCGTCACTCAACCGCGCCGCTGCCATCATCGGCGACATCCTCGCCGCTGGCGAGCTCTAACGCCACCCGCTCCGCCGCCTGCTCGGCGGTCAGCGCGCAGCGGAACCCGAAGTGGTGCGCCGGGTCGTTCTCCGGCTCATAGCGCCGACGGTGCCAGCCCGCCGCGTGCTCGCCGGGCCAGTACCACGAGCCGCCGCGAATGCTGCGCTCGCGGTGTCCCGAGCAGGTGTCATCGCCGCCGCAGGGGCCCAGCGGGTCCGCGCCGGCGCAGTCCTCGCCGCACGTCGCCCAGTCGGTGGACCACCAGTCGGCCACCCACTCCTCGGCGTTGCCGGCCATGTCGCACAGCCCATAGCGTTGCGGTCCGCGCGAGCACACCTCAGCCACCTTGCCCGTCTCGGGGTGCGAACCGCGCTTCTGCACGCCGCAGCTGCGACCGTCCTCGTTCATGATCACCGCGAGCTCGCACGTGGGCTCGTCGTTGCCCCACGGATACCACTCACCGTCGGGACCGCGCGCTGCGGCCTCCCATTGCGCGTCGGTCGGCAAACCGCCGCCACGCCACTGACAGAAGGCCCGCGCCTGGAACCAGTTCGGTCCGCTGATCGGCTGCAGGTCCGCGTCGAAGTCGCGATACAGCGGCCCGGCCGGCTCGCACTCGCGCGCGGCCACACACGCCTGGTACGCCGCGTTCGTCACCTCGGTCACGTCCATATAGAACGTGCTCAGCCAGACGCGCGACGCCGGCACAATCGACGAGCGCCCGTCGCGCGGTTGGTCCGCTTGGTCGCACGCATGGGGGTCCTCATCGAGCCCACGCTCGAACCAACCGCCCGGAATGCACGCCGTCCCTTCGGGCACCTGAGCGCAGGGTGCGGCCTGTTCGCCGTTCGGCCCAGGCTCCGCGGCCGCTTCAACGACCGGCTCCGTTGGCGGCTCCGCGTGCTGCTCCGCGATACCTTCGCCGCTGCCATCGGCCCCACCAAGGGCCTCGTGGTCTGACGCAGCGCTCTCCGCTTGGGACAACGCCGGGGACGCCTCATCCACGGTTGTCTCGCTGGATTCAGCCGGCGAGGTCGGGCCAGCGTCCTCACCTGATTTGCAACCACCGAGCGCCGGCAGGAGCGTGCTCGCTAAGAGTACCGTCCGAACTGAATTCGCTATCTTCAACCGCGTGCCTGCCTTGCCCGCGAACGGGCGAAATCTCGAACCAAATAGACGCCGAACAACACCACAAAGACCGCGAGGCCGATCAGCGAGAACACAAACTCATCATCCAATCGTCCGCCGCCCTCGCCCAGCCCACGCAGACCCGAGCGCACCGACACACCGACCACGATGAACGCGAACACGAGGTACACCGCCGGCAGCAGCGGATAACCGAAGCGCGGCACATGTTCCGCCACACCGCGCGCGCGCAGGACGAACAGCGCCGATACCGTGAGGATACCGAGCACCAGCATCGCCAAGCTCGTCATGGCCAGCAGCTGTTCGAACGTGCCGCTTACGATCAACAAGCAGGACACCATGAGCTGCAGCAGCAGCGCCCGTGCTGGGGTGCTGGTCGGCGACCACACGTGGCCGAGCGCGCTGGGCAACGCGCCGTCGCGGGCCATCGCGAAGGTGATTCGAGCGCCGGCGAGCACGGTCGCGTTGAGCGAGCCCACAATGGCGAACGCGATCAACGCGGCGATGGGGATGACCGCGCGATCGCCGAACAACACCCGCGCCATCGCGCTGCCAGACTCCATCGTGCCGCGGAGGCCGTCCATGCCCATCACGCCCACGAACGCGCCGCAGAGCATCACGTAAAGCACCGTCACGAGCGCGGTTCCACCGAGCAGGCCGAGCGGGATGTTGCGCGCCGGGTCACCGACCTCACCGCCCACGTATCCCACGGCGTTCCACCCCGAATAGGCAAAGTACACGGCCATATAGGAGGCCGTAAACGCCTCGAACGTGGAGCGCTCCGACGTGGTCGCGGCCACCGGCATCGCCACCTCGGCGACCGCCGCGTCTCCACCAAACACCAGCGCGTAGATCGCCATCAGCGCGAGCGCCGCCACCGGCGTGACGGTCATCCACACCTGCGCACGCCCGGACAAATGCGCGCCGAGCCCGTTGACCACCGTGAGCGCAAAAACGAGCGCCAGCGCGGTCCAAGCGGCAACGCTCAACCCCGCAAAGCTCGAGTCTGCGACGTAGCCGACGGAGTCGAGCAGCACCGGCAATTGGTACTGCCCAAGCGCAACCGCCATGGTCGCGAGCGAGCCTGGGAAGACCGCGACGACCAGGATCCAACCGCCCGCGGCAGCGACTGCAGGGCCGAACGCCTCACGCAGATAGACATAGTCGCCGCCGGCGCGCGGGAACATCGAGCCGAGCTGTGCGTACGCCGCAGCGCCCGACAACGCGATCAAGCCACCGAGCACCCACATGGCCATAAATGCCCAGGGCGAGGCAAACTGATCGGCGACCAAACGCGGGTTCAGAAAGATCCCCACGCCCAGCATCGAACCGGCCACGATAGCCACCGACGCGGCGCCATCGAGCCGCCTCACCAGCGTCCCATCGTTGTCTTCAAGTTCCGGCATTCGGCTCACCCAAACGGTGCGCTTTCTTAGCCTGATGGCACGCGAATCGCGAGCTTTGTTGGTGGATTCCAGGCGGTTTGTGCGTCCGCCCGCCGAAGTTTGCTTTTGCGCCATCGCGTAGCGTGGCAGGGTGCGCGCCCCGTGCTCACAACCACCCAACAGCTCGCTTTTTTCGTAACGGCCGCGCTCCTGGTGGCGCCGGTGAGTGCGTACGCACAGCTGAGCCGAGAGCCGCCGCTTGAGCGACAACGGGTCGCGCCCGCCGACGCCCTCGCTCAAGACGACGCCGACGCGCGCTCCCTGTCCGAGCCCATCGAGAGCGCCGCGGTCGAGTCACCGAGCGAGTCCAACGACCAAGGCGGCGCGAGCATCGCCGAACGTGAATCCGCAGCGCGGCCTACGCAGCGCGGCCCGCGCAACGCGCGCATCTTCGGGTTTCCGCTCGCCGGGTACACCCCCGACACCAGCGTGGCGTTCGGCGGCGTCGCGGTCCTGCGCTTTCACACCGCGAGCAGCGCCGACAACGGACCCGCCTCCACGGCATCCCTCGCCGCCATGTACACGCTTCGGCAGCAGTGGCTGATCGCGCTCGACCCGTCCGTGCGTATCCAGAACGACCTATGGCGCGTGAACAGCCGCATGCTGCTCCGCAACTGGAACACCGACTTCTACGGTGTCGGCGCCGATTCCCGCGAGCAGGACCTTGAGGAGTACGTCCCGCTGAGCCTCAACCTGGACTTCGAAATCCAGCGCGCCGTGCTGCACCGAAACCTGTACGTCGGCGCGACCGCCCAGTTCTCGCTCGTGCGCATGCAGGACCGTGAATCCGGCGGCTTGCTCGACAGCGGCGACGTCGTCGGCAGCGAAGGCGGACGCACCGCAGGACCGGGGTTCAGCCTCACGTGGGACTCCCGCGACCTGCAGCGATTCCCCTCCCGCGGCGCCCTCATTCACGCCGAGTTTGGCGGTCACGCCATCGGCCTCGGCAGCGACTACGACTACGGCTACGCCTCGCTCGACACCCGCGTGTTCCACGATCTGGGCGTCCGCCGGCACCACATCCTCGCCGCCCGCGCCCTGCTCCGAACCACCGGCGGCGACGTCCCGTTCTACGAAATGCCACAGCTCGGCGGCCAATCGCTGATGCGCGGAATCCAGTCCGACCGCTACCGCGACCACAACCTGTGGGCCACGCAGTTGGAGTACCGCACGCCCGTGTTCTGGCGCATCGGTTTCACCGCGTTCGGAGCGCTCGGCCAAGTGTTCCGCAGCGACGACCCGATCAGCGCGTTGCCCGAATGGTCCGCTGGCGTGGGCACCCGGTTCCGCATCGATCGCGAGAGTGGGCTGAACGTTCGGCTCGATTACGGTATATCGAACGAGAGTTTGACGGGTATCTACTTTAGCGTTTCCGAGGCATTCTAGTGGGCAGCATTTCCGGCGCATTGCGTCAGCCTGTGTTTCATTTCGTCGTCCTGGGTGTGTTGCTCTTCGTCATCGACGCGGCGCGCAGCGAAGACCCCGCCGAGGGCGCCGCGATGGCCCCGATCGAGACCGAAGGCGCCGCGGCGGACCCGCACCTTATCGTGATCGACTCGCGGCTACGTGACACGCTCGCCGACGCGTTCCGCACCGACCTCGACCGTGAGCCGAGCGAAGCCGATATCGACGCGCTGGTCGAAGACTGGGTCCAAGAGGAGGCCCTTCGCCGCGAAGCCCTCGCGCTCGGACTCGACGAGAACGACCCGATCATTCGCCGCCGCTTGGTGCAGAACATGCGCTTCGTTCTCGAGAGCGCGCGGCTGCCCGCCGAAGCCACCGAGGCCGAAATCGACGCGTGGATCGCGGAGCATCTTCCGGCGCCGGCCGCCCGCGCGCGGCTCGATTTCACGCACGTCTTTATCGACGCGACCCGCAACGAGGACCCGCAAGCGCGCGCCACCGAGCTCACCGAGGCCCTACAAGCCGGCGGTGACCCGGCCACCCTCGGCGACCCCTTCATTCGCGGTCGCAACTTCCGAAACGTGGGCCGCTCCGAGGTCGCCCGACTGCTCGGTGACGACGCCGCCGCGCTCGTCCTCACACTGGAGCCTGGGACGTGGAGCGCGCCGATCGTGAGCACCTTCGGCCTGCACTTGGTGCGCGTGTCCGAGCGCCGCGAACCGCCGGTCCAAGGTAGCGAACCGGAGCGAGAAACCGCTCGGCGCGCCATCCAGCGCACGGGCCTTGAAGCCGCAGAGCAAGCCGCGATCGACGAGGTGGTGGCACGTTACCAAGTCGAGCGCCGATGATGCCGCGTTCATCCATGAGGGGCGTCGCGCGTCACTTGGCGGCCGCCCTCAGCTTGGCGTGCGCCGTGCTGTGCCTCGCCCCGGCCTCGGCCAGCGCGCACGAGTTCCGTCCCACCGTCCTGCGCGTGGACCTCGGCGACGCCGGCGAGCACGCGGTGCTCTGGAAGTGGGACGGCTTGGACCCCCGCGGCGTGAGCGCCGACACGCTGTCGTTCGGCGCCTGCACCGCCGAGGTGCACCACGCCGACGACGGCACCGAGCGCATGGCGCATTTCCAGCTGCAATGCGGAGACGCCCCGCTCGTCGTCACGTTCCCAGAGCCGATCTCCGAGATCATCCTCGACCTACGACACAACGGCGTCCCGCAGCGCGTTTCGCGGCTCACGCACCTGGACTTGTCGCTCGATCTCAGCGCGATGGTGCAGCCGGCCGACGCCCCCGCGCCCTCCGTCGTGACCGCCCTCCCCGCTTGGATCGTGATCGGCGCGGAGCACATCGTATTCGGCCCGGATCACCTGGCATTCGTGCTCGCGCTCACGCTGCTCGTCGGTCGCTGGCGCCGCATCGCCGTCGTCGTCACCGGCTTCACGCTCGGCCACACCGTCACGCTCAGCGGCGCGGCGCTCGGCTGGCTTCCGGAACCCTCGTCAGCCCCCGTCGAAGCGGTCATCGCGCTCTCCATCACGTACCTCGCTGTGGAGCTCACGCGCGGAGACGACGCCAGGCACACGTTCTCGCACCGGCTGGGCGTGTTCGTCGCCGTCGGCTTCGGACTGGTCCACGGCTTCGGCTTCGCCGGCGCGCTGTCCGACATCGGGCTCCCGCCTGGAGACGAGCTGCTCGCGCTCGGCGGCTTCAACCTGGGTGTTGAGCTCGGTCAGATCGCGTTCGTCGCCATCGTGCTGCTGATCGCAACGGCGATCCAACGCATCCGTGGCGCTGCCGAGCCCTTCCCGCGCCCTGTCAGACTCGCGGGCGCGTACTGGCTCGGCGCCGTGTCCATTTGCTGGCTCCTACAGCGGAGTTCTGCCATCTTGCTGTGATGCAAAACACAGCTTGGCGGATAGCATTGTTGGTCGGTTGGAGCCTCGCCTCGACCGCTTGTGGTGGCGACGAACCCGACGACGTCGACGCCGACTCGGGTGACGTCGGCAGCGACGTCGATCCGGCCGACGGAGGGGACTCGGACATCGCCAATTCGGACGCCTCCGACGACACGGGCGAGCCCGATGCCGACCCGCTCGTGCGGTACACCGAGGACCGAGAACCGTGCCTGCAGCGATCCGCAGAGCGGAATCTGTACTGGGGCGACCTGCACATCCACACCCGATACTCCTTCGATTCGTGGGTCGTAGACACCCGCGCCGAGCCCGCCGACGCGTACCGATTCGCCCGCGGAGAGGCGCTGCTCATCCTGCCGCTCGACGACGACGGCAACCCGACCAACTCCGTGCAGCTCGACCGCCCGCTCGACTTCGCCGCCGTCACCGATCACAGCGAATACCTCGCCGAGATCGACACGTGTACCACGCCCGGAAGCGACGGCTACGACCTCGAAGCCTGCGAGAGCTATCGCACCTCCGACACCGTCGTCGCATACGGCGGACGCCTCACAGACGTGAACCCGCGGCGCTTCCCCGAGATCTGCGACAACATCGATTGCGAGGCCAACATGCGCGACGTGTGGCGCCGAACCCGCGACGACGCCGACGCCCACTACGACCGCACCTCCGCCTGCGAATTCACCACGTTCCACGGCTACGAGTACTCCAACGCACGGCGCATCTCGAACCTGCACCGCAACGTCATCTTCCGGAACGACCGCACGCCCGACCACGTGACCTCGCTGTTCGAAGAGCCCACCCCAACCGGGTTGCTCGACCGCCTGTATGAAGACTGCATCGAGGGCATCGAGAACTGTGACGTGATGGCGATCCCACACAACTCGAACTGGTCCAACGGCAACATGTTCACGCTGGAGTACCCCACCGGCGCCAGCCTCGAAGACCAGCGCGCGCAGGCCCAACGACGCGCCGACATGGAACCGCTCGTGGAGATCTTCCAGCACAAAGGAGACTCGGAGTGCGTCAACGGATTGTCGTCCGCAGCCGCGGCCCCCGACGAACTCTGCGACTTCGAGAAACTGCGCGACGATATCGCCCTCGACTGCCGCAACTCTCCCGGGTTCGGCGCCATGGCCGGACTCGGCTGCACCTCGCGCTTCGACTTCGTGCGCTACGTGCTCAAAGAGGGCCTGGCCGAGGCGGAGCGCATCGGCGTGAACCCGTTCCAACTGGGCATCGTCGCAGGCACCGACACGCACAATGCGACACCCGGCCTGGTGGAAGAGTCCGCGTGGCAGGGGCACTTCGGAGACGACGAGATCGACCCGCTGGATCAGCTCGCCGACCCACCGCTGACCCCCGGCGGGATCATCATGAACCCCGGTGGCATTACCGGCGTGTGGGCGGTAGAGAACTCGCGCGACGCCGTGTTCGAAGCCCTGCGCAGGCGCGAAGTGTTCGGCACCAGCGGCCCCCGCATCAGCGTGCGCATGTTCGCCGGCCACGACCTCCCCGAGGACCTGTGCGATCGCGCCGACCAGCTCGAGGTCGCCTACCGTGACGGCGTGCCGATGGGCGGCGAGCTGCTCGGAGATGACGGCGCGACGGACAGCGAGTTGCGCATCCTCGTGAGCGCGCTCTCCGACCCAGGGACGGCGGTCTACCCCGGCACCGATCTGCAACGCGTCCAAGTCATCAAGGGTTGGCTCGACGCCGACGGCGAGCTTCACGAGCAGGTGATCGACGTCGCCGGCGACCGCGACAACGGAGCGAGCGTAGACCTCAACACATGCGCACCACAGGGAGACGGCGCGGCGTCACTGTGCACCGTGTGGACCGACGACGACTTCGATCCCGAGCAACGCGCGTTCTACTACGCGCGCGTCGTGCAGAACCCCACGTGCCGCTGGAGCACATGGGACTGCATCCGGCTGCCCGAAGGCCTACGGCCGGCCAATTGCTCTAACCCGGAGATTGCCCAAACCGTTCAGGAACGCGCTTGGAGTTCTCCGATTTGGTACACGCCGTAACGAAGGCGCCGCCCGCCGCGACGCGCCGGATGATCAGGCCCGCGTGTAAATATGCGTGTCTCAAACGGTTTTTCAGACCACGAAACTAAAGCGAAAATGTTGCCACAATTTGGTTGACGAGCGCGCCGGCCGAAACGTATAACGCCCATCCCTTCAGCGGGAGTAGCTCAGTTGGTAGAGCGCAACCTTGCCAAGGTTGAGGTCGCGAGTT
>CBDUJZ010000074.1:0-24184 GCA_965367675.1 uncultured Myxococcales bacterium | reverse complement strand
CGGTCTCGCCGCCGGTCCCCGGGCCTGTCTCGCCGCCGGTGCCAGGGTCAGTCTCACCGCCGGTCCCGTCGGTCGGGTTGCCATTCTCGGAACCGCTCTCGCCACCCGGGTCGTCGGTCCCTGCGGCCACCCGCGTCTCCGCTGGCACGCAGCTCTCCACGGCGTCCACCGCCGCGTCGTACGTCGCCTGACGGTCCACATCGCCTTGGCTGAAGCCCCGGATGAGGCTCAGCGACGCGCGCGCGTCATCGCAGTCTCCAATCTCTACGCTGAGCTGCACGATGTTCTCGACGAGCACCAAGCGGGCTTCACGGGCCTGTCCGACCGCCTCGGACGGCAGGGTCCCAGCGCGCATCCAACCGGTGATGAACGTCATGAGCTCTCGGCGATGCTGAATCGCCGCTTGGGTCGCTTCGAGGCGGGCGTCGGTGTCCGGCTCGGCGACCACGCGGGCGAGGTCGAGCTCTTGGAGCTCTTGCTCAAGCTCTCGGTACCGCTGCACCGTGAACTCGTCCGCGGGTTCGTCCGCAGTGGACTCAGCCGCGGTGGATTCAGACGCGGTGGATTCAGACGCGGCTCCTTGTGCGAACGCCGTTTGAGGCATCCACAAGAGCGCGACAACGAAACAACTAAGGCACAGACGAATCAGCACGCGTCGCTCTACCGGCCACCAATGGTACGAATACCTCCGAAGAGGTTCTCGTCCTCACCTGTACCAGATTCGGTGGCTTCTGTGTCGTTTCGCGAGTCGCCGCGATCTCCGCGCGCGGGCCTTTGCTCAGGCTCCGGCTCGCGTTCGCGCGTCGGCGTGGGCTCTCGCTCGCGCGTCGGCGTGGGGTCACGCTCGACCGCGGTACCTTCAGCTTCGGCCTCACCGGCCGCCGCACCGGAGCCGTCGAGCACGAGCTCCACGACCGTCCCGAGCGTGCCAGCGCGCGACGTCACCGCCAGCGCGCGGTTCCGTGTGAGACGGGCCTCGAACGCCGCCTGCCGTCGCGTCAGCTCCGCGATCGGGTTCGCCGACGCTTCCGCGGTGTCAGCAGCCTCCGGCGGGATCGGTCTGGGCGCGGCGGGTACCTGCGCTTCCAGGTCTACGGGAGGCTCGGACCGCGCTCCAAACGCGAAGGCGATCGCCAGCGCGATGGCCGCCACCGCAGCGCCGGTGATGGCGAGTACCTTACGGTCGCGCACGACCGCGACGACGCTCGAGCGGGGCGCGGTGGTGGTGATACGCGCCCGGACGGACGCCGAGACGGTGTCGAAATACGCGCCACCGCCACGAGCCGCCTTCTCGTTCTGAATCAACTCCAGATCCGCGATCATCTCGACGGCGGTCGCGTAGCGTCGTTCCAGGCGTTTTTCGGTGGCCCGCCGAATCACGGGAAGCAACGCGCTCGCTTTGACCCGGTCGCCGAGCGGCACCGGCGACGGGTCGATGTGCTTGGCCGCGACGGTGTAAAAGTCCTCGCCGCGATACGGCGGGAACCCGTCGATCATCTCGATCATCGAGATGCCCAGCGCGTAGATGTCGGACTGCGCGCTCGGATGCCCCTTCAGCAGGTCGGGCGCCGCATAGCGCGCCGTGCAAAGAACAAGTCCAGCGGCCGTCTCTTCCGGCCGAACCTGGAAGTTCTCCGGCTCCAGAATCTTGGCGAGGCCGAAGTCGAGCACGCGCGCCACCGGGCGGTTCGTGTCCGGATCCTGCACCACGATCACGTTGTCGGGTTTCAGGTCGCGGTGCACGATGCCGCAGCGGTGCGCTTCGTCCAGCGCGCGCAGGATGTGCAGCGACAGCTCCAGCACCTCGGCGTCTTCGAACGGGCCGCCGCGCGTGAGCATCTCGCCGATCGACAGGCCGTCGACGAACTCCATCACGATGTACGGCAGCCCCTCTTGGGCCACGCCGTAGTCGCTCACGCGAACGCTGTGCTTGCTCCGCAGCGACGCGACCGTCTCCGCCTCGCGATGGAACCGCGCCACCGTCTCCACGTCGGTGGTGTGCTCCGCCTTGAGCACCTTCACCGCGTAGGTGAGCGCCTGCACGCGCACGTGGGTGCACATAAAGACCCAACCGAACGAGCCTTCGCCGAGCACTCCCTCTACGCGGTACTTGCCGTCGATTGCGTCGCCTTTTACGTACGGAGACGGCTTGTGGTTCCTGCTCGAAACTTCGCTCATTGTGTGAGCAAAGCGGAAGCGAGGGCTACGGTCAAACGAGAAGAGATCTAGCGGACAGTAGGGACGCGCCCCCGGCGGCCTCAATCGCGCCCGTCGCCCCACCTCTCCCATCAAAAAGAGACCGGTTCTCCGTGGCACAACCGTCTGATTCTAGCGGGAAATTCGGCACGTTCGCCGGTGTCTTCCGCCCCACCGTTCTCACCATCCTCGGCGCCCTGCTCTATCTGCGGCAGGGATGGGTCGTCGGACACGCCGGACTCGGCGGGTTCCTCCTGATCCTCGTGTCGATGTACGTCGTCACCACGTCGACCGCGCTGTCCCTCTCGTCCATGACGAGCAACATCCGCATCGGGCACGGCGGCGTCTTCTCGCTCATCAGCCAATCGATGGGCCTCGAAGCCGGCGGCGCCATCGGCGTACCGTTCTACCTCGCGCAGTCGCTCGGCGCGTCGCTCTACCTGTACGCGTTCGCCGAGGCGTGGGCGATGCTGTTCCCGCAGCACCCCACCGTCATCGTCGTCATCGCTGCGTTCCTCGTGGTGTCCAGCCTATCCGCGCTCAGCGCTGCGCTGGCCTTCCGCGCCCAAGCCGTCGTCATGCTCGGCTCGATCGCCGCGTTCATCTCGATGGGGCTCGGCATGTCGCACGGCTCGCCCGACCACGTGATCGAGTTCTACCACCGCAGCACCGAGACCTCGCTCGCGTCGCTCTTCGCCCTCTTCTTCCCCGCCGCCACCGGAATCCTCGTCGGCGCGTCCATGAGCGGCTCGCTCGCCAACGCCCGCAAGAGCATCCCGCGCGGCACACTCGCCGCCGTCGGCGTGTCGTTCCTGGTGTACCTCGCCGCCGGCATCTGGTTCGCCATGGTCGCGACGCCTGAAGAGCTCCGCACCTCTACCTCCGTCGCCTTCGACCGCGCCGCCTCCAGCCCTGTCGTCATCGCCGGCGTACTCGCGAGCACCTTCTCCGCCGCGCTGTCGTCCATGGTCGCCGCCCCACGCGTGCTGCAAGCCCTCGGCGCGTACGGCATCACCCCGTTCTCCGAAACGCTCAGCAAAACCACCGCCTCAGACGAGCCGCGAAACGCCGCCTATGTGACCACCATCGTCGTCGCGCTCGGGCTCTCCAGCGGCTCCCTCGACAGCATCGCGTCCCTGCTGACGGTGTTCTTCCTGATCACCTACGCGTCGCTCAACCTGGTCGTGCTCACCGAGCAGTGGCTCGACCTGCCGTCGTTCCGCCCCACCTTCCGCATCTCGTTCGCCGCGCCGGCCATCGGCGTCACCTCGTCGGTGTTGGCCATCTTGGTCACCTCGCCGGTGTTCGGCCTCATCGCGCTGTTCTTCGTACTCGCGCTCTACGCTTGGCTCGTCCGCCGCCGGCTCCCCACGCCCTTCGAGACCGCGCGCTCCGGCTTGCTCGGAAACGTCGCCTCGTGGGCAGCGCGCAAAATCGGCGAATTGCCGTCCTCCACCGAGCGCTCCTGGAAGCCCGACCTGCTCGTCCCGGTCACCTCAGCCGCCGAGCTCGCCGGGTCGTACACCATCCTGCGCGCCATCGCCGGCGGCAAAGGCAGCGTGCACGTGGTCGGCCTCAACAAAGCCGCCAACCCGATCGACACCCAAGAGCTCACGCGCCTCTCCAGCGACCTGCTCTCCGACGGCACCAACAGCAAGGCGGCATGGGCACCGGCGGAGCGCTTCGGCGAGGCCGTGTCGTTCACCATGTCCATCCTGCACGGCGCGTTCCTGCCCCCCAACATCGTCTTCCTGAGCCTGGTCCCCGAGTGTGAGACCGAGATCCAGGCGGTCGCCAACGTGGCCCGCGCCCACCAGTTCGGCGTGGTCCTCCGCGTCCCACACGCGGTCGCGGGGCTGGGCCAAGAGCGCACCATCAACGTGTGGATTCGGGACCAAACCCCGGCGTGGCACCTCAGCCTCAAGATGGCCAGCATCGACCTGTCGCTGCTGCTCGCGCTGCAGATCCAAGAGCGATGGGCCGGCCAGATCCGCCTCGTCACCGTGGTCCGCGACAAAGAGCACAGCCCCGCCGCCGAGCGCTTCCTCACCGACCTCTGGGAGCAGGCGCGCATCGCTGGCCCCGCGCAGGTGCACGTGCTCTCCGGCGACTTCAAGGCCGGACTCAGCGTCGCGCCCCATGCCGACCTGAACATCTTCGGCCTGCCGGAGTCGGTGTCCCCCGACGACATGCGCGAGGTGTCCGTGCTCGCACGCTCCACCTGCCTCTACGTGCTGGCCTCCGGCCGCGAGAGCGCGCTCGCGTAGACGCCGGGCGCCCGCCTGGAACCGGCGGCACACCCAATCGCTTTGAAACGGCGGCACACCCGTTCGCTTAGAAGCGGCGGCACACCCCTTCGCTTAGAAGCGGCGGCGCACCCAGAGCAACCCGAAGCCGACCACGAGCCAGCCCAGCGGGGCGGCCGGCGTCGGAGTTGCGGAGCACAAGCACGAGCCGCCTGTGATGCGGAACGCGCCCGAGTCCGTGGTCGGGTTGGAGCCGCTGCCTTCGGTGTCGAAGTCGTCGGACGGGTCCAGCGGGTCGGTACCCTGCTCCAGCACCTCGGTGCCGTCGTCCACACCACCGTCGTCGGTGTCGGGGTTGTTCGGGTTGGTCTCCGTCTCGTCCAAAGTGCCGTCGCCGTTCAGGTCCTCGCCGCCGTCGCAGATGCCCTGCACGTCGCGCGGGCCGTCGCACAGGCGGTCGCCGTCGGTGTCCGGGTTGAGCGGGTCCGTCGGGTTGTCGCCGTACACTTCCACGCCGTCGATGATGCCGTCGTCGTCCGTGTCAGCGTCCACCGGGTCGGTGCCGCGCTCTTCTTCTTCTTCGTCCGTGAGGCCGTCGTCATCGCGGTCGCGATCGTCGATCAGGTCATCGCTGGGATCCAGCGGATCGGTGCCGCGGCGCACTTCGGTGCCGTCGTCCACGGTGCCATCATCGGTGTCGCGGTCGTTCGGGTCCGTCTCGCCCGCGTCCACAGCGCCGTTCGCGTTCATGTCCTCGCCCGGCGTGCAGTCCGTGGCGGCTCCAGGACCGTCGCAGAGGCCGTCGCCGTCACTGTCCGCATCCAGCGGGTCGGTCGGGTTCGCGCCGAGCACCTCGGTGCCGTCGGTGAGCCCGTCGCCGTCGGTGTCCGGATTGTCAGGATCGGTGTTGCGAACTTCCTCTTCGTCGTCGTCCAGCCCGTCGCCGTCGCGGTCGTTGTCGCAAACGTCGCCGAGCCCGTCGCCGTCCAGGTCGGCCTGGGCGGGGTTGGTGTTCAGGTCGCAGTTGTCGTCCACGTCCGGCACGCCGTCGTTGTCGTCGTCGTCGTCGCAAGCGTTGCCCAACCCGTCTTCGTCGGTGTCGAGCTGCGAGCGGTTCGGGATGCTCGGGCAGTTGTCGTCCACGTCCGGGATGCCGTCACCGTCTTGGTCGCCTTCGCACGCGTCGCCGATGCCGTTGCCGTTCGAGTCGGCTTGGTCGGGGTTCGGGATCAACGGGCAGTTGTCGTCGATCGTGTCGGTGCCGTCGCCGTCATCGTCCGCGTCGAGGTAGTTCGGGATGGTGTCCGCGTCCGAGTCGTCGTCGCGCGGATCGCCGTTTCCGTTCAGGTCCTCTTCGGGCGTGGTGAAGCCGTCGCCGTCGTCGTCGAGGTCGGCGAAGTTGGGCAGCGAGTCGTTGTCGGTGTTGTCGTCGTCCAGCGCGTCGTCGCCGTCCAAGTTCTCGTCCGGGTTGTCCAGTCCGTCGCCGTCCACGTCCGCGTTCACGCGGGTCTCCGCGGTGGCGCGAATCACAGCGCCGGGGCCCGCGCCGTCGGGGTCCAACGTGCTTGAGTGCGTGATGGTGGTGATCTGGTCCGCATCGACGGTCACCACATACGTGACGATGACCGACTCACCGGGGCCCACAACGCCGGCGGCGGAGCCGTCCGAGTTCACGGTCTTGGCGCTGGCGAACGGCATGTTGCCCGACGCGTCCGACACGGTATCGCCGTTCATCGTCGTCGTTCCCGGCACGTATGTCGTTCCGCCCGGCAGGGTGCTGATGAGCGTCGCGGCCGAGGTGGGCGCGTCGCCGGTATTCGTCATGGTCACCGTGACGGTGATCTCGTCGTGGGGCCACGCGGGGCTGTGCGCGGCGTCCGTCTCCACCGTGACCGCCATCCGCGCCGCGTTCAGCGACACGACCTCTCCGAACGCCTCGCCGGAGACCGGGGGCACGCCGGGGCATGCCGACCATTCGTACGACCAGGTGCCCTGCATCGTGAAGCGCGCGCGCTCCGGCGAAACCGGAAGGCTGTCGACGGTCACAAAGAACTCGAGCTCACGCACCGAGCCGAGCGGCACGAGGCCGATCGGAACGCCGGACACGAGGTCGGGGGCGAACACGTCGTCGCCCGCGCCGTCGCCGGGTGCGCCATCCACGGTGAACGAGCCCGGCACGTAGCTGATGCCAGCGGGGAGCGGGTGCCGGAACACCACGTTCTCGGCGTCCGCGTCGCCATCGTTGCGCATCTCGTAGGTGAGGCGCACCTCGGTACCGGCGACCACGTCGCGCGGCGACGCGGAGGACGAGCCTTCGATGGAGAACTCAGGCGCGTTGATGTCGATCTCGAAGGCCAACGTCGAGATGACGAAGGAGTCGCCAGCGGTGGTCGCCCGGAGCGTGGCCGACTGCTGTGCGTTGCCCAGGTCGCCGTCGGCGCTGGAGAGCGACACCGCCGTGATGTCCCAGCCCTGACGGCCGCCGGACACGTTGATACCGCCCACGGAGTCGTGGTTGCGGTCACCAAAGGTGCCGGAGGTCTCGAGCTCGCCCTGGCGGTTCGCGATCTGCGAGGCGAAGAAGTTGTTGGCCGGGTTGCGCGGGCCTGCCAGCGGGATGAAGCGCCCCGCAGAGCTCGGGTCCGAGATCTCAAGCGAGTCGCCGGAGAAGTGCGCGTCACCCTCGATCGCCGACACCACCACGCTGCCCAACACGGGGCCGCTCGGCGGCGAACAGAAACCGCGCGCGACGACGTCGACGCTGGCGCCTTCGTCGATCCAATCGCCGGCCACGAACACGCTCATATTGCGCGAAGGCGAGCCATTGTGTTGGTACGCGACCACGAGGGTCCAGCCGGCGGCGTTAACCTCGTTGGCGGCGGTATCTTGCGTGCCGGGGATGCCGCCCGCCGCGTAGCTTCCGGCGCCGCCGAGCGCGACTTCGGCCGTCACGTCTGCGGAGCGCACGTAGTACCGGGCGTCGAAGCCCTGCGGCGAGCGCAGCGAGATCAGGCGCGCGGTGACCGGGTCCGGGCTGATGGACGCTTCGCCCGCGGGGGTCGAGAACAGGATGTCGGAGTCGAGATCGCCGCTGACGTCCTCGCTGCGGTACTGGAAGCTGCCGCCCCAGATGAGTTCGGCGTACAATACGCGCGCGCCGTCCGGCAGCGTCAGGTCGGCGGCCGACAGGTTCTGATTCCAGTCCGACGTGGTGCCGGCCGGGAACGAGCCGTCCGCGCCGAGGAGATCGGCGGCGATGAACGTGCCGATGGAGCCGGTGATGCCGGGGGCGTTCGCATCCCGCGTCGTGGAGAGCCCGAGGGTGTTTCCGGTGACCTCGATGCCACCTTGCGAGGTGGATACGAAGCGCAGGACCGGCTGGGCGGAAGCGGCGGCGGAGACGAGCGTCAGAATGACTGCGCTCAGGATGATGCGAAGCGTTCCCATACGATGACTTCTTTTGGGCAAGGCCAAATGATCGGCCAAATGATAAGGTGCCGAGGCACCGAACCCCGCACATAGAGGCTTTCGAATGGGTTTCCAAGGTCGATTTTTTGCCACGGTTGTCGCCGTTCTTCTCGGACTTTGCTCCGGAATTCCGAGCGCATCCGCTCAAGTCCGCACGTCCGCGGCGTCGCGAAACGCGCCTGTGGCGACCCCGAACGCGCTCTCCGAGATGCTGCCCGATTCCGTTCTGTTCGCCGGACAAATGAACGTCGAACAGGTCGCGACGCTGTTCGGCGCGCCGCTCAATTCCGTCGGAATCGACGGCAGCAGCGCCCTGCGCGCCGGGCTGGAGACGATCATCCGAGACGAGTTTGGCGACCGCGTCCCCTTCGACGCCGCGGCGATTCAATCGCTCGCGTTTGGCGGCTCGTCAGTGGCCGATCGCAGCCTCGTGCTGCTGTCCGACCTGGGCGTACTCATGGACGGCCGGACCCCGCCCGCAGACGCGGACTATCAGATGGTCACGCACGGCTCCGCGCTGGTGATCGGCGAAGGCGCCATGCTGACCGAACTGCTCGCGCCAGACAGCGCCCGGTTCGACCTCGCGACCACTTGGCCCGCCGCCGCCACCGCGCTGGCCGGCGCAGACCTCGGCTGGGTGTACATCGCCGATCCGGAGCTGATCTCCGGCTTGGACCACGAACTGCGCCAAGTCCTCACGCGCGCCAGCATCACGCGATTCGCGTTCGGCGCGAGCAGCGACGCCGGCTGGACCCTCGTGCTCGACGGCGACCCGACCCTCGTGAACGCCGAGCTGTCCCACGCGGTGCTGCAAGCGTTTGCTGGAGCGGCGTCGCTCGTGCCGCAATTCGACTTCTCGCCGCTCGTCTCAGAGTGGATCACGGCGTTCGTCACGCGGTTGCGGCGCCAAGAGGTCGACGGCGCGATCATCGTGTCCGCGCCCCCGACCTGCGCCGGCGTGTTGCCGCAAATGCTGACCTCGTCGCTGTTCGCGGCCGCGGTCGTACAGTTCCGCGCCGTCCCCGACGACGCCGAGTACATTTGGCCCGAGACGCCCGCGGCCGCCGGTGAGTGCGACTACGAAGATCCCGTCGCGGCGCTCTTGCCGTGGAACGCCGCACACCTGTTCCCACAAGGCGTCGCGGGCGGCACTACCAGCTCTCTCAGCGACGTCGCCATCGTCGCGGACGTGGGACGCGTCGCCCGAGGGCTGATCTCGCAGATGGGCGGCCTCGCCGCGTACCCGCTCAACCTGGAGGCCCTCGCCGAAGCCGCCACGGAGCCCGCGATCCGCGACGCCCTCACCGAGGCGGTGCCCATCGCCGTCTGGGGCACCCCGCCCACCAGCCCGTCGTACGTGTCGACCAGCAACTTCCTCGACGCGCTCGACGTATCGCAAGGCACGCAGGAGATCGTCGGGCTGGGCCACACCAACGCGACCATCCCCGCCAACCTCGACCTGACCCTGCCGCTGCCAGCCGAATGGCAAGCCGTGCAAAACGCCACGCCCGCGGACGCGCCGTTCGCCATCGCCATCGCCGGTAACGTGTTGGCGGAGATCGCACAAAGCCTGCCGGCGCCACTCCGCGGCCCCACCTCCACCGCCATCGGGAACGCCGACCGCGCCGTGATCTCGCTCGACGACGGTCAGTTCATCGTCCGCCTGCTCGGCGCCGATCCCGCGCTCGCGCCCCGTGTCCAAGAGCACCTGCAAGCCGTGCTGACCGACGCGATCACCCTCGCCGGGACGATGCCACAAGTGGGCACCCGCGCGGTGGATGCAGCGAGCGACTTCCCCGCGCTGTGGCAAGCGACCGCCCTCGACGGCAGCGTCGGCGACGGCATCGAGATTCGATTCGCCACCAGCGTGGATCCCGTCGTCGCGGGCGCGCTGTTCGGCTTCGGCAGCACCGCGTTCCTGTTCGGCTCGCACGCGCTCACGCCATGAGCGAGAAGGCGTGGTCGGCCCTGCGGGAGGCCTGCGACGGCATCCCGCTCCCCGCGGCGTTCGTTGACCTCGATGCGCTCGAACGCAACGTCGACGCGACGCGCGCCCGCATGCACGGATCGGAAAAGTCCCTCCGCGTCGCGTCCAAGAGCGTGCGGCACGCCGGCCTCCTGCGCCGCATCATGGACCGCGGCGGGGACACCTTCCGCGGCGTCATGTGCTTCTCCGCCGTCGAGGCCGACTACCTGGCAGACCAGGGGTTCGACGACCTGCTCGTCGCATATCCGACCGTGCAACGCGCCGCCCTCGACCGGCTCGCGTCGCGCGCCACGGACGGCGTGACCGTGTGGTTCGTGGTCGACTGCGAGGACCACCTACGGGCGCTGTCCGCCGCCGGCGCGCGTTTCAACGTCACGCTCTCCGCCGTGCTCGAGGTCGACGTCAGCTACCGCCCGTTCCGCGGCCGCGTGCACCTCGGAACCCGACGCTCTCCCATCCGCACGGTCGACGCCGCCATCGCCCTGGCCCGCGCAGCGGACACCATGCCCCACGTTCGGATGCGCGGCCTGATGGCCTACGAAGCGCACGTCGCAGGGCTGCCCGACGACTCCCCGTTCGACCCGCGCACGAACCACGTGAAGCGGGCCCTCAAGCGCGTCGCGATGCCGGCCGTGGTGTCCCTTCGCACGCAAATCGTGAGCGCGCTCCGCGCCGACGGCCACGAGCTCGCGCTGGTCAACGGCGGCGGCACCGGGAGCGTGCACCTCACCTCCCAAGACGACTCCGTCACCGAGGTGTCCGCCGGCTCCGGCTTCCTATGCCCGCACCTGTTCGACTACTTCGTCGACTTCGACCTCGAACCGGCCGCCTTCTTCGCCCTTGAGGTATGCCGTCGCCCTGCCGCCGACGTGATCACCTGCGGCGGTGGTGGCTACGTGGCCTCTGGCCCGCCCGGCCTCGATCGCCTGCCCCTACCGTGGCTCCCGGCGGGGCTCGAATACCTGTCCACCGAGGCCGCCGGCGAGGTCCAGACGCCACTGCAGTTGCCCGACGACGCGCCGAGCATCGCGATCGGCGACCCCGTGTTCTTTCGGCACGCCAAAGCCGGAGAACTGGCCGAACGCTTCGGCGCGTATCGCCTGTTGCGCGGCGGTAGGATCCAAGCGTCCGAGCCGACGTACCGTGGAGACGGCGTCGTGCTCATGTAGCGCTCGCCGCTACGCCTGGAGCCGCTCTTCTTCGACGGCGATCTCGCGCCAACGCGCAGCGCCGAACTCGAGCACCTCCAGGTTCTCTCGGATCATCTCCGTGAGGTCGAGTTCCACGTCCTGACGACGCCATTCCCGCGTGGTCGCGCGCAGCATGCCCACGATGGCGCCAGCCAAATACCGCGCGCGCCGCAGCGCCGCCGGGTCAAGGGTGCCCTGCGCGAGCGCCCCGGCGACCCGCTCCTCCCACTGCAGATCGCGCACGACGTCGGCGGCCGTCAATCCGGGCGACGAATCGATGATCGTCTGCACCACGATCGACTCCTTCCGGTGGGCCGCAAACTCCGGCGCGAACGCGATCGCCGCGTCACGCACGGCGCTGAAGCCGTCGTATCCTTCCTTGACTTCGAACTCGCGCACCCACGCGAAGAACCCGTCCATCAGAGCGGGCTGCTTGGCAAAGAGCACCGACTCCTTGGAGTCGAAGTACCGGAAAAAGGTACGTCGCGAGACGGACGCCGCGGCAGCGATTTCATCTACCGTCGTGGCGTCGAATCCACGGGCGCGGAACAGGCTCAGAGCGGCCCGATACAACGCCTCGTGAGTGGCCGCTTGCTTGCGTGCCCTCAAACTGGGAGGCTTCGACATTCACCCACCATGAACGAGAATGACACAGTGTGTCAATTGTCATCGTGTGCCAACGCGCTTGGCACGTGTAGGCGAACACGGTTATCGTGCGCTAATCTACGACTCCCAGTCTCTATGCGTCTACGTCCCGCCGCCCTCGCGGCATCTCTCGCCACGCTGCTCTCCCAAGCTGCGTTTTCGCAATCGTCTACGCCAGACGAAGCCGTCGCCAATGCCGAAAGTGGCGCGCTCACCGCTGCCCAAACAGGGTCGAGCGTGGGTGCGACAGACGGCAGCACAACCGATGGCTTAGGCGACGCAGCCGACGACGGCATTCCGGCGGACTGGCACGCGCGGCTGCCGGATTGGCTGGAGCTCGACGCCGAGTATCGGGCGCGGACAGTGTTCATCAACCCGCTGGAGCTCAATGGCACCGGCGCGCAGAACATCGACTGGACCGAGCACCGCATGCGGCTCGGCTTCGCCTTCAAGCACGGCGGCTGGCTCGCGATCCGCACCCGCATCGACGTGCTCGACGGCGTGCTCTGGGGCGACAACGGCCGATACAACGAAGAGCCGCAGCCCAACTCCGGCCTCTCGATCGCCACGCGGCGGCCCAACGAGACCATCTTCGACATCGGCCTCCAGCCGGGCGCCGACCCGCTTGATCCCGAGAGCTACGGGCCCACGCTCGGCGCCGCCGACACCTTCCAGGTCGACAACCTGTACGCCGATGTCGTGCTGCCGTTCGGCCTCCTGCGCGTGGGCCGCCAGCCCGCCAGCTACGGCGCCAGCCTGGGCGGCCACGACGGCGGGCGACACAACCGGTGGGGCGCGTCCAACTACGGCGACATCGCCGACCGCTTCCTGTTCGGCACCAAGCTCGACGAAGCCGTCCGCATGATCCGCGGCGACGAAGGCGAGATCGACTCGTCGCTCGACAACGGCATCGTGCTCGCCACCTGGCTCGACCTCTACAACACCGGCAACCTGTACCAATCCGGCGACAACCTCCGCCAGAACGGCCTGCTGCTGTCGTTCAACCAACGCGAAGCCGACTGGGGCGGCCTCGAATGGAGCGGCCTCTCCGCCGCCGTCGGCATGGTCCGCATGGCCAACGACAACTTCGACACCGGTATCTGGGGCATCCCGTTCATCCTCAAGGGCAAGGTCGACCGGTTCTCGCTCGAGGCCAACTTCAGCTACCTGACCGGCAGCACGCGCGAGCTCGCCGAAGGGCTCTCGGTGCTCAACCCGCGCCCCGCGCAGTCACAGAACATGCGCGCGTACGGCGCCCGCGTCGTCGCCGACGTCGAGCTCGGGCCCACCGTCATGACGCTCGAATTCGACTACGCACGCGGCGACGACGACCCGCGCCAAGAGTCGGACATCACCGCCTTCAACTTCCCGCGCGACCTGAACGTCGGCCTGCTCATGTTCGAGCGCATTCTGGCCTACGAGTCCGCCCGTCGCGCACAGGTCGGCATCGAGAACCTGCGCAGCCTCGACGCCCCCTCGTTCCCGCTGACCGAGGCATCGACCGAAGGCCGCTTCACCAACGCTGTCGCCCTGTTCCCGCAGATCCTCGTCAACTGGCTCGACACCCCCGAGCACCGGCTGCACACCCGCTTCGGTGTGCTCTTCGCGTGGCCCGAAGCCCCCGGCGGAGCCGTCGACCCGGTCATCACATCGCTGTCCGACGACGGCGCCGAGATCTCCGACGACGCGGTCAACTTCCACGGCGGCGACCCCGGAAACTACTACGGCACTGAATTCGACCTTCAGGTAGGCTGGCGCTTCCGGCAGAACTTCAACTGGACTGTCGAGGGCGCGCTACTGCTGCCGGGAAGCTCGCTCCAAGACGAAAACGGCGACGCCGTGAACTCGTTCTTCCTCGAGAACCGCTTCGAGTTCATCTTCTAGGAACCCGTCTACGGCGCCACACACCGACTCCACTATGAACCACTCCATCAAAGCCGCTCTCGCCCTCGTCCTGCTCATCGGGACCGCTGGCTGCGAAGAATACCTGGCCCCGCCTGAGCCGCGACTCAACGCGCCCCCGAACGGAACGTTCAAGGCGAACGAGCTGCTCGACCTGCGTTTCGAAACGCCCATCGTCCCCGAAACGCTCATCGTCTCCGTCTACAACGACACGCGAAACGTCGAGCGTGAGCTGCCCTCGGACTCGGTCCCGATCCTCGCCAACTGCACCGTCGCCACCTCGCCCTGCGACGCCGAAGGCACCACGCTCACCGTCGCCGAAGACGGCCTCTCAGCCGCCCTGTACCTCAACCCCGAAGGCATCGGAAAACCCGACGTGCCGCTGTTGGTGCAGATCGAGCCCGGACTCGAAGACGCCCAAACCGGCGGCGTCCTCAACTACCCCGAGTTCTTCAACTTCCAGTTCACCCCCGAAGAGGTCACGCTGGAGCCGGTGGCGTTCCAAAGCGGCCACTACGTGGTCGTCGCCGAGTTCGAAGTCCCCATCAAGAACGTGCTCTCGCTGCTGTCCGACCTCTCGGTCACCGACGACAACCGCTTCGTGCTCATCGGCGCCGAGGCCGACAACTTCGAAGGAACCAACCAGAACACCCGCGACGCCGCCGATATGTACGTCGACGTCAGCGACATGGGCTTCGTCGCATTCGCAGAAGGACGCATCCGCCAGAACGACCGCGGCGAGCGCTTCGTCGAAACCGGCGAGTTCTCCGTCACCCTGCGGCTCGGCCCCATCACGGTCGCCCTCAGCGGACTCAAGATCGACGCCAAAGTCGTGCAGCACCCCGTGTACAACAACGACCAGCTCGTCGGCACGCTGTCCTACCAAGCCATCGAGATCGACTTCGGCGCAAACGTGACCTCGTACCCCGCCGGCGGCACCACGTTCGACGCCTCCCAGATCCCCGAGGGCGACGTTCCAGAAGGCACGCCCACGATCTGCGGCAACCCCTGCGGAAGCGTGCCCGACCAGTGCGTCCCCCCCGCCGACTTCCCGCCCGTGGGCTTCTGCGACGATGGCGAAAGCGACGGCAGCGGCGACCTGGAAGGCAGCGGCGAATAGCAGCCGCTCAGCGCACGTAACGCAGCGCGCTCAGCGCCGGTCAGACACCGCGCTCACGGCTCATACCCGTAAAAGCGCGCCAGCACTTCGAACAGATCCGGCGCCAACGCCCGCATCTCTTCGGAGCGCTCAAAGAAGGCCTCGGTGGCCACAGCGAAGAACTCCGCTTCGTTCTTGCCGCCGTACGCCCGCAGGATGTCCGTCTCCGGCAGCTCGCCTTCGCGCAACCGGTCGTAGTGATGCGTGAGCACCTCGCCCCAGACCGCGTAATCCTCTCGCGCCCGCAACCGCGGCGTGCCGTCGAAGCCCAGGCTCGTGTTGTCCAACACGTGCGCGAACTCATGCACCGCCGTGTCATGGCCGTCGGTCGGGTGGCTCACGCCCTCGAGCACGGCCGGCCATGAGAGCACGACCGTACCAAAGTGGTGCGCCTCGCCCAGCACCTGGAACCCGTCGTCCCCGTCCGGGTGCCGGTAGTCATGCGGGTAGACGACGATCTCTTTGAGGCGCTCGTAGAACGAGTCGTCGAGCCCCAGAATAAGCCGGACCGCGCTCGCGCCGATCACCACCCGCATCTCATCGGTGATCTCGAGCCCGGACGCGCCAAAGAACTGCACGCGGTCGATGAACACCTGAAGCTCGTCGCGGAACGTGTCCTGCAACTCAGGGTCGAGCTGCGCATAGAACGGCAAACGCGCCGTGATGATGTCGAGCCATTCGTCCGGAAACGGTGCGGCGAGCACATTCTTGCGGCGACGGCGGCGTAGGAACGAGAGCATGGGCGGTGGGGGCTACGGCGACAGGTGAGGCGGCGCGGGCCGCGCGCGCTCAGGTCCAAGACGTTGGTGTCTGTGGCCCACGAGTTCAAGCCGAGCACACGATTGTCATCGCGCGGGCACACGGCGATAACGCCACCATGGACGCACTCTCGCTCGCACAAACCCTGACGCACTACGGCCTGCACTTCCTGGCGCCCGGGCTCCTGGCGCGGCTCCTGTTTCGGGACCGGTGGAAGCGCGCGTGGCTCATCATGCTCGCCACCATGTTGGTCGATCTCGACCACCTGCTCGCCTACCCGGACGTGTTCGCCGCCGGCCGCTGCAGCATCGGGTTTCATCCGCTGCACACGTACTGGGCCATGGGCGCGTACGCCTGCGCGCTGGCCGTACCGCAACTCCGGGTGGTCGCCATCGGCCTGCTCTTCCACATGCTGACCGACCTCCAGGACTGCTGGTGGATGACCCTCACGCCGTAGCGCGTGGCAGGCCAATCGGGGCGGTCACTTCGCGCGCCGCGGTTCCTAAGTGACCGCCGAGCCGGTAGGGTCGCGGCACACACAAAACCAAGCTTCAGGACGGGCGAGCAGATGAAAGACACAGCACAAGATCAGGGTGCCAAAGTTGCGTCCCCAGGGCCGGTCGTTGCCAACAACAAGCCCGTCGCGGTCGAGCTCACCGAGGGCAAGGAGTACTACTTTTGCGCTTGCGGCCGGTCCAAGTCGCAGCCCTTCTGCGACGGCTCGCACGCTGGCACGTCCTTTAAGCCGAAGCCGTTCGTGGCCGAGAGCACCGCGACCGCTTACCTGTGTGCGTGCAAGCACACCGGCAACGCGCCCTTCTGTGACGGCACCCACAAGCAGTTCGCGGCCGATGACGTCGGCAAGCCGGGCCCTGGGGTTCGCGCACAGGCCGGCCAGCCGCCCGAGGCCACGCCGACGCCCGAAGAGCCCCACGTCGCCTTCATCCACCAGCTCGCGCGCGAGGGCCTCAGCAAGCTCGGACACCACGGTCCGATGACCGCCATGGGCGTCCCGCGCGACCTGCTGCCCAAGTGGGACGACATCCAGATCATGACCGCGCAGATGGCGACCAAGCCGCTCATGGAAGACCAGCCGGTGGGCTCCGGTCTCGTGATTGGTCCCAAGGCCAACAAGCCGCTGCGACTCGACATCCCGCTGTTCGTCTCCGACATGAGCTTCGGCGCGCTCTCCGAAGAGGCCAAGGTCTCGCTGGCCCGCGGCGCGGAGCTCGCCGGCACTGGAATCTGCTCCGGCGAAGGCGGGATGCTGCCGGAAGAGCAGCAGGCCAACAGCCGCTACTTCTACGAGCTCGCGAGCGCCAAGTTCGGCTTCGACGAGTCCCTGCTCCCCCGCGTCCAGGCGTTCCACTTTAAGGGCGGACAAGGCGCCAAGACCGGCACCGGCGGGCACCTGCCGGGCAACAAGAACCGCGGCAAAATCTCCACCGTGCGGGGCATCCCCGAAGGCCAACCGGCGGTCTCGCCCCCCACGTTCAGCGACCTGACCACCGTCGACGACTTTCGCCGCTTCGCCGACCGCGTGCGCGAGCTCACGGGCGGCATCCCGATCGGATTCAAGCTCAGCGCCAACCACATCGAGCGCGACATGCAGTTCGCCGTCGACGCGAGCGCGGACTACATCATCTTGGACGGCCGCGGCGGCGGCACCGGAGCCGCGCCGGCGCTCTTTCGCGACCACATCAGCGTCCCCACGATCCCTGCGCTCGCCCGCGCACGCCGCTTCCTCGACGAGCAAGGCCTGTCCGGCGACATCACGCTCATCATCACCGGCGGCCTCCGCACCCCCACCGACTTCATCAAAGCGCTCTGCCTGGGCGCCGATGGTGTCGCGGTCTCGAACTCCGCCATGCAGGCCATCGGCTGCGTGGGCGCCCGCATCTGCAACACCAACAACTGCCCCGCCGGCATCGCTACGCCACGAGAGGAGCTGCGCGCGAGGCTCAACGTGGACGTCGCCGCCGAGCGCCTGGCCCGGTTCTTCGACGCCACCACCGAGCTCATGTCGGTCATGGCGCGCGCCTGCGGACACCACCACCTGTCCGAGTTCTGCCTCGACGATATCGCGACATTCGACTTCGAGCTCTCGCGGCTCGGGAACATCCCGTACTCAGGCGCGTACCGACAACCCTGAGGTCCGCGGTACGCGCCCCGACGGACGCGCGGCCTGGGCGCGCTACAGCGTATCGAGCGTGATCGTGTAGGCCAGCGTTACCCCGCCCACGAAGCTCGTGCTGTCGATCGGCATCACGACCTCTTTGCGGAACACCTGCGGGTCATCCGTGGCTTCCCACGCGCCAAACAGCGCGTCGTCGAAGAAGCGCGTCGACGACCAAATCGCCGGCACACCTGGAATGTCCGGCTGCCCAAGTCCCACCGGAAACAACGGGTGAATCTGGAGTTCCAGGTACACCGCGGCGGTCCCGCGTCCTTCGCCACTGCCCGAGAACGTGGTGTCCACGAGCACCACCGCGGTGTCCTCGGCATCGACCTCCACCCGCGCGGACGGCAGCGCAGAGAGCGAAACGAACGGGGTCTGGAACACGTCGAGCGGTGCCTCCGGCGCGCGGCCGAGCGGGTCGTAGCCGAGGATACCCACGCGACCGGTCACGAGGGCGTTGTCGGCGCTGCCGGTGAGCCCCATGAGCTCCACCGTGAGTTCAGAGATCGGTAGCTCACGCCGTAGCTCCAGCAGCCAGTCCCCCTTGGACGCCGTGTCGGCCGGGTCGAGCGATTCCAAGGTGGTGGTCAGCACATTGTCGAGTTCGAACACGTCGCCGTTGAGCAACGAGGACGTCACGCAGGCCACTCCGGCGAGCGTCTGGGCGGCGACCAAGAGCGACGGAGTCGACGAACCAGCGACCGGCAGGTGTCCCACGTGCGCGCCGCTCGGGATCCCGTACAAGCTGCCGCCGACGGTATCCGGTGAGACCAGCGCAAATGGCGAGCCGAAGTGCTGGGTGTGCTCCGAGGCCTCGCGCTCGATGGAGCCGAGCACGTGGGTGACCACGTCGCAGTAGTCGCCGAACGCGATGGCGACCGCCAGCGACGCAGCGCTGTTGAGCCAGTACATGAACACCTCGAAGATGCCGTCCGGCGTATCGTCCTCCAAGGCGCTAAAGCGCAGGATGAGGTCGCCGCCCGCAGACTCCACGCGCTGCAGCTGCTCGAAGTACACCGGCAGGTCGGGGTCAAAGCCGAGCAAGTTGCGGCCCTCGGTGCCCAGCAGCGGGTTGCCGGCCACGTTGTACAGGCCGACAAAGCCCTCAGAGGGGTAGCGGACCTCGTTGCGGCCACACGCCAGCTCGGTCTCCACTTGCAGGTAGGCTTCGCCGCGATTGCCGGCGTCCTCTTCGCCCGTTTGGCTGTAGGCGACGTCGCGCAGGCGGGCCACGTAAGAGGTCGGCCAGGCGTCCAGGTCGTCTTCCGTCGCGCCCATCGCGGCGAGCACGGCTTCGTCGAGCGTGAGCGTCGGCAGCGTGTCCACGCGCTCTACCGTTGAGCGCGGTTGGACCTCCTCGAGGTTGCTCACCGTGGTGTCCTCCGGGTCGCCGGGCATGGGCGCAGACACGTTCGGGCCCTGCTCACTCGTCGGGTCCGCGAGGTTCAGCACCGGGTTCATCTGGTTGTTGTTCCGAAACTGACGCACCTCCGCCGAGGTGTCTCCGGTGTCGATGAGCCACACCGCGCTGCCTTGGTCGGGGTTGTCAGCGACCACGACGAGGCGGCCGTTCGAGAGCAGCGGCTGCCGCTGCGTACCAAAGTCGTAAACCGCCGGCGCCGGGGTGTAGCTGCCGTCGGTGTAACTCGGGTCCGAAAACTCAGCCACGAGCGCGCCCGTGCGGATGTCGTACTGCAGCACGCTGAAGCCATGCTCGCCCGCATCGAGCACCGCGCGGAGCCCATAGAAGTAGTCGCCGCTGGCCACGAAGTTGCCCGCCATCGACGGCCACATCACCGAGTACAGCTCCTCCTCGGTCGCCAGGTCGACCGCCCGTACGCCCGCCGCCATGCGCGAGTCGCGGTCGACGGTCATCAGCCCCGTCAGCGGGATCAGGAGGATGTCGCCCGAGATCTGCATGTAGCCGCGCAGCCCACTGTCGTTGAGGCGCATGAGCGAGAGCTCGCTGAAGTCCTCGCGGGGCGCGAGTGCGATGCGTGAGACGAGCGCGCCGGTGCGCATGTCCCAGCGGTTCACGTAGATGCCCGCGTCGAGCGCTGCGCTGCCCTGGTGCTCGTCGACCGAGACCACGCTGCCGTTCCAGAGCGCCACGCCGTAGCTGCCATCCACATCGCCCTGCCCCTCCGACGTCCACAGCCGCGCCGTGCCGTCGTCCGCGTAGCCCGTAAGCTCGGCGCGGGCGTATCCCAACGCGAGCGCGGTTACCTGACGCCCGCCGCCCGATTCGTGGCCGTAGGCGACGCCCCGGTGCACGACCGCGTCGCTCATCGTGGTCCACGGCCCGCTGTCCCAGTCTACATCGCCGGAGCAGATGTCGACGGAGGTGCCCGCCGCGAGGAACATGCCGCTGCCCGATTGCACGGGGTGGTCGGCCAAGCGACCCACCGACCGCACCACCGGCTCGCCGTTGGGCGCGATGTACGTCCAGCTCATCGGAATCTCGCGCTGGCGGGCGATCTCGCCGGTGTACACATCGACCGAGGTCAACATCACGCGGTCGGCATCGGAGCCCATCGACCACACGGGGATCACGTCTCCGTAGCGGTTGAGCACGGTGCCCATTTCGGACGGGACGACTCCAAAGGTGGAGCCGTCCTCGGTGAGCACGGTGCTCCAGACCACGTCGAGGGTCTCAAAGTCGTAACAGGTCAGGCGCTCGGTAACGCCGCCGAGCCCGTTGTTGATGGAGTCGTGCGCACTGGCGGTGTGCACGTAGATGCGGTCCTCGAAGATGAGCGGGTGACTCATCACAAACGGCGCGTCTTCGAGGAGCGCGAGGGCGAGGGGGGCGCCGCTGAGGACGGTGACATCGCCGGTGTCGCCACCCGCATCCGCGTCGGCATCGGCCGTATCGCCGTCAATGGTGTCGGCATCGACGTAGGCGTCCGAGGACGCGTCCGTGGCGGTGTCGCCGGTCGGCCAAACATCGCCGTTGTTGTCGGACCCGCAAGCCGCGCCAAGCGCGACGAACAGCCCCAGTACCATCGAGTTTCGAAAAGAAAGCGTATGCAATCTTGCGTGCTCCTGGTGCCAAATTTGCACTGGCACCTGTGGGTGAATGAACCCGGTGTAATGCACCTCAACGGTAAGCACGCGGCGCCCCCACGCCCTGAACTGTGACGTCTATCTCAGTCGTATTCGTAGGGCGCAGCGGCGACCGCAGCGACCAGCTTCTTGGCGTCGTGGAAGGCGCCGCGCAGGAGCACGGCCAGCTGCTTGAGCGCGTCCAGGTCCGCGCCGTACGCCACGAACATGCCCGCCTCGGGGTCGAACCCCACGCGCGCTTCGAGCTCCGGCGCTTCGGTCCGAATGAGCTGAAGTGCGACGTCCGTCCAAGCGTAGCCGCCGGCATCGCGTCCGCCCTCAGCGAAGGCCGCCTCGACCGCGAGCATGTCGTTGTCCGAGAGCATCAAACAGTAGTTCCCCGGGTTGTGCTCGTACTCGAACAGGCGCAGCGGGGCGTAGGTCTCTTTGTCGTTCATCATGCGCGAACTTTCGGCCGATTCGACCGTCTCGTCAACCCCCGATAGAGCCGCCGGACACCCCCGCCTCCCGGGTCGCCGTCAGCCTCACCGGCCCTCTTCTTGGGTCCAGGCTCACACGCCCCTTCGCCACGATTTCTCACGGACCGCGCGCCCAAGGGTTGATCGTTCCCCGGCTCGGCTTAACCAAGGACTGCGCCCGCCGCGTGTCCACCACGGCAGCCGCCGGCGCGAAGCCAATTCTTGTACCGCGAAGCCCGAGCGCAGCGAACGCCGGACTTCTAAGCGCAGCAACCAGACCAGGGTCTGGCCGGAGAGTTCACCGATGACGCAATCCACCACCAGCAACCGCAAATTCGTCCTCGCCGAGCGCCCCAAGGGCGAGCCCGACGACAACACACTTCGCCTGGACACCGACGCCGTGCCGACGCCCGGCAAGGGCCAGATGCTGCTGCGCAACGAGTACCTGTCGCTCGACCCGTACATGCGTGGGCGCATGAGCGCGGCCCCGTCGTACGCTCCGCCGGTCAAAATTGGCGAAGTGATGGTCGGCGGCACCGTGTCCCAGGTCGTGACCTCCGACGTCGACGGTTTCGCCGAGGGCGACTGGGTCGTCGCGTTCGGCGGCTGGCAGGACTACGCGCTGTCCGACGGACGCGGCGTGATCAACATGGGCAAGACCCCCGAGAACCCGTCGTGGGCGCTCGGCGTGCTCGGCATGCCCGGCATCACCGCCTGGGCGGGCCTCACGCAAATCGGCCAGCCGAAGGCCGGCGAGACGCTCGTGGTCGCCGGCGCCAGCGGACCCGTGGGCGCGACGGTCGGCCAGATCGGTAAAATCCTGGGCTGCCGCGTGATCGGAATCGCCGGCGGACCGGAGAAAGGCGCGCACGTGGTCAACAACCTCGGGTTCGACGCCTGCGTTGACTACAAAGCCGACGACTTCGCGGACGCGCTCAAGGCAGCGGCCCCCGATGGCATCGACGTGTACTTCGAGAACGTAGGCGGAGCCGTGTTCGACGCCGTGCTCCCGCTGCTCAACACGGGCGCGCGCATCCCGCTGTGCGGCCTCATCTCGCAATACAACGCGACCTCGTTGCCTGACGGCCCCGACCGCATGAACTATTTGATGGGGCAGATGCTCCGCAAGCGCATCACCATGCGCGGGTTCATCGTCTTCGACGACTTCGGGCACCTGTACCCCGAGTTCTCCCGCCAGATGCTAGCGTGGGTCAAAGACGGCAAAGTGCGCTACCGCGAGGAGATGATCGAAGGCCTCGAGCAAGCCCCCTCGGCGTTCGTCGGGCTGCTGCGCGGAGAGGCGTTCGGCAAGCGCGTCATCCACGTAAACGGCTAACCGCGGCCGCCCCCTTCGCGGGGCATCCACGACGTGCGCGCCAGACCGTCGTGCAGCCAAGCGCGGGTGTGCTCACGAACAGTCGGTTCGAAGCGCCATTCTGGATCCGCCAGGGCAAGCACCCTTCCTGAGCTTGTCGAAGGACAGTCCGCAAAAGAGCTCCACCGTGCGCAACGAGGCGGTTTGCGCTCGAACCGATCGGCTTGGATCACACCCCCCAAGCGCGCACACCTCGTGCACCCAAGCGCGCGCACGCTTGACACCAGCGCGCCAAGATCGCTAACCAGGGCGCCATGAAGCGACTCGCCTCACAGACGAACCATCACCATCATCATCTCCACCCGCTGGAGATGACTGGTACGTCTGCGTAGCGAAGTCCTCCCGACCTTGCCCACAACGCATCCCAACGTATCGGTCATCGCAAGCACCCGCGACCGATGATGCGCTCTGTTGCGTCCGGCCGCCCCCTCCATCGAGCATCCCATGGCGAACATCCAGATTGGCCTCCCGAAAGGCCGCATGCAAAAGAGCTTGTTTCGACTTCTCGAAGAAGCCGGCATCTCACTCCAGACGACCTCACGCGGATACCGCCCCAAGCTGGGCGGTTTCGAAGACGCTGACGTTAAAATCCTGAAGCCGCAGAACGTGGTTACCATGTTGCACTCCGGCTCCCGCGACGTCGGTTTTGCCGGCGCCGACTGGGTCGCCGAGCTCGGCGCAGACCTGATCGAAGTGGTCGACACCGGCCTCGACAAGGTGAACGTGGTCGCCGCTGCGCCCGCCAGCCTGCTGGTCGACGGCAAGCTGCCCGACCGACCGATCATCATCGCCTCCGAGATGGAGCGCGTGACCCGCGATTGGATCGAGCGCGAGAACCTCAACGCGACGTTCTTGCGCACGTACGGCGCCACCGAGGTGTTCCCGCCCGAGGACGCGGACTGCATCGTCGACATCGCACAGACCGGCGCCACGCTGCGCGCGAACGACCTTGAGGTCATCGCCACGCTGCTGAAGTCCTCCACGCGACTGTACGCCAGCCGCTCCGCCATGGACGACCCGGCAAAGCGCGCCTGGATCGAGGGCCTCGCGCTCATCGTGCGCTCTGTCATCGACGCCCGCGACCGCGTGATGATCGAGGTCAACGTCACGACCGACACGCTCGATCGCGTGGTCGAAATCCTGCCGAGCATGAAGACGCCTACGGTGTCGCAGCTGCACCACGGCGACGGATACGCGGTCAAAGTGGCGGTGCTTCGCAGCCTGCTGCCCACCCTCATCCCTGAGATTTCGCAACGCGGCGGCACGGACATCGTGGTGTCGCCCATCAGCCAAATTGTCGCGTGAGCAAGATCCGATTCAACGCCGCGTTTGAGTCTGCCGACGCCTACAAGGCCTCGGCGACCGCGCCGAATATCACGCTCGACCTCGCCGGAAACGAAGGCGCTGGGCCTGACCCTGAGTTGGTCGCAAGTACGCTTGCGGAATGGGGAAAGCGTGTTCGCCGATACCCGAGCACCGCTGCGCTGACCGACGCCCTGGCGCACCGGTTGGACATCACGCCGGCGCAGATTCTGGTGACCAACGGCGGCGACG